>NC_014506.1:307599-615199 GCF_000147355.1 Sulfurimonas autotrophica DSM 16294
GATTTGAAAGGAAACAGGAATGGTGAGTTTTATATCAAGACCGTTGATTTTTGGCTTGGTAAAACTCTCTTTATTTAAAATAATATAGCTGTTGACATCACGTTTTCCTCTGCTGTATCCGTCTTGAATAGGAGAGAGCTCTGTATCAAATCTTTTTTCTAGTCCTTTGACACCTCTGATGGATGTGTAGCCGTCTTCTTCTATTTTATGCGGATAACCTATGATTGGGGTAAGCAGTGTTCCATACGGGTACTCGCGGCTTTCACCACTCTCAAGTACGCTGAGTCCATGGACTGAACGAAGTCCTGTTTTTGGGTTTTTCAGTTCCAAAAATACTTTAAAACGTCTGAGCTCACGAGCGAGTGTTTTTAAGTAATGTGCCTGGATTTGAGGGACATCATAACTCAGAACAACAACACCTCTGCGCTTAGCGAGCCTTTTTTTAATTGACGTAGGGCTCATCCCTGAGTAGATACTAAAAAGTTTTATAAACAACTCTTTTTTATCAGGGTCTATGTAGCGGGTGTTGACTACTGCTTTATAGAGTTTTTTGGTTGTAGCTATATGAAAACCGTCTGCACTGATGATACTGCCACGCTGGGCTTTTGAACTTTCTACTGTGTATAAAGATGGCATATTGCGCGATTTTGTGGCAGTTAGAAGCATAACACTTAAAAAGACCACAAAAGCAAGAAAAATCAGTACATAGAGAAGGAGGATTTTTTTACTTTTGTTGCGGTTTACCATTAAATTATTATATGCAGAGGTAGATTATAATTGCGTTCTACCAATCTCTTTATAAGCATTCAGCGCTTTGTTTCTGATCTCAAGCATAAGTTTCATACTTGTTTCTGCTTTGCCGATTGCAAGTGCTGCCTGGTGCAGGTCTTTTACCTGACCTGTTGCCAAATCTGCGATGGCTTTTTCACTGTCTTGCTGAATGTCATTGACTTCATTGATGGCTGATTTTAGCTGCTCGGCAAAAGCTTCACCGCCTCCGCCTTTTTCTACAGCACTTTTTTGTTTTAAAAGATCTGCTGTGGATGCACCGGAAATATTGTTAATATTACTCATAATCTATAACTCCATCTTTATTGTAAAAGTGATATTGCAGAATTTGCCATATCTTTTGCGCTTTGAAATGCTGCAACATTTGCCTGATAAGAACGTGTCGCTTCTACTAAATCGGACATTTCTACAACAGGATTAATATTTGGATATGCCACATATCCGTTTGCATCCGCATCCGGGTTGTTGGGTTCAAATTTCATAAGAGGTTTTGAATCATCTCTTATAACCTTGTCAACTACTACACTCATTATAGCAGGATTTACCTTTTTACCAAATTCCCCTTCATTTAAAGGGTCTTCATATTTTGCGCTTTGCGTGTTTTCACCGAGTGCTTTGTTATACACATCATTAAAGTTTATAGCTTTAAAGACGACTTCTCTACGGCGGTACGGTCCACCCTCATCGGTTCTGGTTGTTTGGGCATTTGCAATATTGCTTGAAATGGTGTTAACACGTACTCTTTGTGCTGATAGTCCGTACCCACTAATGTCAAAGCTGTTTAAAAAATTACTCACTTTTTAGTCCTTAGTTTACTTTTGCAGATGCATCTATAACACTCTTGAAGATTGCCGCATCTTTTTTACTTGCCATGACAATGGCATTAAACATAATAGAGTTCTTACTCATTTCTGTAGTCTCCACATCTATATCTACAGAATTACCGTCATTACGTGCCATGTGCCCGTCTCTAAAGTAAAGTGTAGGTTTTATTTGGCTTGCTTGTGCTTTAGGTTGTAAATGCCCTGAGTTGGTTTGTGCCATCTTCAGTTGATGCGCATTGTCTTGATAAAGTTCGTTTTTCTTTGCAATCAAAGCATCTTCAAAACTGATATCTCTAGGCTTATAATAAGGTGTGTCCGCATTGGCGATATTTGAAGATATCATATCTTGACGTGCCGCACGATAGTCCAGCGCTTTGGCTAAAAGTGCATGGGTTTTAGATATTTCAATGCTCATAAATGCTCCTTGTTTACATGTAAGCAACTCAAAGCAACTTTTATTCCAAATAAGTTTATTTAGTGATTTAAGCAAACTTTAATGAAAGTAGGCTCATAATAGTTTATAAGATTACTAGTGTAATCCAATTTTATATAAATAAGGAGTTCTTATGAAAAGAGCTGGTTTTACAATGATCGAATTGATCTTCGTTATCGTTATTTTAGGTATTTTAGCAGCAGTTGCTATTCCAAAACTTGCAGCTACACGGGATGATGCAAAAGTATCAAGTGAGTTAACAAATCTATCAACATGTATTGGAGATGCAGGAAGTGCTTTTACAGCTACAGGCACAGAAGATAATACTAGTGCTGCATGTGGGGCATTAAAATGTTTTACAATTACACTTGGAACAACAACTGATGGGAATGTTACTATTGCCTCGGGTGGTACTGATAATGGTACAGCATATTGTACTGATGCTCAAAATAAAGCAACTGCTAAAGGATTGATTGCTGTTCATCAATTTGGCGGAGCCAAAGTTACTTACTAAAAGTACTTAACTTATTCTCAAGCTCCTGCTTGGGAATATATATCAATAATTTCCATATATTTTTCAACTTCAATCGTAAATAATCATAATCATGTTACTATATAATGAATAGAATAATAAAGGAATTTTTATGCAAAAATCAAAAAGCGCTTTTACGATGATAGAATTGGTTTTTGTTATTGTAGTTTTAGGAATTTTAGCAGCTATTGCTATACCCAAATTTGCTGCAACAAGAACAGATGCACAAATTTCAAAAGGGCGTGCCGATATTGCTTCCATACGCTCTGCTATTATTACAGACAGGCAGGCACATATTATTCAGGGAGATCAAAATTATATATCAGGCTTGAGCCAAAATAGCACAACTCTTTTTGACGGTAACGGAACAGTAGGCAGAGAATTGTTAATGTATGGAGTAACTTCTGGTACGATAGACGGACATTGGAGTACAACAGATGCTGCAGCACCTTATATTCATTATGTATATAAAGTAGGGGGAAAGAATTGTAATTTTACCTATAATCCTGCAACAGGTAAATTTGATTTGAATGCAAACCAAGATCCCCTTTGTGACCAACTTATAAATTAAATATAAATATTGAACTACTATAATATATCTATCATAGGATCACCTCTTGAGCCTTTTACTTATCATTCTCTGCAAAATATAAACATAGGCACAAAAGTACAAGTACATGTAAAAAACCGAGTACTAGATGGTGTCGTTATAGCTACATGTAATAAGCCGGCATTTCAAACAAATGAGGTTTTAGAAGTAAGTGAATTTTATTATTCACTCAAGCAGATTGCATTGGCTAAGTTTATCGCCTCTTACTACATTTGTTCATTAGGTGATGCCTTTTCTGTTATGATGCCGTTTACAGGTAAGGTTGAAACCTGGGCTGTGCGTCATGAAAGCAAAAAGGGCGAGGTTAAAACCTCACTTCCCAAAAGCAACATAGTTCTTTCAGATAAACAAGAAAAAGCTCTAACATTTTTACAACAACACAAAGTCGCGCTCCTCTTCGGCGATACAGGCAGCGGCAAAACAGAAGTCTACATGAAATACTTTGAGCAGATAATACAAGAGGGCAAGACAAGCATCTTTTTAATGCCTGAGATATCTTTGACTCCGCAGATGTCCAAACGTCTCAAAGAGCATTTCGGCGATGATTTTGTGATGTGGCACTCAAAACTCACCCCTCTGGCAAAGAAAAAAGCACTTGCCAAAATATACGCAGGCGAAGCAAAAATCATAGCGGGCGCACGCTCGGCTCTTTTTTTACCCATAAAAGACTTAGGACTTATTGTCGTCGATGAAGAGCATGATGAGAGCTATAAATCATCTTCACGTCCACGTTACAATGCTAGAGATTTAGCCATTTATATGGGAAAACTCTATGATGTTCATGTAGTACTCGGCAGTGCTACACCATCACTTAACTCATATGCAAAATTTGAACATACACGGCTCAAAGGCGGACATTTCAGCTCTCTTAAAACATTTATATATGAAAAAAGTCCCGAGAGCTTGTCTCCTTTGATTACAGAGAATTTGCAAGAAGTACTGCAAAAAAAAGAGCAGTCTATTGTATTTTTACCGACACGTGCCAATTTTAAATACTTGTTGTGTCAGGATTGCGGACATACTATTAAGTGTGCGTTTTGTAGTGTTGGTATGAGCGTGCATCAACACTCACGCGCACTAAAATGTCATTACTGTAATTTTACACAGGCAATTCCTCAGGTTTGCCCGGAGTGCCATAGTCCAAATTTGACAAGTTCAAGACTCGGCACGGCTGAGGCTGTAAAAATATTACAAGAGGTATTGCCCCAAGCAAGGGTGGAACAGTTTGACAGAGACGTCATAACTACTGCAAATAAACTTAAAAAAGCACTTAAGAGGTTTAATGATAAAGAGAGTGACATTTTAGTGGGAACGCAGATGCTGAGCAAGGGGCATGATTATCATGGTGTAACCTTGGCAGTAGTACTTGGTATGGATAATATGCTCAATATGAGCGATTATCGCGCACGAGAAAAAGCACTCTCTTCTTTGATTCAGGTAGCAGGTAGAAGCGGACGAGCTAAAGATGCCAAAGTTATTGTGCAGACTTTCAATGAAGATTTTTTTAAAAACTACATAGATAACTATGAGGATTTTTTAGAAGAAGAGAAGTTTTTCAGACAAGAGCTGTATCCGCCGTATAAAAAACTCTGCCGTATTTTATTTGCCCATAAAAAGGGAGCAAAAGCACAAGATGAGATGCGAAAAATGCATGATAAACTCCTTACATGTAAAGGTGTAGAAATAGTCGGTGCAAAAAAATGTTCCATAGAAAAAGTGGCAAATAAATACAGATTTGAGATATTACTAAGAGCTGATAAAAGTACAGACATCATAAAAGCTGTTAAAGCTTCGAAAGTTGATTTGGCAGAAGTAGATATGGATCCTATAGAGTTTGGATGATTTTTCAGTCTATGCAAATATGCTTTTTATGATTAAAAAACCAGTAAAAAGCTAAAGAGACACCGGTTGTTTTTTGATAACGCTCATCAAACATAAACTTTTTTGCTTCACTCAAAGGAACATAAACCACTTCAATTTCTTCTTCTTCAAGTCCGCCGCCTTCACCTATTTTCATGCTCTCGTCAATTTGTGCATAATAGAGTGTTTGATGTGTTCCCGATATACCTACACTTGTATAAAAAGCACTGATTTTTTCTAAATTCTGCACAGGAACATCATAACCGCACTCTTCAAGAATCTCTTCTTTGGCAATTTGTTCTATGGAACACTCTTTGTCTACAATACCGGCGCATAGCTCATACATGTAGCCGTTGTTTTTGTTCTTGTTGAGCACTGTAACACGGAGTTGTTTGACAAGTACAAAAGCATCTTTTTGCGTGTGATAAAGCAAGATGGCGACACTGTCATGTGAAAGTACGGCTTCCCACTTTTTTTTCATACCGTTTTGTGTATAATTTATCTCTATAGGTTTGACAAAATTGGGGCTTTTTAATTCTTCAATGGAAGTGATTTCACCCATTATTTTTCTCTTCTAAAAGATGTATATATGACATCTCTTCAAAAGGAGGGCGTTTTTTATAAGCTGTTTTATTATTCAGATGAAGATTGATACTTTGGTCATAGTTCTTCTTCAATTTTATAAATGCTTTTTTCTCTTTGCCCTTAAGTTTTTTGGTCGTAACCTGAACAACTCTGAGTGGATTGATTGCACGTCCTCGTTTTCTAAGTTCAAAATGTAGATGCGGGCCGGTTGAACGGCCTGTTGTGCCTACATAGGCTATTGTTTGCCCTTTTTTTACATGTTTACCTCGGTAAATGCCTTTGCGAAATGACTTTAGGTGTGCATAGCGTGTTTCATAACCGTCATTATGGCGTATTTTTATCAAGTTGCCATAGCTTCCCATTCTTGAAGCCCATATTATGGTTCCGCTGCCTGCAGCAATGACTGGTGTTCCACGTCTTGCTGCATAATCAACACCCAGATGCGCTTTCCATTTGTGCAGTACTGGATGCCATCTTCGTTTTGTAAAATAAGATGATATTCTGGCCCCTCTAACAGGACGAGCGAGTAAAAACCCTTCAACTTCATGCGCTTTTTCATCATAGTAGCGTCCATCGTCATTGAGATAAATAAAATGTTTTTTATGGTGCATTTCTATCATAGCAACTTTTAAAGTCGGCATAGAAAAAGGTTCGCCAAGACGATATTTTTGATCATAAATCATAACAAGTTCATCGCCTTTACGAATATCGTTTTTAAAATTAAGGGAGTGTTTGAAGCTTGAAACGAAAATTTGTGCAAGTTTTTTTGAACCTGTCTCTTTTAAAATATTGTAGTTAGGAGAGCTTGTAATAGTAGTGTAAAATGCTTCTGTTTTAGTGGTGCTGATGATTGGTATGGCTTCAAATTTATAGTTTTTTTTATTTATATATATATGGATTTGCAGCTCATCATTTAAAGGAAGTAAAATTTGTTCAATATCCTCTTTTTTGTCTTTTAAAATTTGGTAATGAATACCTGAACGCATCTCTTCTGTGAGTCGCTGATCGTCTTTGTCAAGATTGTAATAAAGTTCTCTTACAGGTAAATTATGATTTTGTAAAAAAACTAAATATGTCTCTCCGTTATTCCAGCGATAGCGCTCAACATGGGATGCAAAAATGGATGTTGTGAATAAAAAAAGTATGAAAAATCGTATCATTAACATAAGCCTGTAAAAAATAATTTGCAAAGATTATCAAATTTTGGCTTAGTCTGAGGTTTGTTTGATATAATCACATATAAAAAAAACAAAGAAGAGATATGAAATACCTATTATTACTCACAATCCTTGTGTTGGAAGTTTTTGGCGCTGTTATAAAATCACCTGTTATTGCAGTTGATAATGAGAATGAAACTGTAAAAATAAAGATTGATAAAATAGATGTCGGCGTCAGCGGTTTTGTAATGCATCATATTAGTCCCCAACACAGTGCTATTTTAAAAAATGCTGTTGTGCAGAGTTTTGATGCCAAAACACAGATTGCGACTATAAAAATGAGTGAATTTACCGCACTGCAAAACAATGCACTGCCTCATGGAAAATGGAAAGTACAGCTTGGCGATACGGTCGAGTTGGCATTTGGCTACTCTCGTTCGCTGCTTATTGCTCCCAATGAAACGATTTATTATAAAATTGCACAAAGTGTAAAAACACAATGGATTCATCCGGATTTATTTGCAACGGTACTTTCATTCCGTGGACATCCGACACCGATAAAAGAGGACTTTGCAGCAATGGCTGATGCAAGCAGTGTCGGTTTGTTGTTCATATATTTAAACCAAAAAGTATATACACTTGATATAAAAAGTTTTAAAATTTTAAGTATTAGTGATGCAAAACTCAAACAGGCAAAAGTTAAGCTTCCTTTTTATACACGTGTTAACAACATAGATGCTGCATGGTGGGGTGCGGGCAGCAGCAGACTCGATAGCTATGAACCGCATTATTATGAACTCATGGTTGCAAATAACAAAACAAACAAACAGCTTTATGAGATTATAAAAAACGGTAATCCAAAACTGCATTATTTGCTGGCTGAATTTGAAATAGGAAAATAAGATGATAGATGCAAAGCATATACAACATTTTAAAAATATTGTCGGCGAAGAGAATATTTACAGTGACAAAGCGCACCTGCTTGCTTATTCATATGATGCAACACGAGAACATTTTGAACCGGATGCAGTTGTTTTTCCAAAAGATGAAGAAGATGTGAGTGAAATACTCAAATATTGTAATGAACATCATATTGTTATAGTCCCGCGTGGAGCAGGCTCGGGCTTTACAGGCGGAGCCCTTCCAAGTAAAGGCGGCATAGTACTGGCAATGGAAAAGCATATGAATAAAATTCTAGAGATAGATATGAAAAATATGGTAGCCATTGTACAGCCGGGTGTTATTAATATGGACTTGCAAAAAAAAGTCGAAGAAGTAGGCCTATTTTATCCGCCGGATCCTGCGAGTCAGGATTACTCTACCATCGGTGGAAATGTGAGTGAAAATGCCGGTGGAATGCGCGCTGCAAAATACGGCATCACAAAAGATTATGTGATGGCAACGCGTGCAGTATTGCCAAGCGGCGATGTTATAAAAGCTGGTAAAAGAACCATTAAAGATGTAGCCGGGTATAACATTAGCGGTATATTAATAGCGAGTGAGGGTACTTTGGCAGTGCTTACTGAAATTACGCTCAAGCTTATTCCAAAACCGAAAATGACGAAGACGGCTATGGGAATATTTCCAACTGTTAATGATGCAATGGAAGCAGTATATAACACTATGGCAAGCGGCGTTACTCCTGTTGCAATGGAATTTTTAGACAATTTGACTATTCGTGCGGTGGAAGAGACTTTTCATAAAGGTCTGCCTGTAGATGCGGGTGCTCTGCTTGTAACGGATGTTGACGGGAACATGGAAGACGACTTGGATTTTCAACTTGCACAAATCGAAAAAGTATTTCGTGAAAACGGCTGCAGTGACTTTAAGGTGGCAAAAGATGAAAAGGAAGCAGCTGATATTTGGTTTGCCCGTCGTAATGCTTCACCGTCACTGAGTATTTACGGAAGTAAAAAGCTCAATGAAGATGTAACGGTTCCGCGTTCTGCACTGCCGGAACTTCTTGAGAAATTTTATGCAATTGCCAAGAAATATAATGTGAAAATTCCATGTTTTGGACATACCGGCGATGGAAATGTTCATACAAACGTTATGGTTGACGGAAGTGACCCTGAGCAGGTAAAGATTGCCTATAAAGCTATAGAAGAGGTTTTTCAGGCAACTGTTGATTTAGGCGGAACACTCTCAGGGGAACACGGCATAGGACTTGCAAAAGCACCGTATATGAAAATGGCATTTACCGATGCAGAGATGGAACTTTTTAAATCTATTAAAAAGGCCTTCGATCCAAACAACATTTTAAACCCTTCAAAAATGGGTCTTGATTAGTAAATTATGAATGAAAAGCTGACAACAGTTATAAAACAGATTAAAATTTTTGTCAGCTCTTTTGTTGACAAAGAATTAACGCTTTTTGCAGCAAGTTTGAGCTTTTACACGATTTTTACCATTATTCCTTTATTGCTTATCATTATGGCTATTTTAACTTCTATGCCTACCTTTACAGAATATTATGAAAAGATTCAGGGCTTTATATTTTCAAATCTGATGCCGGTAAATTCAGATACGGTGATGTTTCAAATAAACGGTTTTTTACAAAACTCCTCTAAAATGGGTGCTATTGGATTTATAGCAATTCTTGTCTCTTCGCTTCTGTTTTTCAAAAATTTTGAATATATTGCAAACAGAATTTTTCATGCAAAATCAAGAACCTTGTGGGAGAGTATAACGACCTACTGGACACTGTTAACGCTCACACCTATTGCGCTTGGAGTATCATTTTATATTACAGGCTACATCGCGGCACTTATGGCTTCAAATTCTTTTACTTCAGGGCTTAATATCTTGCCTTTAGTACCATATATTATTATTTGGGGTCTTTTCTTTTTAATATTTCAAATTGCTGCCAATGCAAAAATAAATCCCAAAGCTTCGGCAATCAGCTCTTTTATTATCTCAATAATTTTCAGTGTGAGTAAAAATGCTTTTATTTACTATGTCTTTTTAAACAAGTCTTATACAACAATGTATGGCTCATTTGCAATTTTAATGTTTCTGTTTTTATGGATTTATGTTTCGTGGATTATTTTTCTCTACGGTTTGAAATTATGCCATATTATAGACGAAATATATAAAAAGAAGCAGCGTGTATCCGAGTAGAAGATAAAGAGCCTTTTTGCTAAAAACAGCTGCGAGTGAGAGTAGAATCTCTATAACAAGATAACCTTTTGAGAGTATGTGTTGTATGGCATGAGTATCTACATGTAGAAGATGCTGGAGCGGTGTATCTAAAAGATTTCCCATACCAATTACATGTAAAGCTATAGCCAAGGGATAAAAGAGTGTAAAAAGTGTCGTCCAAAGAATTGAGAGGGGATGATAAAGACTGAAGTTTCCAAATATAGCCATTGAAAATGGAAGCATCATAAGGTAGACCCAAAAAGGCAATAGAATAAATTGTTTGATTTTACTGTACTCTTTAAAGTGAATAAGAAACAAAAAAATGTAAAAAACACCGCTGGCAGAGAGCCAGAAACCTATGCTGAAAACAAGTTTTGGGAAGAGTGCAAGAATTAAAAGCACGGTGATAAGTAGTGTCTGCATAGAGACGATTTGTATCCCTCTGTCATACAATATAAAGCCGACAATAAGCATAACAAAGGCTCTCAAAAGTGAAGGCGGCGAATCTAAAAAAAGCAGATAGCCAAGCAGCACCAAGCTTATAATAATAAAAGTATCTCTTTTATAGCTTCTGTATGGAAAGTATCTGTTTTGCAAGATTTTATAAGGGTATTTGATAATAAAAAAGAGAATGGCAGCAAGGACACCAAGATGAAAACCGCTGATGGCTATAAGGTGAGAAATACCGAGGTTGGAAAATTGTGTCTGCATTGACGTGGGTAATGGCAGAGCAAGAAACAAAGCTTTATAGAGTTTGGCAATATCACTGTTTGCATGTTGCGCATCTATAAAAGAGGCAAGTTTTTGTTTGAGTGTAGGTTTATCACAGATATTAAGTATTTTACTAAAAGCAAAAAAGCCTTTTATGTACTCTTTAAAGCTGATATTGCCTGCCCAGATCTCTACATGTAAATGTTTGTTTTTTAAATTTTTGAGTTTTTTACTTGCCATTGTGTAAAAAACTAATCCATCATCACTCCGCAGTTTTAAAATTTTGTAGCTTTTAATTTTTCCTTTTTTGGTGAGTTTTGTTTTGTCATACTCTTTTAAAACTTTTGCATCTACAAGCTGTGAATCAAATTTTGTCAGTTCTTTGTATTTATAGTATTCAAAGAAGAGGGAAAGTGAAAGAAGTGTAAAAATAAAAATGAAAAAGAGAAAGAGATCTTTTTTTGAGCTAAAAAGGGAAACTTTCTCCAAAATTTTCATTTAAATAGGAGGCATCTCTACCTGCGGCATATCAATATTTGCAGATTTTGTATCAACATTTTCATATACGGTTTCAACGCCTTGGGCAAAACCTGGTGCATCCACAAAGCGTGTAAGCTTTTTCTGAAAAACGAGTTTCACATGTCCCGTCGGTCCATTTCTTTGCTTTCCTATGATGATTTCAGCATCTTCTTCCTCTTTTTCTATATAGGTTGAGGTAAACTCTTTGCCCTCAGCTTTTGCAGCTTTTTCACGCTCTTTTTCTTCCTTGTAGAGGTAAACATCATCACGATAAACAAAAAGGATGATATCGGCATCCTGCTCGATTGAACCGGATTCACGAATATCGCTGAGCATAGGACGTTTATCATTACGGCTCTCTAATCCGCGGTTTAGTTGAGAGAGTGCGACGATGGGCATTTCAAGCTCGCGGGCAAGCATTTTCAGCCCACGTGATATTTCTGAGACCTGAAGGTGTCTGTCTTGATTACCGATACCCTGCATGATTTGAAGGTAGTCAATGACGGCTATCTCAATTTCAGGATGCTGATTCTTGAGTTTTCTGAGTTTTGAACGCAGTTGATTGATGTTAATACTTCCCTGATCATCCACAAAAAGCTTTACGGAGTTCATTCTGTCTATTGCCCCGTTGAGGTTCGACCACTGATCATCATTCATATCACCAACTCGGAGCTTTTGCAGAGGAATTGATGTTTGAATAGAAAGCAGACGCAGCATCAACTGTTCTGCCGGCATTTCAAGAGAGAAAAAAGCAACGCCTTTGCCTTGAAGTATCAAAGAATTGACGGTGTTGAGCACAAAAGAAGTTTTCCCCATTGCTGGCCTAGCTGCGATGATAACCAGGTCTCCTTTTCCAAAACCTGTCGTCATTTTATTGAGTTCTTTAAAACCTGTATCTACGCCGACAAGTACGGAGTTTCCTCGTGCTTTCATCTCTTTGATGTATTCCATCGTGTCGAAGGTCATCTTCGGCGAGTCTTTAAAGTCGCTTGTCTGGTTGTCCTGTGTGATCTCATAAAGTTTTTTCTCTACGATGTCAACAACTTCAGCTGAGGGGAGTTCTTCTTCGACTGTGACGCGTTTTATCTCTGTCGTGAGTGTTAAAAGATGGCGTTTGAGTGATTTGTCTTTGATTTCATCAACATAGGCTTTGGTATTTGATATAGGATTAGCAGAGAGAATTTCAAGTAAAACCTGTTCATCAAACTTTTTTGCTTTAATGAGCTCTTTTTTTATAAATTCTTCATCTATGGGCTGGTCTTTTTGTAAGAGTGTGAGCATAGCCTGAAATATATCCTGATGTGCAGGCAGATAAAAATCATCTTTTGAAAGCTCTACACTGAGTTCATCAAACTGACTTGGTTCAAAAACGATGGAACTTAAAACACTGCGCTCAAAAGCGAGATTGTAAAGATTGTCCTGCATTACTCTTTGCCTGCCATATCTTCAACTTCATGTACAAACCTGTCTACAAGTTCTTTTTCATCCAAGTTTGCCACAACTTCGCCTTTTACCATGACAAGCCCTTTGCCTTTTCCGTAAGCAATGGCGACATCTGCATGTTTTGCTTCACCGATGGCATTGACGACACAGCCCATGACACTGACATCAAGCGGTGTTTTAATATGAGCTGTTCTTTTTTCTATTTCTGCGACTGCTGTAACTAAATCAGCCTCAATTCTTCCGCAGGTCGGGCATGAAATAATATTAAGACCTTCTTTTGCCACACCGCTGTCTTTTAAGATGGCACGCCCGACTTTTATCTCTTCTTCGAGTTCACCGGTGATGGAAACGCGCATAGTATCGCCGATGCCCTCAAGCAATAGTGTTCCAAGACCTATAGCACTTTTTACCGTTGCATGAAAAATCGTTCCCGCTTCTGTAACGCCCAAATGAAATGGATAGATATTCTTTGGACGCAGCATTCTGTAGGCTTCTACTGTTCTTTGCACATCACTGGCTTTGAGTGAAATTTTAATATCGCTAAAGCCTAAATCTTCCAAAAATTTAATATTATAATCAGCTGATGCAACCATAGCTTCAGCTGTCGGACCATATTTATCATCAAACTCTTTTTCCAGAGAACCCGCATTTACCCCGATGCGAATTGGTAAGTTTCTCTCTTGACATGCTTTGACAATCTCTTTTATTTTGTTTTTATCGCCGATATTTCCAGGATTAAAACGGATGCAGTCAACCGATTGGGCTGCTATAAGAGCAAGTTTGTAATTGAAGTGAATATCTGCAACAAGGGGCAGTGAAATTTGCTCTTTTATTGCTTTAAGGGCAAGTGCATCTTCCATATCAGGCACAGCAACACGGACAATGTCAGCTCCTGCAAAATGAAGACGGTTTATCTGCTCAACCGTCGCTGCAACATTATGTGTGTCAGAGTAAGTCATAGACTGCACGGAAATAGGGGCATCACCGCCGACTGCTACATCGCCGACAAATATTTTTTTGGTAGGGTATCTTTTTATCATAAAGTGATTTTAGCTTTTTTTTGATGAAGAAGTGCTTTAGCTCAAAAGTAACCCAAAGTCTTAAAGACTTTTAGGTTTTAAAATTTGAAATCTAAATTTGTGTAAATGTAGCGACCAGGCTCGTTTAAAAGGAGTTTTTCTCCACTACCTGTGGTGACGAGTGTTAAATCTGTGTAGGTATTGCTTTGTGCATATGTTGTGTTGAACATATTGTTAACACCGAGTGTAAAATCAAATTTTTTGTTGAGGGCATGTTTAATTTTTGCATTAAATACCGCCCAGCCTGCAAGGACTTGTTCGCCGTTGTCATCATCTATATTATTCCATCGTTTACTAGCCTGCATTTCTAAAGTTGCTATAGAGTTGTTGGCATATTCATAGTTAAGTGCTGCATTTGCACGAAGGGGAGCGATGTCAGCTAGATTTGTATTTGTCTGGCTGTTAAGAGCATGGTCTTTTTTCCCGCGTTTATATGAAGCACCGATATCAAGTGTAATATCATCATTGATATAATAAGAACCGCTTAGTTCTGCACCATAAATTTTTGCATCTATATTTTCAAATATATTTGTACTCTTGGTCGAGTTGATGTAAATATAATTTTTGAGTTTGGAATAGAATCCTTTGACTTTTAGTTTAAAGTAGTCATTGTCTGTTTCATACCCGAAATCTACTTCTTGATTTTTTGTTTGGTTAAGTGTCGGTGTTCCTTGTAGGCCCCCTTTTAAAAAGTACAACTCTCTGCCATCTGGAACACGGTAAGCCTGACCGAGACCTAAAAAGAGTTTGTTTTGGCTGTTGAGTGCATAAGTTGTGAAAATATTTGTACCCAGTCCGTTATAGGTATTTGCCTGATGTGCGCTGTTGTCATCTCTCACTGTTGAGTGGTCGTATCTTGCTCCTATCTTTACATGTAAAGCGTCAAACTGTTTTTCAAGTGCTGCAAAAACTGCACTGTTTTTTGTAAGCGCATGGTCGATGCTGTCTCCTAAAACTGTTCCTGAAACATTGTTGACATACTGACCTTTCCATGTACGTCTGCTGCCGTCCAAACCAAACAGCAGATTATAAGAGTTGATGTCAAAACTATTTTTAAGTTTTACACCCTGCATAGTAGTCCACATATGGTTTGTTTTGTTATTTGCAGCTGTGAGCGCCGATTTTCTATATTCTGTACTCATTGGATGGTCTACATCAGAGTAGTAATACTGCAGATTAATATTTTTATATGTATCTGAAATATTATCAATATTATAAGTAACACTGTAAATATTTGAATCATCATAAATTGCATCCATTGGAGAGTTTGGATAGAGTATATTATCACTGCGGTTTGCCGTGACACTTAATTGTAGTTCCTGATCTTTTGCAGTTGTGACAAAGGCCTTTGCCATCATCGAGTTTTTCTTATATGCCTGCATATCTTCATACTGACTTTGGTACTGATTGCCTGTAGGCGCTTGTTTTTTTACCTGCTGTGCCAAAGTGTCACTGTTTCCGTCATGGTACTGGTCGCTTGACTCTGTTGAAGCTGTGACTAACACTCTTATTAAATTATTGCCACCGCTTGCAGTTGCTCCGAATTTTTTATAATTCCACGAACCAAAACCTAAATTTACCTGTCCTTGAAAATCTTTTGAAGGTTTTTTCGTAGAAATTTTGAGTCCACCGCTTAGGTTACCGTAATTTTCTACATCATACGGTCCTTCTATAACCTCAATTGCATCAATCTGGTTTGCTAAAATGTGTGAAACAGGAGGGTCCATTCTGTTTGGACAGGCTCCGTATACCTTTGTACCGTCGACTTCTACTGAAATATTGTCACGTTTTTGACCGCGAATAAGTACATCATTGGCGATGCCGCTTCGGCGTGACATATCAATACCTGGAACAGAGGTACTCAGTGCTGCTGCCACATCTGCTGAAGTTTGTGCATTTTGTGCTACTTCTGTTATAGTTGTAGATTCTACATTGATTGGTGCGAGCTCAATTTCTGATGCATATAAAGATGAGAAAACGAGTAAAGAGAGTGTAATAGTTTTTTTCATTTTTTGCCCTTTTTTGTAATTAAAATTATTTAACCTATAATACAAAAAGAAGTGTTACAAAAGTGTTAATTTTTCTGCTAAAATTGCATTATGAGTACAAAAGAAAAGATAAAACGGACAATTTTAATAGCATTAGGCTTTGCTTTGGCAACATATTTGATTATGAGCGGAATGGCTATGTTGGATGGAAAATAACTTTTAATTTTACAGTATGGGTTCTTTCTCTTCGGAACCTAGGTTCCGAAAAGAACTCAAGGTTACAGAAAAAAATTCAGTATTTAAAAATCTTGCTTAAATATTAACATTAGCAGGAAAATTCATAGTCACACAGTGCAGTGAACCGTGCTGGCGTACAAGTACAGAACAGTCTATGCCTATGACATCTCTGTTCTTAAAAGTATTTCTAAAAATTTGAAGAGCCTCCTTATCTTGAGAAACACCGTAAAGTGGCACTAAAACAGCTCCATTTACAAAAAGAAAATTGGCATAGGTTGCAGGCAGTCTTTCTGCTTCAAAATATAGTGCATCACACATCGGCAGAGAAATAAGCTCTAAATCCTGCTCTTTAGCTGTCATTTGCAACTCTTCTTCCATAAGTTTTAGCTCATGATAATGTTCATCATTTATGTTATCACATTTTACATACATAATAGTTTTCTCATCTATAAATCTAGCGAGAGTATCTATATGCGAGTCGGTGTCGTCACCTGCCAGATAGCCGTGGTTTAAATATAAAATATGCTCGGCATGAAAAAAAGCTTTTAATTTTTGTGTGATTTGTATTGCATTGAACTGAGGATTACGGTTTTTATTCAGCATACATACTGAGGTCGTTAAAATTGTGCCTCTGCCATTACTCTCAACTGCACCGCCCTCAAGGATAAAGTCGATATTTTTAAGTTTACATGTAAGGTATTTGTGAGCAATATTGTGGGTCATTGCATTATCTTTTTTCGCATCAAATTTATTGCCCCAGCCGTTAAAAATGAAATCCAGCAAAACAGTTCCATCATTTTGCTCTAAAGAAAGAGCAGAACAATCTCTCGCCCAGGTGTCATCTGTAATATATTGCACAAATTCAAGATTATTCTCATCTTTAAAATGTGCTTTTACTTCATCTATATCATATGCTATGACAAGACATTTTTGATATTTTCTGATGGTATTGATGATGTTGACAAAGGTTTTTTGGGCTTTATCAAGATACTCTGCCCAGTCTGTATCGGCATGGGGAAAGATTATCTGTGTAAAACTTTGTGCTTCAAATTCGGCGATTAGCCTTTTTTTCTCTTTCATGTAGTATAATTCTCCCATGGCTTACATCACATTAAATAAAAATCATTTTTTTAATAACCTTACCATTATTGCAAAATTAACTAAAGCAAAAGATAAAATAGCGCTGGTTTTAAAAGATAATGCCTATGGACATGGACTTTTTGAGATTGCGACACTGGCAAAAGAGTACGGTATTACAAAGGCTGTCGTACGTTCAAATGAAGAAGCAAAAGAGATAGAAAATTTATTTGAATATATTTTGGTTTTGGCAGATACTCCTAAAGAAGCAAGCCAAAAAATCAGATATACCATTAACGATATACGCCAAATACAAAAGTTTGCAAAAAATACAAAAGTAGAACTTAAAGTTGATACGGGCATGTGCCGCAACGGTATTATGATGGATGAACTTGAAGAGGCTTTTATTTTATGTGCACAGCAGGGTTTACAGCTCGAAGCTGTTTTTACACATCACTCTTCAGCGGATGAAGATAATAGATATTTTGATTTACAAAATGAGAACTTTAAAAGAGTAAAACAAGACTCACAAGTTTTAGCAAAAAAATATAGTTTTATTCCATTGCGGTTTCACTCTTTCAACTCTGCTGCATTGTTTCGCTCAAATGATTTTGATGAAGATATGGCACGCGTAGGCATCGCAGCTTATGGTTGTTTAGAACTTCCAAGCTCTTTACATGTAAAGAACCTGCAACCTGTTTTATCTGTTTATGCACAGCGACTCTCTTCAAGAAGGCTCCAAAAAGGAGAATGCGTAGGCTATGGCGCAGCATTTGAAACAGCGGTTACATGTAATGTGTCTAACTATGATTTTGGTTATGGTGATGGTTTTTTAAGAAGCTGTTCTCATCATTATATTACGCCTGAGGGCATTAAAATAGCCGGTAGGATTTCTATGGATAACAGTTCCTTCCTTACAAATAAAGAGAAATTGCTGATATTTGATGATGCCAGAGTTATAGCGAAGTTTGCAGATACTATCAGTTATGAAATTTTAACAGCACTAAAAGAGAAGATAAAAAGAGAAGTACTACACTAGCTTGGCAGCAGGTTTTCCAATAAAGTAGCCTTGAATAAAGTCTATGCCCATTTCGTCTAAAATATTTAGTGCTTCTTCATTTTCAACATATTCAGCAATTGTTTTTAAACCTATATTCGAGGCAAACGTTATGATTGTCTGTGTTATTTTTCTTGAGTTTTCATCTGTGGTGATATTTTTTACAAGAGAAGCATCTATTTTAAGATAATCTACATTCAGTTCGAGAACATGGGAAAAATTTGAATAACCACTTCCAAAATCATCTAAGGCAATTTTGCATCCAAGTTCTTTAACGTTATGAATGAATAGTTTTATGTCGTCATAATTGCCAATTTTATCACTTTCAAGTATTTCAAATACAACTTTACTTGGATTATTGTAATGATGTAGACTTTTCATGATAAAATCCATAGTTCTTTTGTTTAGAATATCATTTATAGATAAATTTATAGAAAACTCATAATCTGTATTTTGAAAAAATGCAAAAGATTTTTCTATCATCACTTTTGTAATATTTGGATAGAGTTTTGATTTAATTGAAATATCTAAAAAAGAATTTGGAACGATAACCCTTCCATCTTGCGTTTTAATACGCACTAATGCCTCGTATTTTTCAATTTTTTTAGTTTTAACATTGTATATTGGTTGAAAATAGGGCTGAATCTGATCATTATGTATTGCATTTTTTAAGAGAGTCACACATTGGATATTTTTATTGACCTGTTCTGCCGTGTCAATGGAGCTACTGTATGATATTAAACTTTTTTTATTCTCCTTGGCAACTTGAAGTGCCATATCTGCTTTTGTGATTAAGCCATGCTCATTTGATGCCACTCCACAGCTAACGGTTATGTACAAAGAGTTGCCATCGATCAAATAGTTTGTTTCTTGGATTTTATTAATTAATGTGCGAATATTATTGATAAACTCACTTGCCTTAACATCAGCAACAGAAAAAATTGCATATTCATCACTTGGCAACTTATAGACACTAGTGCTCTTATCTTTGCACAGATTAACAATTGTTGAGGCAATTTGTTTAAGCAGTTTATCCCCGGTTTTATGACCGTAAAAATCATTTATATCTTTAAATCCATCAATATTAATAAGAGCAAGGTGTACAGAAGAAGCGTTATATAAATTTTTTATATAATCAATGAGTTTTAACCTGTTTGGCAGTTTTGTCAGATTGTCGGTTATTAATGTTTGTTTGAGCTCATCTGTTTTCAGATGAATCTGATACTCTAAAAAATTGTTTATTTTTTTTGATTTTTTTACAATGTTGTAGAGAATAACAAAAAGTACAATAAAAAGAAGAAAATCATATATAATGGAATAAAAAAAGTGAGACATAAAATAACTGTTTATTTTATTTTTTGGTATTTTTATGCTCATTATACCTCTGAGTTCATTAAGTTTATAATCGTAAGCTTTCGAATATCTTTTTTGAATAAACAGAGGAGCTTTATTTTTTGAAGCGTGACAGGTTAAACATTTATTTTCAATTCTTAAGACAGAAGCATATAAATAGTACTCACTGTTTTTATCGCTAAAGTACTCTTTTTCTTTTGGATTTTTTTTAAAAAACTTTATGGCTTTGAGTTCACTTATGTCAGCTGCATTTTGAGGATTTCGTGCTCTGTCTGAAACAGTTTGTATTTGTATATTCAGGATATTATTTTTTGAAAATATCTGAGAAATGGCATAAGAACTGTAGGCCGGTAAGGCAGGAAGAGTTTTTTCATTTAAAGGTATAGTTTTATTTGTAAATAAATTTTGATAGTAATCTCTGTGTGCCATCTCATGAGCATTTAAAACCTTTGCTTCTTTTTTTGCAAAATCATAAACTTGACGCTTTGCCTCATGATAACTGTATGAAATTCTAAATAATAAAACAATAAGGAATATAATGGGAATGGCATATAAGATTTTGTTGTTAAAATACTGGTTCATTTATTTTTTCCTTAAATGATTATATCAAAATCATTTTTAAGACTTCTTTTTTAAGTTTAAGGAATTTTAATTATAGCCTCTGCAAAAATAACACCGTCAATGCCTAAAAGTGCCATTTCTTCAATATCATCTTCATCTTCTACATGTACTAAGATTTTTGCGTCAAAAAGGTAGCTTTCAGCAATTTTTTGGGCAGTTTTCGCCAGTTTTTGTTCTACCGGTATATAGCTTGCTCCCAGAGCAGACGCGTACATCAGCTCAGTTATATTTTTTACTTTCGGGGCAAAGTCTATCTTGTTGTCTTTAAGGTAGTTGATGATATCAAGGTTTTTTTCATCAAACTCCAAGTAAATGGTTGAAGAGGGCGGTGTTTGAATAATAGTGTCTATATCAAACACATGATAAAATTTTTCACTTTCAATAAATCTATGGCCGAAAAAGAGCATTATTTTGCCTTTGCAAGACATTCACGAGAACAATAGTACTTTCCATTACTGAGAATACACTCCTCAACTTCCGCATAAACACCACAGGTTGCACACTCTACCATTTCATCTGCATCGAGTTTTTTAGACTCTTTTTTCGCACTTTTTTTTGAGACTTTTGCCTCCGGGGTTGTTTTAAAAAACAAAAAGTAAACGGCAGTAATTACTGCACCGATTATAAGTATTTTAAGTATCATAATTCTTCTCCTAGAAGTAAATAGTGTCTGTTTTTTGTTTCGATAATTTTATGTTTCATATGCATATCTGCAGCAACTTCATCAAAAACTTTTTCACCTTTGTAAAATAGTAGTTTTGAATGTTCATCTCGAAAGTTTTTACTTAAGTTTAAAAGCATTTTTGTGTCAGTGACAGCGCGTGACGTTATAAGGTCAAACATTTGCGGCTCCATCTCTTCAACTCTTTTTTTCACTACGCTTACATTTTCAAGTCCCAAGTCAGCTTTTATAAACTGTAAAAAACTTGCCCGTTTTGTTAAAGGTTCTACCAGCGTGATTTTTGTATCAGGCAGTGCAAATGCCAATATCATTCCCGGAAAGCCTGCCCCTGTTCCAATATCCATAAGAGAGTCTACTTTTGGCAGAAAGCTGACGGGAAACACGGCATCATAAATGAATTCATTTAAAGTCTGCTCATTTTTAGCACCTGTGAGGTTGTGAATTTTATTCCACTTAAAGAGATGCTCTTTATATTTTTGCACTTTTTGAAAAAAATCATTTGGTAAATCTATCTTATCACTAGCGAGTGTTGTTTTTAAATCCAATAAAATATCCTTTATAAAAGATATTTTATCTGAATATTATTTAATAGAATGTAAATTTGAATAAAGAGTTTTTATGAAAAGATTTTTTTCATAGCTGTAAAGAAAATTTTGAATAAGCCTTTATTGCCTATAAGTTCATCAATAAAATCATCATAACTGATTCGTTTTTCTTCAAAAAATCCTCGGAGATATTTTTCGCTTGCTTCCATACCACCTTCTTTTTCTATGATGAGTAATTTTTCATAAATCGGTGCCATCGTATTTACTGCTTTTTGCGGAGCAGCTTTTCTAAAAGCGGTATGTGAAATGATCTTATTTGTGATAGGATCTATTTTTGGCTCAAACTCAGTGATGACCCAATAGTAGCTGCCGTCTTTAGCAAGGTTTTTAACAACGGCTATAATATTTTTCGCTTCATTGATTCTATCCCACATCATTTTAAATACAACTTTTGGCATGTCGGGATGTCGTACAATGCTATGAGGCTTTCCAATGAGTTCAGCTTCACTGTACCCAGAGATTTCTACAAAATAATCATTACCGTATTCAATAATCCCTTTGGGATCTGTTTTTGAAACTATATATTTTTTTGGATTTAATTTTATCTCATTATTAATTGGTTCTGGGTGTTTCAAGGTATAGTCCTTCTGTAAGTTTGATGAAAGTATATAAAGATTTTTCTTAAAAAAGTGTACAAATTTAGGCATTTTATGTAATAATCTAAAGTACTTTATAAGGTTAAATGATATGAACAAACAAGAAACAATAAATGCGATTGAACATGCCCGAGAGGCACATATAGAACAAATGGCTAAAGTAAAGTCTTTGATTGAGGGTAGACATGTTGATAATTTAACACCTGTTTCTAAAATGAAGTGTGAATTTGGCCAGTGGCTCTATGGTGATAAAGAGAGAGTGAAGAGTATTTTAGGGGTTCAATTTTATGAAAATCTAGATATGATACATGAAGCTTGGCATATACAATATGCTAAAATTCATACTATTTTTGTGCATGAAAAGGGTGAGGGACTTTTTTCTAAAATTTTTGGGATACATAAAATTAATGCTTTAGAACTTGAGAAGGCTAAAGTATACTACAAGGATCTTGAACAGGCTACAAAAGACTTACTCAGAGTACTCGATGCAAGCCAAAGAAGAGTTCAGGCCCTCAGTGCATCAAAATTTCATTAATCTTTATAAGAGATGTCCCATTTCATCACGTTTTACATCAAGATAGCCGGCATTATGTTTATTTGCTTGCATAATTATAGGAATTCGCTCAATTATTTCAACACCGCTGATGGAGTTTATTTTGTCCGGATTGTTCGTAAGTAGTTTTATTTTTTTAATATTGTAATGATTGAGAATAAAGGTAACAGCTTCATAAGTTCTCTCATCCGCAGCAAAACCAAGCTGATGGTTGGCCTCTATTGTATTGAGTCCTTTATCTTGCAGGGCATAGGCATTTATTTTGTTTAAAAGCCCTATATCACGCCCTTCTTGTCTCAGATAGATTACCATGCCGCCGGTTTCATCTGCCATTTTTAGACCATACTCCAACTGGTCACGGCAGTCGCATTTTAAACTGCCGATGGCATCACCTGTAAGACACTCGGAGTGAACGCGCACTATTGGTACCTCGGCTAATTCTTTTGCACAGACGACAAGATGCTCTTTTTGACCTTGTTTGAATGCTTGTACTTTAAAATCGCCAAATCTTGATGGTAAATTTGCAATGTCAGAAATTTTTATATTCATTATTTAATCTTTAAAAGGGTAAAATATTTTAGTAAGAATTATTATAGCAAAAAAAAGGTTTAAAAATGTTTCAAAGATTTCGTAGAACTCGTTTAAATAAACATCTTCGTGCGCTTGTGCGAGAAACACATGTAAGTACAGATGATTTTATCTACCCGCTTTTCGTACGCAGTGGAGAAGATATTAAAACAGAGGTTGCTTCTATGCCCGGTGTATATCAGATGAGCATAGATGTGGCTGTAAAAGAGTGTCAAGAGTTAAAAGAGCTGGGTATTTACTCTATTATTCTATTTGGTATTCCTGATGTAAAAGATTCTATAGGCAGTGATGCTTTATGTGAACACGGCATTATTGCTTCAGCAGTACGTGAAATAAAAAAAGCACACCCGGATATGTTTGTTGTGACGGACTTGTGTTTTTGCGAGTATACTGATCATGGACATTGTGGCATTATCGATGAAGTGCATGAAACGGTTGATAATGATGCAACCCTGGAGATTTCAGGACAGCAGGCAATTGTACATGCAAAAGCAGGAGCTGATATGATAGCTCCTTCTGGGATGATGGACGGTATCATACAAACAGTGCGTACATCACTGGATAATGCAGGGTATAAAGATCTGCCGATTATGTCATACTCTACAAAATTTGCAAGCGGTTACTACGGTCCGTTTCGTGATGTGGCTGAATCGACGCCTAGTTTTGGAGACCGTGCATCGTATCAAATGGACCCGGCAAACCGTCGTGAAGCGATTGCAGAAAGCATTAGTGATGAAGCGCAGGGCGCTGATATTTTAATGGTAAAACCGGCCCTTGCTTATTTGGACATTGTGCGAGAGATAAAAGACAATACAAGCCTGCCGATGGCTGTGTATAACGTGAGCGGTGAGTATGCTATGCTTAAATTTGCAGGGATGAACGATTTAATTGATTATGAACGTGTAGTTATGGAGACGATGATAGCATTTAAGCGTGCGGGTGCTGACATAATCATTTCATATCATGCAAAAGAAGTTGCCAAAATGTTGAACAACAATCGCTAATTTAAAGAAAAGTATATTACAATAACTGATAAACAAATAGTGGGGATACATTGTGAGACATTTTTTAACACTCAAAGATTATAGTAAAGAAGAGATTTTAGAAATTGTAAATATCGGACTACAAATAAAAAAAGATTTAAAAGCCGGGATTTATAAGAAAGAACTGCAAATGCAAACGCTTGCTATGATATTTGAAAAAAGTTCAACAAGAACGCGTGTCAGTTTTGAAACAGGTATGTTCCAACTTGGAGGGCATGCGCTTTTCCTTTCAAATCGAGATATTCATTTAGGACGTGGTGAACCCGTCAAAGATACGGCAAGAGTGATTTCTAGTATGTGTGATATGGTTATGATACGAACGTTCGAGCACTCAATGATAGAAGAGTTTGCATCTTACTCTAAAGTACCTGTTATCAATGGTCTTACTGATTCTTACCATCCGGTACAACTTTTAGCTGATTATATGACGATGATAGAATTCGGAATGTCTGAGAATGCAGTTGTCGCTTATGTTGGTGATGGAAATAATATGACAAATTCTTGGCTTATGCTTGCTGCAAAATTAGGTTTTGAGCTTCGTATTGCAACACCCAAAGGCTATGAAGTCGATGAAGCTGTGCTTCGTGATGCACTTGACATGGCAAAAGAGAGCGGTGCCGTTATAAAAGTGATGACAGACCCAAAAGAAGCAGTGCGCGATGCTACAATAGTGACAACAGATACATGGGCTTCTATGGGTCAAGAAGATGAAAAAGAACAGCGTATTAAAGATTTTAAAGGGTTTATGGTTGATGGGCTGATGATGTGTCTGGCTGATAAAAATGCAAAACTATTACACTGCCTGCCGGCATATCGTGGTCAGGAAGTAAGTGAAGAGTTACTCGAAGATAATGCAGATATCGTATTTTCAGAAGCCCAAAACAGACTGCATGCCCAAAAAGGACTTATGGTCTGGCTTGATAAACAAAGATAAAAAGGTGGTTTTTATAACCACCCTTTAGAATCTTCCAGTAAGGCTTGATTTGTTGCATCATATATTTTTATAATAGAAGAAATAAGTTGCGTCCCTCTATCGAAATATCCGTCTGCATCTATTGATTTAGGGTTGTTTTTGAATCTGTCTAAGGCATATTTGGAATAGTCTTTCGCCTGATTATTGAGGGAGGATATCGAAGTAGTCAAAATTGATGGGAGTTTGTTAGGATATTTGTTTTGCAGTTCTTGCATTTGTTTGTCAAGTTGTGAATTTAAATTATTAACTTTTTGAGCTAAAACATAAATTTTTTCCAACTCTTGTTTGTTTGCAGAACCTTTAGCAGCTAATCCGGCACCGAAACCACGTAATTGACCTACATATTCACTCATTGGCAGCATTGTTTGCATCATTATTTCAGAGGCTTCTTTTCCAAAAGGATTTAAATCTTTAGAAGTCCTTTTATTTACGGTTTGTGCAAGCATCAAGGCTTGTTCAATCTCCTCTGTATATTTTGAGAATGTAACAGATGGTTTTAGTGAAAAAGCTTTATTGTTGAGTTTAATTAATGATTGGGATATAGAAGTAGCTCTTTTGTTTATAACAGGATCAGCCGCCAATGGCAGTGACTCCATCACACCAATAGCTTTTTTCATATTATCTCTGCTTGTATAAACAAGAAGCATCGCTACTGTATTTCCATTAAGGTAAGAGTTCGTTAAACCTCTGGTCTTTTGTGTTGCAATTATTAAATCTTTTAAGGCACCGACATAAATGCTATTGTCTGCTTGATTATTATTGCTAAATAAAGATTTAGCCTCCAAGTTTATAAGTATAAAAAGAGTGAGTAAAATTAAACGCATCGCTACTTCCTGTTATTGTGATTAAATAATATTATAGCTTAATTAATTAAAAATAATCTAATATTTAATGCCTGTCAAACTTCGAATGTTATCTATCATAGGCAGTGCTACTTCTTGTGCTTTTGCTGCACCGAGTTTAAGAATATCTCTTACTTCATCTTGATGTGCTGCATAGTATTCTCGTCTTTGTCTATAAGGCTTAAAATATTCCCAAATGATATCATGCAGGTAAAGTTTAAAGTGCCCATGGCCTTCGCCGCCTCTTTTGTATCTTTCTTGGAGTTCTTTGCACTCATTTTCATTTAAAAAAAGTTTTGCCATATTGTAAACATTACAGTTTTCATACTCCTTTGGTTCTTCTAATGGTACGGGTTCCGTGACTATTTTTTTAATCGTTTTGAGCTGCTTTTTCTCTTCGCCGAATATATTGACCGTATTGTTATAACTTTTTGACATTTTTTGTCCGTCAGTTCCGGGAACTGTTGCGACATTTGCTTCTATTTTATACTCAGGCAGTTTAAAAATATCTCCATATTCATTATTGAATTTTATCGCAATATCTCTTGCTATTTCAACATGTTGAATCTGGTCTTTTCCAACAGGAACAATATCAGGTTGATAGAGCAAAATATCGGCTGCCATTAATACAGGATAAGAAAAAAGAGAATGGTTTGCAGCTATTCCTTTTGCGGTTTTGTCCTTATAGCTGTGAGCACGTTCAAGCAGCCCCATAGGTGTAAAAGATGAAAGTACCCAGTAAAGTTCTAGCACCTCTTTGACATCAGACTGCACCCAAAATATTGATTTTTGCGCATCAATACCAAGTGCTAAAAAATCTGTTGCCGACTGCATTGTAAGTTCAGCGAGCCTTTTGCCGTCTTTAACGCTTGTCTGTGCATGGTAGTTAGCTATAAAAGCAAAAGTGTCATTATTATTTTGCGCATCGACCATCTGTTTTATTGAGCCAAAATAGTTTCCTATATGTAAATCACCTGAGGGCTGAATACCGGTTAAAACTCTCATTATAAATATTCCTAATTTTTTTAAGGCGTATTATACCCATCTCAGCTTTATTTTGCTATTATATAGTTAAATATAATTAAGCCTTATGGCTTTAAATTAAAGGATTTCTGATGATAGTACAAATTCGTTCAAAAGATATAACATTACGTGATGAGAAAAAGGCACATATAGAACAAGGCATTGAAAAATTTAAAAAGTTTTCTTTGGATATTACAAGAGTAAATTGTATGCTTTCTACTGAAAAAGGTGGCGTATTGGTTGAATTTGAAATTCATGTTGCCCATACCGCACCAATTATAATAAGTGAGCATCACCAGGATTTGGACGCAGCTATTGATATTGGGGTTGATCGTGCAAACAAGGCCCTTCGTCGTCTTCATGATAAAGGGACTGATCATAAAGGTTCCTCCATCAAAGAGTTAGAACCAATAGACGCATAAGGTAAAGGAATATATGAAATTATTACTATTATTACTTGTAGGGCTGAATCTGATTGCTGCCCAAAATAATTATTCAATGAGAGTTGCTGTAGGGAAACCTACATTATATTCTGCTGCTAAAATAGCAACAGGAAGTTTTGGACAATATCGAGATGATTTAAAAGCTTATGATATAGACGGAGGTTATCTTTTAGTAAAAGATCTATTTGAGTGGCCAATAGATTTATATCTTAAAGGCGGATTGACATATTATGAGGAAACAATTCAAGATGATGTATATGGTGCAGACATTTACATAAAAGCTTACTACAATATTGATTTTTGGCAAAATAGGATTCGATTCGGTTTGGGTGAGGGTGTTTCTTATACAAATCGTATTTTAGAAATTGAACAAATTGATGCAGAACTTCATAATGATAACAATTCACACTATTTAAATTATGTGGATGTTAGTCTTGATTTTGACCTTGGAAAACTTATTAAGCATAAAGCACTGAATGAAACATATGTTGGTGTTTTACTAAAACATCGTTCAGGGATTTTTGGAACAATTCATAATGTAAAACATGGTGGTTCAAACTATGAATGTATTTATGTAGAAAAAAACTTTTAAGGATAAAGAATGTATGAATGGTTATTGTGGTTTCATGTAATTTCTTTTATCTCGTGGTTTGCAGTTTTGTTTTATCTCCCAAGACTTTTTGTTTATCATGCTGAAAATATTGAAAATGAAGGTTTTGTCAAAGTAGCAAAAATTCAGGAGATGAAGTTATTTAAGTATATAGGTGTTCCCTCTATGTGGGCAACAATACTGAGTGGTGCAGGGCTTATATATTTAGGCGGATGGATGAGTTCTCCATGGTTACATGTAAAGCTCCTTTTTGTGGCTTTACTGATAGCCTATTTTTATTCGCTTAACAAATACCGACTAGAATTCTTAGAAGACAGATGCACAAAAAGCGGAAAGTTTTTTAGAATATATAATGAAGTTCCGACACTTTTAATGCTTGTAATTGTGGCAATGGTGGTTTTAAAACCTTTTTAAAAAAGACGATGCTTTATCGTCTTTTTTCCGCTTCCGCTTCTTTTAATTTTCTATAAAAATATATTCCCAAGGCAGTTAAGCCCAATCCGCCCAATAAAAAGACCAAAGCAAGTGTATAACTCATCTATTTTTCTCCACGTTTTTTTGCTTTAAACAGCAATGGTGTTCCTGAAAAATTAAAAGCTTCACGAAGTTTATTTGTGAGGTAGCGTCTGTAAGTAAAATGCAGCCCTTTTGGTTTGTTCATTACAATGGCAATTTTCGGCGGTCGTGTTTCATACTGTGTTGCATAGTATATACGAATAACCTGCCCGTGCATACTCGGCAGTGTGTGACGGCGAAGTGCGCGTTCCACTACTTCGTTAAGCTGTGAAGTCGGTATTCTTTGTGAATAGTTTTCATTTATTTCTAAAATCATGTCATGGAGTTTATCAACGCGTTGATGACTCTTTGCAGAAAGAGTAATAATAGGGGCATAGGCTAAAAATTTAAACCTGTCACGTACCTCTTTAATGATTTTATCATGATCTTCTCTTTTTGCGATATCCCATTTATTGAGAACTATTATACATGCAAGTCTGTTTTGATCCACCAGTCCTGCTATTTTCTCATCCAAATCCAAAAACGGCTCACTTGCATCAAGCACTACAAGTGCCATATTTGCATTTTCAAGCATCTCTTTTGTGCGCATAAGAGCAAACTTTTCAATGCCTACTATTTTACCTCGACGACGAAGCCCTGCGGTGTCGACAAAAGTAAGCTGTTTGTCTTTATAAACAATAGTCTCATCTATCGGATCAATCGTTGTTCCTGCAACAGAACTTACAACAGATCGTTCCTCGCCAAGAAGGGCATTAAGAAGAGAACTTTTTCCAACATTTGTACGTCCAATAATTGCAATTTTAATATGGTTTATATCGTTTTCATCAAACTCTTTAATACGGTCATTTTGAGCAAAAATTGAGTCATCTTCTATCTCTTCTTCATCCCAGTAAATATAACCGTCATCCTCTTCATCTTCAGCGTATTGTGAGAAAAATTCTTCATCACTGAGTTCTTCTTTTTCTTCTTCAACGATTTGCACATTATTTTCGTCTTCTTCTTTGAGAATGTCACTCTCAGGCAGTTTGTCATAAATCCAGTCAAGCAGTTCGACAGTGTTTCTGTTATGAGCTACCGAAATACCAAAAATTGCATCCGTACCGAACTCATAAAATTCCCAAAGTTTTTCTTTCATCTTGTCATTATCAATTTTGTTGACAACCAATGCAATATCTTTACCCATAGCCTGAAGTTCATAAAAAAGTTTTTTATCTTCTTCTTCGGGAAGACCTTTTCCGTCTACCATAAAAAGGATGATATCCGCTTTGTACGCGGCTTTAAGTGACATCTCTTTGATTTTATCAAAAAGTTCACAGCCTTTGTCGAGTCCGCCTGTATCTAAAAGTTCAGCCTCTTTGTCAATTATGAGAGCCGTTTTACGTTTTACATCACGTGTTGTTCCTGCCAAATCAGATGTAATGGCATCACGTTTTTTTACCAAACGATTAAAAAGTGAGCTTTTTCCAACATTTGGACGGCCGATAATTGCGATTTTTTTCATGAGTGAACCTTGTAAACTTGTGAAGAGTTATAAAATATTTTTGAAATTATAGCTAAAGTTCACAAAGTTACCGAGTACTTTGTAAGTTTTTATACGCTAAAATTTTCTTTTTACAAAAAGGTGCTTAAAAATGCAAATTTTTCGTGATAAAGTTTTTATTGCTCTAGCTGGATTGTTTCTTGTTTTAATATCTGTGTATTTGTGGTATATTCAGCAGCAAAAGGAACTTTTGCAGACAAGTGTGTATACTAAGGAATCACGATATATGCGTGAAAAAGTTCAGGATCTTATCAATGCAAAACAAAAGGGAATGATGGCGGTTGCTATTGCTATTTCTCACGATAATAAGATTAAAGAGATACTCAAAACGAAGAGCATTGATGTGAAGCATTTTCAAGCTATTAGCGAAGATATCAAAGAACATACAGTTTTTAAAAATGTCTGGTTGCAACTTATTGACGTAAACGGAATTTCATTATTTCGTTCATGGTCTTCTCTTTATGGTGACAACTTAAAACTCAAACGCAAGGATATCTCTTTTGTATCAAAAAAGAGAACACCTATTATGAGTATAAGTTCAGACAAATATGATTTGAGTATTAAAGCACTAGTTCCCATTATCGAAAAAAATAAAATTTTAGGGGAACTTGAAGTTATTACTCACTTTAACTCTATTAGTCGAGCACTTAAAAAATCAGGGATAGAGTCAATTGTTCTACTGAATAAATATTACACTAAACAGTTAGAATATCCCTTTAGTAAAAATTTTCTTGGAGAATTTTATATTGCAAATCTGGATGTATCTAAAAAACTGTTAAATAATTTTAAAAATATTTATATTGATCATTTTCTCAAACAAAACAATAATTATTATATTAAGAAAGGGTATTTACTGGTAAAATATCCTCTTCAAAATTATAAAAATGAAACAATTGGTTCTTTTCTTATGTTAAAGCCACTTACAGAGATTTCCGATAAAGAGATTAAAACTTTTACATGGCAATCAATAGGCATCGGTATTATTGTCTTATTGCTTTTATTTGGATTAATACACATTTTTTTCTTTTTTAAAGTGCAACGTGAAAAACGCTATTATAAAAAAATCCTCGATGCTTCAAACAATATGTTTGTAATTACGAATGGCGAAGAAATTATAGATGTTAATCAGTCGTTTTATTATTATTTCAAACAATATTCCTCGCTTGAGGAGTTTACGCGAAAACATTCTTGTGTGTGTGATTTTTTTGTAAAAGAAAATGGATATCTTCAAACAAATACGGATGGTATTAACTGGATTGAATTTGTTATCAAGCAAAAAGATAAGTCATATATTGTGAAAATGAATATTGAAGGTAAAATTTATTATTTTAAAATTACGGGAAAACTTGTTTCAGTTAAACCAAGAGAATATGTGACTGTTTTTGCGGATATAACGACAGAAGAGGAGTATCGTTTAGAACTTGAATATCAAAGTATTATCGATCCTTTGACCGGAATATATAACCGACGCTATTTTGAACGAAAAATATCTGAAGAAATTACGCGATGTGAACGTTATGAAATGGTATTTTCTCTTATTATGTTAGACATAGATTTTTTTAAAAGAATAAATGATACATACGGGCATGATGTTGGCGACAAAGTACTACAAAGCCATAGCGCACTTATATTAGAAAATTTACGCGAGAGTGATATCTTATGTCGAGTTGGTGGTGAAGAATTTATGATTATTTTACCGCAAACAACACAGGAACAGGCTTATTATAAAGCTGAAGATTTACGTAAAAAAGTACAAAATGAACAAGATATGCATTTACAAATTACAATGAGTTTTGGAGTTGCGCAGTTTCATAAAGCCGATACGTATGAAACACTTTATAAAAGAGTAGATACTGCTCTTTACAAAGCAAAAGAGAGTGGCAGAAATAAAGTAGCTGTTCTTTAGAAAAAGTCGAATAAACTACCCGTTTGACGGGCAGTTAAGAGGATTGCTATTCTGTTGGAAATTCTTTATCTAAATTTTCCAAGGCCTGTTTTGATTGAAACTGCTGCCAAAGAGCATCATCATTTTTAAAACTTGAATCTACTGTTTTCTTGTAAACTTTTTTTACTTCTTTGTTGACATTTGCTTCGGGAACAGTGACTAACATATAAATTGCACCTGAAGGAGCATTCCACATATCAACAGCTTTTGAATCTTTTAAATCTACTTTTGCCACCTGTTTTGTGACGGCTGTGGTTACCTTGTCAACTGTTTCGGCTGAACCGTTTCCGGTAGCTCTTGTAAAACCTTCCATCTTGTCTTTGATTTTACTCTCAATTTGTTGTGCTAAATCAGAACGACCGTTCATTAAAGCCACTCGACGCATATGCGCAATTCCTGCCGCACTTTTTTCAGCTACACCGACACCTGCATAAAACCCCGGCACTTCAGGAATACATGTCCATCTTGGAGCTGCTATGCCCTCTTGTTTACATGTAAAGGTAGGCTTGTAAACTTCTTGTTTTTTTGGTTCGGCTTTTTTACTGCTGCATCCTGTGATTGCTGCTGCAACCATAATCAGTAGAGCTGTATTTTTAATTATTTTATGCATTCATATCACCTTGTGCTTAACTTTCGTATAGTATACTATCATAAATCTTTACCTATACTAAGGAAAATATTGAAACGCTACTATTCCTATGAAAATTTTAGAAATGATACATGTAAACTTATTTCAGAGGTTAAGACTTTTGAAGCTGAGGCAATAGTCGCTGTTGCAAGAGGCGGGCTTACACTGGCACATTGCATGGCAGAAGGGCTTGACATTAGAGATGTGCAAAGCATAAGAACGGAACTTTATGATAAAGAGTGCAAAAGAGAAGAACTCTCCCTCTTTGGTGAATGCAGCTTAAAGTATGCAAAAAGGGTACTCATTGTTGATGACATTGCAGACAGCGGTGAAACACTTAATTTTATTATGAATTATTTAAGAAAGGATTTCCCTGCTATTGAATTCAAATCATCGGCACTTTTTTATAAAAAAACTTCGATTTACGAACCGGATTTTTGGATAAATGAAGCGGATATCTGGATAGAATTTTTTTGGGAGAAAGATTTTATTTAAAATCTGTTTCATATATATAACTTGCTATATCTTCTAAAACATCTTTTTCAAAAGCAAGATTTGGCATAAGTTCATATTTGTTTATGGCATCTTGCATAATTGAAGTAGTCTCATTCGGTTGTTGCACCCATTGGGCCATCTGTTTTACAAAATCTTTTTTTTGAGGAAATGCACTCAAATATCGTTTGCGCACCTCCATCATTGATGGAGCAGAAACGGATTTTGTTTCAAAATGACAGGTGGTACAGTTGCCGTGAAAAAGCAGAGAATTGGCATCCGATGCATTTGAGAGGCTCATAAAAAGCCACAAGAATAACAATGAAAATTTCACACGTTAGCCTCTAGCTTTTTTTATCATCTCATAGGCTTGATTTATCTCTTGTGTTTTTGCAGTTGCTTCTTTGATATACTCTTCGCTTTTGCCTTGTGACTTTATAATATCAGGGTGATATTGACGTACGAGTTTTCTATATGCTTTTTTGATAGTGTCCATGTTGTCATCTTTACTTACGCCTAAAACTTTATAAGCATCATCGAGTGTTGCCTGAGGATGCACGTTTTTCATCATTGCTTCAAATTGGTCAAAAAGAGCATGGTATTTGTTTGGGTCAAACTCTAGAGCCTCTGCAATAGTGGCTAAAATATCCTCTTCGCTTTGCGTTACTTTACCGTCTGCAAAAGCCAATTGAATTAAAAAACCCATAAACTGTTCTTGCTGTGCTTTGTTACGTCTGAGCGCCTCGCCTAGCTGGTGAGCAACAGCTTCTATATTATCACGACGATCTTTTTCTTCATTAAAAATCTGTTTTAAAATATCTTTTGTTTTTTGAGGCTCGGGAAAAAGCTTTGCTATGTCATCAAACATAATGCCCACAAGCTGTGCTTCAAGGGCATCTACATGTCCGTCAGCTTTTGCTACTTTGGCCACAAGGGCTACAAAAAGACCTAAATCACTGTTTTTAAGAGATTCATAGGAAACAGAGAAATCTTTAAATGCTTCTTGCGAATATTGCGCCGTGTAGCGACCGTAACTTTTAAATATATAGTAAAAAACTGCTGCCAAAAAGGCAAATAAAATAATATTTGACATAAAAATCCTTAATAATAATTATAAATAGGATTATACTATGGAGAAGTAAATGACATTATAAATCATATTCGTTATCTAAATCGTACCCATTTATATATTTCAGTCAATATAAATATCGGCATTGCTACAAGGAGTATGATTCCCCAGTCTTTCCAGCCCATAGCCGTAGTATGCAATGCGTCTTGTAAAAACGGCACATAGACCGCGCATATCTGCAGACTTACTGTAAAGAAAATCGCAAGCAGAAGCCATTTATTGCTAAAAAAACCTATTTTTGTCATTGGTTCACGTGTAGAGCGATAATTTAACACATTCATTTTTTCTAAGATTATAATCCCGGTAAAAGCAACAGTCTGAGCAAGAACAACACCTCCTTGCGGGTCTTTTGCCATGTAATAATGAAATAGCCAAAGGGTAGCGAATCCTATATAACTGCCAAGCAGTGCAATCATTATAATGCCGTAACGGTCTAAAATAGGCTCTTCTACTGCTCTTGGAGGTCGTTTCATAATTCCTTTTTCAGCCGGTTCAACACCAAGTGCAACAGCCGTCATACCGTCAGTTACCAAATTCATCCAGAGAATTTGAACAGGAATGAGTATGAGCGGTCCGCCTATTACTATATTGATAAAAATTGCAATGACTTCCCCACTGTTTGATGATAAAAGATAGAGTACAAATTTTTGGATATTGTCATATTCACGTCTGCCTTGGCGCACGGCATTAATAATAGATGCAAAATTATCATCACTCAGCACCATATCTGAGGCACTTTTGGCAACATCAGTGCCTTTTTTTCCCATTGCTATGCCGATATCGGCTTCTTTAAGCGCAGGGGCATCATTGACGCCGTCTCCTGTCATGGCAACTATTTCATTAGAGTTTTTGAGAATTTTTACAATCCTAAGTTTGTCTTCGGGTCTGGCTCTCGCAAAGAGGACGCTTCCGTTGAGCTCTTTTTGTAGATTTTCATCGCTCATTTTTGATAAATTACTGGAAGTGATGGCTTTTTTGGTTTTTAAACCAATGGAATTAGCAATAGCTAGTGCTGTATCAGGGTTGTCTCCTGTTATCATAATAACTTTGATACCAGCAGTATATGCCATATCTATAGCATCAGGCACTTCTTCATGTGCCGGGTCTATAATGCCGACTATACCTAATAGTGTAAGTTCATTCTCAACACTCTCTTGGGACAATGTTGTATCGCTGGGCAGTTTTCTAAAAGCAATAGCGAGGGTTCTCAGACCATGCTTATCCATTGTCTGATATGCATTTTTTATCTCTTTTTTGTGCGGATTGTCTAAAGGAACGATTTGGCCGTTTTTAAAATAACTGCTGCTTCTCTCAAGAATAACTTCCGGAGCTCCCTTAACATAGGCAACAACAGAATCTTTATCGTGTACTATAACACTCATGCGTTTACGTATAGAATTAAAAGAAAACTCACTTATAGTTTTTTGTGTGTCATCATCATGAAGCCATGCTTTATAGGCGGCGACGATTAATGCCGCTTCCGTCGGTTCTCCGATTGCTTCCCAATCAGATTCATTTTTTTGTACCTTTGCATGATTGCATATAAGTGCGGTCTTTAGAAGCATCAGTAAATCTGTATCATGCTTGTAGTCAAGTTTTTTCCCATGAAATTCAAAATGTCCGGCAGGATCATACCCGCTTCCTGTGACATCAATTTCTTTAGAAGAAGCGAGCCAAATCTTTTTCACAGTCATTTGGTTTTGCGTAAGCGTTCCTGTTTTGTCCGTACAAATGGTTGTGGCTGCCCCTAGCGTTTCAGCAGCCTGCAAACGCCTAAGTAGTGCTTTTTGTTTTGCCATTGCTTTAATGCCCAGAGCTAGCGTAATGGTTACAACGGCCGGAAGACCTTCTGGTACAACGGCAACAGCTAAAGCAACACCGGTGAGAAACATTTCAAGTAAATCTTTTCCAAGCAGCCATCCGATTATAGAGACAAGTACTGAAATTCCAACAGAGTATATTCCTAATTTTTTACCCAAAGTTGCCAGTTTTTTCTGTAAAGGAGTTGGCTCTGTTGCAACGTTTTGTGTCATTGCTGCAATTTTTCCAAATTGCGTATTCATACCCGTTTCAACGACTATTCCTGTGCCTCTGCCATTAACAACAGATGTTCCCATCCAAGCCATATTTGACTCTGCCGCAAGAGGGGTATCTATGCCTAAAGTGAGTGTGTTCTTTGACACAGATTCAGATTCCCCGGTCAAAGAAGCTTCATCTACTTTTAAATTAAAACTTTCTATGAGTCTTAAATCAGCAGGAATTTTATCGCCTATTTCAAGGAGGACTATATCACCGGGAACAAGTAATTTTGCATCAATAATCTCCTCTTTTGCATCTCTTAACACTTTACATGTAGGATGGAGCATCTTCTTTAACGCTTCAATGGCATTTTCGGCTTTATACTCTTGAACAAAACCGAGAATGCCATTGAGCACAATAATGACTAAAATAGTGATAGCGTCACCCATTTCACCTATAGCTATTGAAATTCCAGCGGCAACAAACAGTATAAGAATGAGAACGTCCGTAAATTGACGCAAAAATATTATATACCACGGTGTTTTATTTATGCGTTTAAGTTCATTGTAGCCATATGTTTTCAGTGCCTCTTCGGCTTTTTCATTCTCTAAACCTGTCTTAATATTAGTGTGAAAGAGTGCAATTACATCTTGAATATTTTTTGTATACCATTTCTTATTAGCTTTCATGACGTGCTTCCTTTGGCCAAAGTCTTATAAGGAGTGAAAAAAGTAAGGGAACCGTAATTGCGGTGAACGATGATGCGGCAACAAGCGCCGTAAAAAGTTTGATGTCTATAATGGAAGCACTAAAAAGCAGTTGGGCGACAATAATTTCTGTAGTCAGTCTGGCATCTAATCCGACTCCAACTATAACAGCCTCTTTTAAGGTAATTTTTTTCATAGGTACCATCAGCAAAACACCAAAAAGTTTTCCGAGTGTTCCAACTAAATAAAGTACGATGGCTAAGAGAGGTTCTTTTATAAAGCCTTGGATGTCTGCATTAAAGCCAATCCAAAAGAAAAATAAGATACCAAAAAAACCATAACTCAATGTTTGCGTCATTTTAGTGAGCTGTTCTCCTTGTTTTTCATCACTTTCATACATAGGCCGCATGATGACACCTGCTGCGATGGCACCGACAACCATTCCAAGTTCCACATACTCTGCAAAACCTCCAAATCCAAAAAGAATAACAAGGGAAAAAATCATCAAGGTGTTTAAGCTTTTTGGTTTGTAATACTGCATAACTTTATGCATCCACATATAAAAAATCCAAGCTACGAGCATAAAAACAACAATCCCCAATGCCAGAGCTGTAATGCCTTCGTGATGCTGGACAGTTTTAGTGCTTACCCAGATAGAGACAATACCTACAAGTAAAACTTCGATGATGTCATCAAGGACACCTGCACCTATAATGAACGTACCGATTCTTGTCTTAATCATTTTAAATTCGTCTAAAATAGGAACAATGACCGCTTCTGCAGTCGGCATGCGTGTCATACCTATAACAAGAGCAATGGCCCAGCCATAACCAAATAAAAGCATAGCAGCAGTACCGAAAATAAAGGGTAAAATAGTGTTTAAAACAGTCAGCCATACAATATCGGAACTTGATTTTTTCATCTCAGAAAGGTCAATTTGCAAACCTATGTAAAAGAGCAGAAATAACACGCCGAGATTGGAAAGAAACTCAAAAGTATTTTTAAAATTTGTTCCGGCATCAACAAATGAAAGAAAAGGGGTATAGCTTAAAAAAACACCGATAAAAAGTGCTGCAAGAATGGTCGGTATTTTTAATTGCGATAAAAAAGATCCCAAAATATAGGTTAAACCAAAGATTAAAGAGAGAGATAAGAGAAATTTACCTAATTCAACTTCATTCATTATTTGACCTTTCTTGCTAATTTACCCAAAAAGAGCTTAAGTGGTTATAATTTCACTTATGAATAGAATTAAGAATTTAAACAAGGGCGTGCAATATATGCTTATTGCAAGCTTTACATTTGCCATTATGGGTGCTTTTGCCAAACTCGCAAGCCAGAATATGAGTTCGCTAGAAGTTGTTTTTTTTAGGAATATTGCCGGTGTAATTATAGTCGGACTCGCTGTTTTAAAAAAACCGATGCAGCATCCGGGAGGCAAGCCCTTTTTACTTTTTTTTAGGGGGTTTATAGGCTTTGTTGCACTGCTGGCATTTTTTTATAACATTGCCCATATTCCGCTTGGTGATGCCATGACCTATTCAAAAACTTCACCGATTTTTACGGCAGTGTTTGCTTGGTTATTTTTACATGAAAAGCTCTCTTTAAAAGGCTGGCTTGCAGTTTTTGTAGGGTTTATAGGTATACTTTTTATAACGCAACCAAGCGGGGTAGGTTTTTCAAAGTATGACCTGCTTGGAATTTTCAGCGGTGTGGGTGCTGCTCTTGCCTACACTTCAGTCAGAGAATTAAAAGCCTATTATGATACCCGTGCAATTGTACTTTCGTTTATGATTACAGGAACGCTCGGTCCTATTTTTCTCTTTTTAATTTCACCCTATATAAATTTTCCTGAACTTGATTTTATGCTTGGAAAATTTATTATGCCTCATGGTATTGTCTGGTTTTATCTGCTTGCAATGGGTCTGTTCGCAACATTTTCACAAATACTGATGACAAAAGCATACGGAGAAACAAAAGCCGGAATTGTAGGTGCGGTGAGTTATACAAATATACTCTTTTCCATTATAGTAGGTCTTTTTTTGGGAGATGCTTTTCCATCGCTGGTTACGAGTTTTGGAATTGTTTTGATTGTAGCGGCCGGAATTATGGTTGCGCGTGATAAGTAGAGCTTAAAAAGCTTACGATATAATACGATTGTCCCTAGCAGAAGCTAGGGCAATAATCTCATCATAGGAGGAACTTATGAAAAAGTTTCACCTAAAGTTGACTTTTATAGTTTGGCGACTAAAAGTCAACTTTGAGCTTAAGGGAATTTAATTCCCTTTTGCCTTGATGAGATTATACAATAAAATTAATAAATTTACAAAATGGAAAAATTATGAAACTTTTAGCAGGACCTTGTGTCATTGAGAGTGAAGAAAATATTTTTACAATAGCAAAAGCATTAGAAAAATATCAAGAAGATGCAACAATAGATTTTTATTTCAAAGCAAGTTTTGACAAAGCTAACCGAACTTCGTTAGACTCTTTTCGCGGGCTTGGCATGGAAAAAGGTCTTGAAATTTTACAAAAAGTCAAAGACGATTTCGGCTATAAAATAGTAACGGATGTGCATGAGAGCATTCAGGTTGAGCCAGTTGCAAAAGTAGTTGATATGCTGCAGATTCCCGCATTTCTCTGCCGACAGACAGACTTACTTGTAGCTTGTGCAAAAACAGACAAAGAGGTAAACATTAAAAAAGGTCAGTTTATTAATCCGCCTGATATGCGATACTCTGTAATGAAAGTCCTTAAAACCCGCGGATGTGATGAGGTAAGTTACGAAAATGCACAAAAACATGGGATATATCTTACAGAGAGAGGCAGCTCTTTCGGGTATGGAAATATCGTTGTGGATATGCGTTCGCTTGTAATTATGCGCGAATTTGCACCTGTTATCTTTGATGCAACACACTCTGTACAGATGCCGGGTGCGCTTGGCGGCAAGACAGGCGGAGACAGCTCCATGGTGCCTTATCTTGCAAGTGCGGCAGCAGCTGTTGGTGTGGACGGATTTTTCTTTGAAACGCATTTTGATCCAAGTTGTGCTTTGAGTGACGGGCCAAATATGGTAAAATTAGACGAATTAGAAAAACTGATAGAAAAAATTAAAAAAATTCAAGCAATAAAATAAAAATAAGGAAAATGACAATGAATTTAATTGAAGGTAAATTAAAAGTAGTAAACGGCAAAAAAATAGCCATAGTAAGCACAAGATGGAACCATTTTATAGTGGATAGACTTGTAGAGGGAGCAAAAGATGCCTTTGACCGTCACGGCGGAAATGCAGAGGATTTGACACATGTTTTAGTTCCGGGTGCATTTGAGCTGCCTATGATTGTCGACCAGCTTTTGGCAAGCGGAAAATATGATGCAATTTGTGCTTTGGGGGCTGTTATCCGTGGTTCAACACCTCATTTTGATTATGTTGCGGCTGAAGCGACAAAAGGCATAGCAAGTATGAGCCTCAAATATCAAAAACCTGTAAGTTTCGGACTTTTAACAACCGATACAATTGAGCAGGCGATAGAGAGAGCCGGAACAAAAGCCGGAAACAAAGGTTTTGAAGCAATGGGCGTTGTTATAGAAATGCTAGATTTATACGAGGCACTGTAATGGCTACTCGTCAGCAGGCACGTATGGCCGTAGTAAGCCTTTTATACGCATATGATTTGGGAAACGGCAACACGTCTGAGCATTCAAATGAGATTCTTGAAGAAAAGAAAATCCGTAACAAACAAAAAGATTTTGCTCTTGGACTCTATGAAGGTGTTATGGAGCATATAGAAGAAATTGACAAAGCGATAGTTGAGCATTTAAAAGAGTGGGATTTTGAACGTTTGGGTGCAATTGAGCGTGCAACATTAAGACTTGCAACGTATGAAATTCTTTTTGGGGAACTTGATTCTGCGGTTGTTATTAATGAAGCAGTTGAAATTACAAAATCATTTGGAACAGAACAGTCTCCTAAATTTATTAACGGTGTTTTGGATGCAATAGCAAAAGATCACAAGGCAAAATAAATGAAGAAAACCCTCTGGCTTACTGTTTTTTTTGCAACTTTTTTAGTTGCATCAACAAATTATCATGAAAAAAACAATTGTTTAAAATGTCACGGAGGCATTGAGCATATTAGAGCTCCTGAATCCGGCATGGCAAAAGCGATTGCGAAAAAATCAGCAGAGGCAGGGTATGCAAAAAATAGCTGTATTGTATGTCACGGGGGGAATCCGGCTACAAAACATAAAAGTAAAGCGCACAAAGGTACTGTACAATACTTTTTGACACACGAAGGACCAAAAGAATTTTACCCGGCACCGGGCAGTACCTGGGTAAACCAAAATACCTGTGGTATGTGTCACAAAGAAGAAGTTGCTGCGCAGATGAACTCTTTGATGATGACAGAACAGGGAAAAATCCAAGGAGCGCTTTGGAGTTTTGGCGGTAAAGAAGGGTATAACCATACGATAGGTAATTACAAAACGAAAAATCCTACAGATATACATGCACGTCTTGGTACGAAAAAGTATCAAGAGTATATGCAAAAACTCTCAAAGATGGAGCCTCAGGCTTTTCCAAAAGAGATGACCGAGCTACCTCCTGCACCAACAGCAGAAGAAGTTGAAAAAGATCCTTCATTAGCTGTATATACCTACTTACGTCAAGAGTGTCTACGTTGTCATACGGGGAGCAAAGGTCGTCAAAAAAGAGGTGATTACCGAGGTATAGGCTGTGCATCTTGTCATATTCCCTACTCAAATGAGGGCTATTATGAAGGTGGTGATAAAAGCATATCACATAAAGAACGGGGTCACCTGCTCGTACATGAGATTCAATCATCCCGTGAAACAAAAGTTACGGTGCATAAGCAGAGTTATTCGGGTATTCCGACTGAGACATGTTCAACTTGCCATAACCGAGGAAAACGTATAGGTGTTTCTTATCAGGGCTTGATGGAAACGGCTTATAAAGCAACTTTTGATGCGAAGGGTAATCCTCAGCCAAAACTTCATACTAAACGATATATTCATATGCAGGGCGATGTTCACTTTAAAAAAGGCATGTTGTGTCAAGACTGTCATACGTCTAATGATATGCATGGAGATGGTTTTTTAAGCGGAGCAAATGCAGGTGCAGTTGAAATAGAGTGTCAGGATTGTCACGGAACAACAAAAAAGTATCCATGGGAATTGCCACTTGGCTACAGTGATGAGTTTGAAACATCTCCAAAAACAGGCAAAGCCAGAGGCGTGACAAAAACTATGGCAGAGTACCTCAAGCAAGGAAGCGTAAATGCCGCAGATGAAGGTTATTTACTCTCGGCCAGAGGCAATCCTCTCATACATACAACAAAAAAAGGCAAAGAAGTCATTATGCATTTGGCAAGCGGTAAAGATGTTGTCCTTAAACCGCTTAAACTGCTTAAAGAACAGGAAAAACTTTCTAAAGTCGGGTTGTTGGCTATGGATAAAATCAGTGTTCATAATGACAGATTGGAGTGTTATACCTGTCATGCAACTTGGGCTCCGCAGTGTTACGGTTGTCATGTCAAAATAGACTACAGCGGCGGCAAACAAAACCCTGATTATCTGCAGTCTTCCCATGACCATGATATGCATGGTCGTACTGGCATAATGAGAAAATCATTGAAAAAATATCTGGTTGATGGACAAGTAACTGAAACAAGAAGTTTTCTGCGCTGGGAAGATCCTGCTCTTTCTCAAAACGGAGAAGGGCGAATAAGCCCGACAATTCCGGGATGTCAGACAACTGTTACAGTTATAGGCAAAGACGGAAATGCACTGCTTCAAAATCATATATTTAAAATACCGAACGTTGAGGGTGCAGGAGCCGAGGGACAAAATGCTATAGATATGGCACCGATTCAGCCGCATACAATTCAAAAAGAACCGAGAAGCTGTGAGAGTTGTCATGCTATGAAAAAAGCGTTGGGTTATGGTATCACAGGTTCACAAACGACTTTTGACCCCTCAGTTGATACTATAGTAGATATTATGAGTGCTGATGGAAAGGTTATGCCGACCATTATAGATGAGCAGATTCCGGCGATTCCTAATCTACATTTTGATTATTCAAAATTTTTAGACAAAAACGGAACACAGTTGCAGACTGTAGGACATCATTGGAAACTCTCACAACCTTTAACAAAGGCACAAATTGATAAAACGGACAGAGCAGGTGCCTGTGTGGCTTGTCATGAAAGTATACCCGAAGGCAATCTGGCAGTTTCAGCTATGACACATATTGCAGAGATGGCAAATATGAAGATTGACAAAAAAAAGCATATGGGCATTTTAAATAAAATATTAAATCTTGCTGCATGGGTTCAGGTGCTTGTGGGCATATTTATAGGTATGCTTGGTATGTATATTTTTTATAGACTCTTTATTAAAAAGAAATCTATTAGTTCAAGAAATAGAGGATGGAAATGAGCAGACTAACTAAAGAAGAAGCACTTGATTTAATCCGCAATGCGGATTTGAAAGATTTAGGACGTATGGCAACACAAAGAAAAAAAGAGTTGCACCCCAAAGGAATTACGACCTTTGTAATAGACAGAAACATTAACTATACAAATATATGCTGGGTTGACTGCAAGTTTTGTGCATTTTACAGACATGAAAAAGATGCGGATGCTTATGTTTTGACTTTTGATGAGATAGATGCAAAGATAGACGAACTGCTGGAAATTGGCGGAACGCAGATACTCTTTCAAGGCGGTGTGCATCCAAAACTCAAAATTGAGTGGTATGAGGATTTAGTAGAGCATATACATCAAAAATATCCGACAATCACCATTCATGGATTCAGCTCGATAGAGCTGGATTTTATAGCCAAAGTTTCCCGCATAACAATTCAAGAAGTGCTGGCACGCTTAAAAGCAAAAGGACTGGCATCCATTCCCGGTGCAGGAGCTGAGATACTTTCAGACAAAGTCCGTGATATTATAGCACCCAAAAAGATAGATTCCGAGGTATGGATAGATGTGCATCGTCAAGCACATAAACTCGACATTATGTCTACGGCTACTATGATGTACGGTACGGTAGAAACAGATGAAGACATTATAGACCATTTGGATATGGTGAGAAATCTGCAGGATGAAACAGGCGGATTTCGTGCATTTATCATGTGGAGCTTTCAGGGAAAAAATACGGAGCTTTTAGCACGCATTCCCGATATGGAAAAGCCGTCATCAAACCGTTACTTAAGACTTTTGGCAGTAGCTCGTTTGTATCTTGACAATGTGCCTAACATTCAAAGTTCATGGGTAACACAGGGACCTTATATCGGTCAGATGGCACTGCGTTTCGGTGCAAATGATTTGGGCTCGACCATGATGGAAGAAAATGTCGTAAGCTCTGCAGGTGCCGCGTACACAATGGCAAAAGATGAAATGGTGCATCTTATAAAAGATATAGGTGAAACACCGGCTGTGAGAAATACAGCCTATGAGACTTTAGAGATATTTAACTCATGAAATTTTTTTTAATAATTTTAGCAATAGGACAGATACTAATGGCAGCACAAATAGACTCTATAGAGGTAAAAGGGATTAAAGTTCCGCTTATTTTTGAACAGGACACAAGACTTCCTCTTGTAAACACACAAATAGTTTTTACAAACAGCGGCAGTATAACAGACACAAAAAAGGCTGGACTTGCAAAGTTTAGTGCAAAGTTATTAAATGAAGGTACGAAAAAATTAGGTTCAAACGGTTTTGCCGATAAGTTAGAGTCTCGTGCTATACATATTTCGGCAAGTACCGGTACTGAGACTTTTGTACTTGAGACAAGTTCGCTCAAAGATGAATTTACAAATGCTGCTAAATTTTTAGCTAAATTGCTGAAAGACCCAAATTACACCGAGGAAGCACTCTCAAAAGTGAAGACGATGACAATCGGTTCACTCAGCCGTAAAGAGAATGATTTTGATTATGTCGCTTCAAATGAGCTGAAAAAACTCCTTTTTCCCAACACGCCTTTGGCACAGCCTGCATCAGGAACGGTTCAAAGCGTCAAAAGCATAGATCTTGAAGATGTCAAAAATTTTGTAAAAGAGCATTTGGTTGTTTCACGTGCCATAGTTGTTGTAGGAGGGGATGTTGACAGAGCAGAAGTAAAGAAAAATATAGCAAAAATTTTAAATACACTTCCAAAGGGAAAAAGCGAACCACTGCCTCATTTTCGTGCGAGTGATAAACCAAAAGAGAGTATTCTTAAACGTGAAACAAAACAGGCATATATCTATTTTGGCTCACCGTACAATATGGCAGTCAATGATGAAGATTACTATAAGGCGCGCGTTGCAACATTTATACTCGGAACAGGCGGTTTCGGCAGCCGTTTAATGGAAGAGATTCGTGTAAAACGCGGTCTGGCATACTCGGCATATGCACGCGTACATGTAAGCAAGTCCAGCTCATACTTAAACGGTTATTTGCAGACAAAACTGGATTCAATGGATGAGGCAAAAAAAACAGTCGTGAATGTTATTTCAGAGTTTGTACATAAAGGTGTAAGTGAAGATGAACTTGAGCAGACAAAAAAATTCCTGCTCGGCAGCGAGCCTTTAAGAGTAGAGACAATGAGTCAAAGACTCCAGCGTACGTTTATGGACTACTATAAAGGGTTTCCTCTGAATCATTCAGAACTAGAACTCAAAAAAATCAAGAAATTAAAACTCAAAGATTTAAATGATTTTATAAAAAAACATACGGAAATCCTAGAGCAGAGTTTTGCCATAGTTACAAAGTAGTTTTGTGACACTCATAGGCCAAATAGACAGAATTCTTTTTGAATCAGAGGGTTTTTTCATTGCCGTTTTAAAAAGCGGTGAGAAAATAAGCGGAACCTATTTTGAGAGTGATGTTGCGAGCATTAAAGACGCGGCAATCACGCTTGAGGGAGAATGGGTCGAGCATAAAAAATACGGCAAGACTTTTAAATTTGAGACACTCAAGGTCAACCAGAACGAACTCTTTTTCTTTCTCAATAAAATCATCAAAGGCTTTACAAAAAAACTCTCTGCTGATTTGATAGAACACTTCGGCTCAGACCGGCTCATTGAAATTTTAGACAATGACATTGAAAAACTTTTAGAATTTAAAGGTATAAAAGAAAAACGCCTGAAAAAAATCCAGGCTTCATGGAAACAGTTTCGCTCCATGCGCCGTTTGGGTGAGTTTTTAAGCCCGTATGATGTTACACCGGTACTTTTGACAACTATTGCTACGGCTATGAAAGACGTTGATGAACCCTGCACAAAAATCAAAGAAAATCCCTATATTCTTACAAGTATAAACTCCATAGGCTTCAAACGCGCAGATGAACTCGCACTTAAAATGGGTGTAGCACCTGAGAATGAACAGCGTATCAGTTCGGCTATGGATTATGTGCTGTTAAATTATTGTGAAGCGCAGGGAAACAGCTGCATTGCCAAAGAGGTACTGTTTGGCGGGTTGGATGAACTGCTTGGATTTGTGAACAAACAAAATCTGTATGAAGCTGCCTTGGTTGAGAGAGTTGCAGAACAAAGCATAGTGATAATGAAAAACGAGCGGGTTTCTCCTGCACGTCTGTATGATGCAGAAAAATTCTTGTATGATGACTTTACGGCTCGTGCTAAACTTGATAACGGGGGATTTGTCAAAGATTTGGATGCCTTTTTGTCTGAGAGTTCTCTCAAACTCGGCGAGCAGCAAAGAACTGCGGCGGAGATGATAAATAACGGTGCATCACTGCTTTTTTTGGTCGGGTATGCGGGAACGGGTAAGAGTACCACTTCAAAAACGATTTTAGAACTGCTCAACACCCGTTATGACAAAAAAGAGATAATAACCTGTGCGCTCAGTGGTATAGCCTCTCAAAGAATCAGTGATACGACAGGGTATGAGAGCGCAACGATTCAGTCGCTTTTGGTAAAACATGAAGAGAGTGATAAATTTCCCTACTCGGTTGTGCTTATAGATGAAGCCTCTATGATAAACTCTACACTTTTTGCACGACTTATGCGAAAAATCTCTAAAAAAGCCATTGTTATTATTGTCGGTGATGACGCGCAGCTTCCTCCCATAGGTGCGGGAAATGTACTGAGTGATGTGCTGAGTCTTGAACTCGCACCTACGGTTAAACTGACACAGATTTACAGACAGAGTGAAGAGCAGGCCATTACGCTTATAGCAAATCAGATACGCCAGGCAGAACTCCCCGAGTACAGGCAAAAATATGAAGATTTTGAGTTTGTAGATGTAAGCATACAAAATTATTATGCTCTGAAAAATCAACTCTCTCAAGATGAGTTGAAAAACCTCAGGGATGAAAATTCAAAGCAGATTATTACAGAAATTATTCATCGCGTTGTTGCATCTATTGAAAAAGCCAGATACAGACTCAACAACAAACAGATAAAAGAGTATTTGAACTATTTTCAGGTGATTACTCCTATGAAAGGCGGCATACTCGGTACAACCAACTTAAACAAGGTTTTGCAGGAGTATTTTAATCCGAATCCCAAGAAGTGTGTGAAACGCGGCGAGTTGGAATTTCGTCTTATGGACAAGGTCGTGCATACTAAAAATGAGAATATGGCCTCTTGGAGCGGGGAGGGTTTTAAAGAGGGCGAGGATACTGACGAGCGAAGAATTTTTAACGGTATGAGCGGACTGTTATTTAAAATTGATGAGGAAGAGGAACAGGTTTTTGTATTTTATCCGAATGAGGATGTCGTTGTGCGCTATGAGTATGAAGAGCTCAAATCTCATCTGATGCTCTCTTATGCACTTACCATCCATAAAGTGCAGGGAATGGAGTATGATATCATAGTTATTCCTATGAGTTTTACACATTATATTATGCACAATACCAAGCTGATATATACCGCCATTACAAGAGCCAAACACAAATGTATAGTTATAGGCGAGGGCGGAGCGTTTGAGAACGCCTGCCGACGTGTTGATGTTACAAGGAGAGATACGGTACTTCTTGAATTAAAATAATTGTGCTAAAATATGTCATATTAGGAGAAAAATATGGACTATCAACAAATACTGCAAGATATTGAGATTGAAATACAGCCTTTGTTCGGGAAGGGAAAAGTAGCTGATTATATTCCTGCACTTGCAGATGCCGATGCCGGGCAGTTTGCTATGAGCATCACGCTCTTTGACGGCAGTTCTTATGATGTAGGTGCTTCTGATACACTTTTTTCCATACAGAGTATTTCCAAAGTTTTTACCTTTACTATGGCACTGAAGTATCTCGGGAGTGAGCTTTATAAGCGTGTGGGGCGTGAACCTTCGGGTAACCCTTTTAACTCCCTTGTTCAGCTTGAATATGAAAACGGCATCCCGCGTAACCCTTTTATAAATGCGGGTGCCATTGTTATAACAGATACTCTTATTACACACTATAAAAATGATACAGCGGCTTTTGATGCCATAGTGGATTTTATACGCAGTATTGCCGATGATGAGAGCATTCGTATGAATGTTGTCGTGGCAGGCTCAGAGATGGAACATGCCTATAGAAACCTGGCGCTCACAAATCTGATGAAAAGCTTTGGCAACATTGACAATGAAGCTATCAAGTTGGTACAGACCTACTTTAATCATTGTGCTTTGGAGATGAATACAAAAATGCTCTCACGTTCAATGCTCTACCTTGCCAATCACGGTGTTGACCCTATAAACAACAAAGCCTATGTAACGAAAGCTCAGGCAAAGCGCATTAATGCCGTAATGCTGACCTGCGGGCATTATGATGCTTCGGGAGATTTTGCTTTTAAGGTGGGTGTTCCGGGGAAAAGTGGTGTAGGAGGGGGCATTGTAGCCGTCATTCCTCAAAAAATGGGTATCTGTGTCTGGTCGCCTGCACTTAATGAGCAGGGAAATTCATTGATTGGAACAAAGGCTTTGGAACTTTTTACGACAAAAACTGGGCTTTCTATTTTTTAAGAAGCCAAAATGGTTTCTCTTGCCGTTAGGCAAAGCTTTAGTGACTGAATATAATTTGGACTTTGTTCAAATTATATGAGATTTAATAGGAGGATAAAGTTATGTTTGATGAATCTATTAAAGCGGTATTATGTGATATCGGCGGTGTACTATATGTAGGTGATAAACCGATAGAAGGAGCAGTAGAGGCGGTAAAAGAGATAAAAAAGCATTATCCTATACGTTTTTTGACAAACACGACTCAAAGAACTTCTGCTCAGGTCGTTAAAAAACTTCAAAAAATGGGCTTTGAAATTACAAGTAATGAAATTATTACAGCCCTTGATGTTACAAAAATGTTTTTAGAAAAAGAGAAAAGTTTTGCTGAGTTTTTGCTCACGGATGATGCTCTTTGTTTTTTTGATGATCTGAAATATTATGAAGAAAAATATGTTGTCGTTGGTGATGCCCAAGATAATTTTAATTATAAAAATCTCAACTGTGCGTTTAGAAAACTGATGGACGGTGCTTCATTGCTTGGGATTGCAAAAAACAGGTACTTTAAAGATAGCGATAATGAACTGAGTATGGATGCAGGCTGTTTTGTGAGTGCATTAGAGTACGGGAGCGGACAAGAAGCCTCACTGATAGGAAAACCGAGCAGAGAGTTTTATCATCTGGCCTGTGCAAGCTTACATGTAAGCCCAAATGAGTGTGTGATGATAGGTGATGATATAGAGAGTGATATAAAAGGGGCACAAGAAGCCGGCATACAAGCGGCTCTTGTTAAAACAGGAAAATTTTCAAAAATCGATTTGTCTTTTGGTATCAAGCCTGATTATATTTTTGAGTCTATCGCTGCTATTTTGTAACGCTGTCGACACTGTTCATTACTTTGTTGATAACCGGAGCTATGTATGACATAGCCGAGTCATCTTCTACAGTTTTTTGCAGTTCTTGTTTTGTGCTGATAGTTTTGAGGTCGGTGATTTTTTTGTTTAAAACAGTGACAACGACTATTTTTGTCGTATCAATGCCTTTTCTGTATGGTGCTGCTGTTTTTTTGTCATCTAAAAGCAGTACAATATGCTTAAAGTCTTTGAGTCCCGGTAGAATAAAAAGGCTTCTGATAATTGAAGGTGCAGCACTCACATCAGCGACAAACTGCACATGATGCTCTTGCAGATATGTAGGTTTTTGAGTGTTGAAAAAGTCGTTACATGTGTGTGCCGGCTCTTTGTCGAAAGCAAAAATGACTTTGTAAGTATCTGCATTTAATGTATGCTCTTTACCAAATTGGTCTTTTAAATGTAAATCTGCAAGGCTCTTTCCAGCGACAAGCTTGGGCTCAACATTTTTGTTTTCATCACTTTTTGAGCTACAGCCCAGCAGTAAAAAAGCTGCCAAAATTGCAATAATTATATTTTTCATATATCTTCTCCGTATTTTTTCAGTATTATAGGTAAAAGTAGTTAATACAAGTATGACAATTTAATTGTAGTTTTACAACATGGGTTTTATCCAAGACCAAGGGGCGAAGCTAAAGCATCGCTTCCAAAATTAATCTCCAATTATTATAAAGCATAAGTAAAAATAGAGTAAAATTTTATAAACAAAGTATAGGAGCAAAATCGCACAAGTGCGATGGGTTTCTTTTATTTTGTGAAACAAAATTAAGGAATGATAGTATGGCATGGGCAACAGCAAGACATATTTTAGTAGACAGTGAAGAAAAATGTAATGAATTAAAAACAGAGATAGAAAATGGAGCGGATTTCGGTGAAGTGGCACAAGCAAACTCTAGCTGTCCATCTTCAAGAAACGGCGGAGATTTAGGACAGTTTGGACCGGGACAGATGGTGCCTGAATTTGATAAGGCGGTTTTTAGCGGTGATGTAGGTGTCGTGTACGGACCGATTCAAACACAGTTTGGCTATCATCTCTTAGAAGTGACAGGTAGAGGGTAGTCGTGCACGCAAAGGTAAAAGTATCGGCAATTCAAATGCGCATGAGTGAAGATAAAAACTCAAATGTCAAAAAGGCTGAGCAATTGGTTAAAAAGGCTGCTGCAGAGGGTGCAAATATCATACTTTTACCTGAGCTTTTTCAAACGCTTTACTTTTGTAAAGATATAGATGAAAAGTATTTTGAATGGGCGCAACCTTTAAAGAATAACGAACTAATACAACATTTTGCAGCTTTGGCAAAAGAGTACCATGTAGTTATATTAGTTAGTTATTTTGAAAAAGCTGAAAAAGGCTACTTTAACTCGCTTGTGGTCGTTGATGCAGACGGCAGCGTGATGGATAATTACCGAAAAACACATATTCCCGACGGTCCCGGGTATGAAGAGAAGTTTTATTTCGCCCCCGGCGATACAGGATTTAAAGTTTATGAAACAGCTTATGCAAAAATCGGGGTGGGTATCTGCTGGGATCAATGGTTTTGTGAAACGGCGCGTGCTTTGACGCTGATGGGTGCAGAGATTATATTTTACCCCACGGCTATCGGGAGTGAACCCGAGATTCATCTAGATTCAAAAGAGCATTGGCAAAGAGTACAGATGGGACATGCCGCGACAAATACCGTGCCTGTCGTAGCAGCCAATCGCACAGGCAAAGAACGGGGAGAAAGCTGCGAACTTACTTTTTACGGTTCTTCATTCATCACAGACTATACAGGCAAAATAATCGCCGAGGCCCCAAGAGACAAAGAGGCAGTTATCTATGCTGAATTTGACTTGGATGAAAATGCAAAACAAAGAGAGTATTGGGGACTGCTAAAAGACAGACGTTCAGATATGTATGCTAAAATCTGTCAAGAATAATATCTTGTAAATCTTCAAGCTTTGCACTTGTGATATCACTAAACTGCGTGCGGTTAAAGGTTTGCTGCCTTTTTGCAAGCTGGGCTGTGTGGGTAGATATCAAAGAGAGCATTGCATCTTTGTCTGCCTTGCCGTCCAAATAATCCAATACTTCCACAATTCCTATGGCACCCATAGCATGCGGCGCTCTTGTATATTTTTGTTCTAAAAAACAGATCTCGTCAATCAGCCCCTTTTCATACATTTTATGCGTTCTGTTTGCAATACGTTCACGCAGTACTTCTCTTGAAACATCAATATTGTAAATCTTTACATCTGTAATAACAGGCTTTGGAAGATTTTGTCTAAACCACTCACTCGGACTTATACGCGATGCTTCATAAATTAACAGCGCTTTTTCCATGCGGTATTTGTCATTGGGTGCTATTTTTTGCATATACTCTGCATCAATTTTTGTCAAAAATTTATAACAGGCATCTAAATCCTGTAATTGCTCTGTTACATGTAAGCTATGTTCCGGGCTTATGTTCGGTAAAGACGAAAGCCCCTCTATTAAAGATTTGAGGTAAAAAGAGGTACCGCCGACTATTACTAAGTTTTTATTATCTTCTTTACATGTAAGGCGTACTTTTTTATATAAATCTATAAATATATCAACACTGAAGTATTCATTAACAAAGAGCTCATTAATGCCGTAGTGTTTGATTTGTGCCAATTCTTCGCGTGAGGGTTTTGCTGAGACGATATCTATTTCTTTATAAAGACTGAGTGAGTCTATAGAGAGTATATATGCATTCATCTGCTGTGCAATTGCAATGGCTAAATCACTTTTCCCAGAGGCGGTAGGCCCTATAATGGCTATTTGTTTCATAAAAGGATTATATCACTTTATTGTTCAAGTTCAAAAAGTGCATAAATCGGATTATGATCTGAAATTTTTTTTGTATCGACTGCCATTGCTTTTAAGGGTTTGATGCCGCGATAGTAGATATGATCAATCGTCTGTGAAAAAATTTGTTTGACATGGTGTGATTCTTCTACGGCAAGTTTACAAAGCCCCAGCTCTTTTTGAAAATTTTCTAAAATTTTAAGACGTTTTTTGCTCCAGTTGTTAAAATCTCCGCCGATTATTAAAGGACCTTCAAGTTCTTGGAGAGAATTTTTTATTTTTTGGAGTTCATGGGTGAAAGCTTTGTGCGAAACAAAATTAACGGCATGAATATTGGCAAGATAAAGGGTTTTGGCGTTGCATACTTTATGCTGAGAGATTAAGAAGCTTTTATGGCTGCTAAACCAAAGCTCTTTTTTTGTCGAAAGTGATATCGTGATATTATGAAATGAACATTTTGCAGCAGTTAAAACACCGAAGATATTTTGCTTTGTCTCAATATTTGCTCCAAGAGCGAAAGAGTATTTATTAAAGGAAAAAGTGCTCTTTTTTGGGTACTTAACCTCTTGTAGTAACAGTATATCACTTGGATTTGTCTGCATAAGAGCAGAAAAACTTTTTTCAAAAGCTTTTGTTTGGTTTTCTTTGTGTACATTCCAGACCAAAAGAGAAAATTTACATGGTAAAGAGTCGGCTTGATGTGTCAGTTTTTTGGGTATTTGCTTGGGGATGAACATAATACCAATCCTTACTATAGTACCGGTGAGGTCAGTCTTGCCAGACGCGTGGCAAGCTTAAAAAGGAAAGCTTGTTTTTCAAGCTCGGCTATTTTTATTTCATATGAGTGTCTGAAATCATTTTCAAACATCTCTTTGATCTCTTGGGCAAAAGAGTTGTCTGTGACTAAAGCTGTAATTTCAAAATTGAGTCTAAAAGAACGATTATCAAGATTTGCGGTGCTGACGGCTGTATGAGAATCATCAATAAGCATTACTTTTTGATGTAAAAAACCGTTGTTGTAGCGAAAAAATTTTACACCTGTTGCGCTGACGGTTTTAAAATAGCTAAACGCTGCAAGATAAACAAGAATATGATCGGCTCTTTTAGGTATGAGAATACGTACATCAATACCTCTCAGCCCTGCAAGCTGCAATGCTTTAATAATAGCGCTGTCTGGAACAAAGTAAGAGCTTGATATCCAAATGCGTTTTGTTGCACTGTTTATTGCCTGCATAAACATCAGTGAAGCGGTTTCTAATATATCTGCAGGAGAAGAAGGTACAATTAAAACTTTTTTATTTTCTTTCTTGGATGACACAGGATTCCATTTTAAACAATCAATAAGATACTCGGCAGCCCAGTACCAGTCTTCGATAAATATTGTTTGCACTGCTATAACAGAGGGTCCGGTGATTTTTATATGCGTATCTCTCCAATGTCCGAATTTTTTATTTTTTGAGAGGTACTCATCGCCGATGTTATGTCCACCGATCCAGGCTGATTTTCCATCAACTACAACTATTTTACGATGATTTCTAAAATTGATTTGAAATCTGTTTTTAATACCTTTTTGCGTGTGAAAATTATAAACCTGTATGCCTGCTTGTCGCATTTCATCAAGGTAGTTTTGAGAAAGTTCATAGCTTCCTATTTCATCATATAAGAAGTATATTTTCACGCCCTCGTTTGCTTTTTTTATCAGGGTACGTTGTATCTGATAACCGAGGTTGTCGTCACGGATGATGTAGAATTCCAAGAGTATATATTTTTCTGCTTCATTAATACCGGCTAAAATACTTTGAAATGTTTTTTCACCGTCAATTAATAAATCGAGTTCATTTGCCTGAAGATAAGGCATTTTGGCTAATTGTTGGGAAGTTCTTTCAAAAATTCCCAGAGCTGATTCCTGCGGTATATAATTTTTTGTCTGTGTGACAATATTTTGGAGTCTGTCAGTTACAAGTTTTTCAGCCTTTTTGCGTGCTGCTGTGTAGCCGTTAAACTTGCTCCTGCCGAAAAACCAGTAAAGAGGAACGGCGATATAGGGTAAAGTCACAAGTGAAATCACCCATGCTGTAGCACCTTGCGAAGTTCTTGCGGTCATTATTGCATTAAGAGCGGATAATAAGCCGAGTATATAAACAAACAGTACTATGGTAAAAAGCATTTCAAAGCCTTAGTGTGAATTTTTCTCTTCAATCAGCTCGATATTTTTATTTGTTTCATTTAAAAGTTTTGGCTCATCTGCAGGTGATATATTGCCGCTGAGCGCTTTTATAAGTTCACTCTCCTGCTCTTTTGCCAGTTTTCCGCTTGCAACAGTGTCGATGATTTTTTCGGCTATACGCATTTTTGTCATATTTTCCTGCTGGTGAAAATATTTGTCCAAATTATCTTGATAAGCTTTGAGTTTGTCATCATGTCTGCGTTTAAAATAAAGATAGATAAAATAAGAGGCAATAACTAAAAGTAAAAAAAGTATAAGCAGTAAGTAGCGTTTTATCTCCATGGCATCTTGACGCTCCAAGTCGCGCAGTTTTGCTTCAAACACTTCTTTTTCTTTTGCCTGAGCCAAAAGCATTTTTTCTTTTTCTGCCTGAGCTTCGAGTTTTATTTTTTCTAAAAGCTGTTCTTTTTCAAGTGTTGCCAGCGTAGTCTGTGAATTTATTTTTGCCAGTTCCTGCTCTTTTTGTGCATCTATTTTTTTGAGTTGGACTTCTTTTGTATCGGCGATCTTTTCTTCAAAAGCTTTTTTTTGTTCAAGCTTTTTGGCTGCTATGTCTTCTTTTGATTCAGTAAGATTACAGGCGCTAAACAAGAGTATAAAAGAGATAAAAATAATAAATTTCATTATTGTGTGGACCTTTAAAAATTTAGAATATTCTACTCAAATTTTTGTTTGATAGATATTAATTATTAAGAACTTAATAACTTTATAATACCTTATAGTGTAAACTCAAATAAAAAGATTTTATAATGCAGCAATATAATCATAACTATACAGACCTTGATGACTTTGGCAAGTTTTTGAAAAAGTCTGCTATTGACGTGAATCAGAAAAATATTTTGATTCAAATGTTTACTTCTCATAATTCTAAAAAAGAGATAGAAAATATTGCCTCACAAATCATTTCTGCCCTTCCGAGTGCAACACTTATCGGTGCTTCCGCTGCAGGAGAAATCGTAAACGGCGAGATGCTTGATGAAAGTACTGTTGTCAGTATTTCGGTATTTGAAAAAACAAAAATAAGTGCTTATTATGAGAGAGAAGATGATTCTTACAGGTTGGGACTTGCTCTGTCTAAAAGAGTATTTGATAAAGATACAAAGTGTGTTATTACCTTTTTAGACGGTCTCGAGCATAACGGGCAGGAGTATTTACACGGGCTCTCTTCTTGTAACTTTAACAAGGTAGCCATTGCAGGCGGTATGGCTGCGGATATGCTGCAGTTTCAACAAACCTATACCGTTATCGGCGATAAGGTTTTTGACGGCGGTGCTGTGTGTGTTAGTTTAAAAGGGGATGCGTTAGAAGTTCTTCAAGATTATAATTTAGGCTGGAGAGCGGTCGGTCCGACATTTACGATTACAAAAGCAGATGGGGCAAGAGTTTATGAGATTAATCATCGTCCTATAAAAGATGTGTATGCAGAAGTACTCGGCGAATTTGCGGTTGACAATATGCCTGCTTCTACCATTGAATTCCCGCTTATTCGTAAAGAAGACGATATGCTTATAGCAAGGTCTATGTTGAATGTATTTGATGATGGGAGCCTGTTATACGGCGGTACTTTAGAAGAGGGGGAAGAGGTTTATTTCGGTATAGGCAGTAGAACGCTTGTCAATCAGTACAGCCTTAAAGAAGATATGGATAATAACTCTTTGCAGGCATGTTTTATCTACTCTTGTATAGCAAGAAAACAATTTTTAGACAAAGAACTTGAAAAAATATTTCGGCTACTTGAAAATGCGGCACCGACAAGCGGTTTTTTTACCTTTGGAGAATTTTTTCACAATGATGACAAGGCAAGACTTTTTAATGTGACGACCACTATACTTTTTTTACGTGAAAAAGGAACGCAAACGGTTAAGCATGGCGTCAATGAGAAGAGAAAAATTAGAAACAGTTCAAAAACCGACAGCGCACTTTTTAATCTGATAGAGTATGTAACAACGGAATTAAAAGAGCAGGAAAAAATCTTTAGAGCTTCAAAATTTAAGCTTGATGAGTTCTTAAAAGCACTTGACAGCGTAGTTATTATTTCAAGAACCGATATGCTGGGAAATATAACTTACGTGAATGAGCGTTTTGAGGAGGTAAGCGGCTATACAAAAGAGGAACTTATCGGTAAATCGCATAATATCGTGCGTGACCCTGATGTGCCTGATGAGGTTTTTACGGAGTTATGGAAAGAAATAACCAAAGGAAATATTTGGCAGGGAGAATTTTCAAATATAGCAAAAGACGGAAGCAGTTACTATGTAAAAAGCTCTATCATTCCAATCCATGATGAAAATAATGAGATTATAGAGTATATGGCGATTCGTGAAGATGTGACCTCATTGGTGCAAAGCCGTAAAAAAGCTGAAGAGGCTGAAGCCGCACAGGCAATGTTTTTGGCAAATATGAGCCACGAAATAAGAACACCGATGAACGGTATATTGGGCTTTACAGAGTTGCTTAGTAAAACTCAACTTGATACTGCACAGGAAAAATATGTTAACGTCATCAACTCTTCGACAAAAACGCTTTTAGACATCGTAAATGATATTCTAGACTCTTCGAAAATAACCAATAATAAAATCTCTCTTGAAAAGATTCCGTTGAACCCTTTTGTGGAATTTGCGACAACATATGAATTGCTAAAATCAGTGGCAGAGGAAAAAGCACTTAACTATACGCTTGAAATTGATAATGCTATATCTACATGTATATACAGTGACGCTACCCGTCTTCGTCAGGTTATAATTAATTTACTCTCCAACGCAATTAAATTTACACCGGAGTATGGAGATGTAAGATTTTGTATATCTTTGCTGCAGCAAAAAGAGAATCGTCAAATTATGCATTTTAGTATAGAGGACAGCGGCATCGGCATCGCAAAAGAAAAATTACAAGAGATTTTTAAACCTTTTGCTCAGGCAGAAACTTCTACTACAAGAAAGTTCGGAGGCACCGGATTGGGACTAAGTATAAGTGCCGATCTGCTTCAGGTTTTTGGGAGTGAATTACATGTAAGTTCTGTAAAAAATGAGGGCAGCTGTTTCTTTTTTGATTTGGAGTTTGATACATGTAATGCACTGCAGGATGTTTTAGTGGAAAATAATGTTGATGTTGTGTGTCAAGAACAAAAAGATTGTGATAAACTTTATTTGAGTGTACTTGTGGCGGAAGATTATCATGTCAACAGAATGCTTATAGAGTCGATTTTTCAAAAATATAAAAATATTACGCTTGAATTTGCATGTGATGGGAAAGAAGCCGTGCAAAAAGTGCAACAAAATGATTATGACGTGATTTTTATGGATATCAATATGCCTGTAATGAACGGTTTGGAAGCCGCTGAGTATATTAGAAAAGATTTACAAGCAGATGTTGCAATTGTCGCGTTGACGGCAAATGCGATTAAAGGGGATAAAGAACGATTTATACAAAGCGGTATGGATGATTATTTAAGCAAGCCGATTGATACGACAATGCTGGAGCAAATTTTATGTAAATATGCAAAGAAAGGAGAAACTGAAAAAACTATAGATATACAAAAAGTTTTACAGCAGGTAAATGAAAAAATAGGGCTCAATAAAGAAGTGGGTCTTAAACTTTTAAGATTATTTCTAGAGAGTTTGCAAGAATTTGTGCCTGTTCTTGAAAAAGCTTTTAAAGAACAAGATAATAAGAAAATCTATGAGACTGCACATAAGTTAAAAGGTGCTGCAGGAGCACTGTACCTTGAAGATATTTATGAACTTATGCAAGAAGTAGAAAAAAGTGCACTTGAAAAGGACGCTATGCGTCATACGGATAAAGTGCAATTACTTTATGAATATATGAAGGCATTTGAAAAGGGAATGACTTAATATCATTAAACTTTAAATCACTTTTAGATAAAATATAACATAACAATAAAGATGAGGTTTGATTTGCAAAGAATAATACAAAAAGCAAAAGATTTTAATGAACTTGTGATGTTTGAACATTCCATCTTTTCCCTTCCGTTTATATTTATAGCGATGATAGTAGCGGCTGACGGCTGGTTCGGGCTATGGCTTTTGATTATGGGAGTTTTGGCTGCAGTCAGTGCAAGAAATTTTGCAATGGGTGTGAACCGCTATGCCGATATTGATATAGATGCGAAAAACCCCAGAACGACAAACCGCCCAAATGTTGACGGCAGACTTGACAAAGTGAGTATATTTATTTTTATTGTTGTCAATGCTGCTATTTTCGTAGCAGTGGCATATATGATAAACTCATTGGCCTTTGCTTTAAGTATTCCTATTTTAGTTGTTTTGGCTTCTTACTCTTACATTAAACGTTTTTCCTCTTTGGCGCATGTTGTTTTAGGCGTTGCTTTGGGTCTTGCACCTATTGCCGGTGTGGTTGCCGTGAGTGCTTCTATTCCTTTATGGTCGGTACTCCTTTCGTTAGGTGTTATTTTTTGGGTTGCCGGATTTGATTTGCTCTATTCGCTGCAAGATATGGATTTTGACAAAGACAATGACCTCTATTCTATTCCATCGCGATACGGAGCGGATGCCACACTTTTTATCTCTGCACTTTTTCATGCACTTGCAGTTCTTTTTTGGCTGCTTTTTGTATGGGCTGCAGATCTTGGCCTGTTTGCCTATATCGCAGCTATTGGCAGTGGTTTTGTACTGTACTATGAGCAGATGCTCGTAAGAAAAGATTTTACAAAGATTGACCGTGCTTTTTTTACAGTTAACGGCTATTTGGGCATTGCCTTTTTTGTTTTAATAATTATAGACAGGACAGTATCATGAGTACACCGCGTTTAGTTCCGGCACCGATTGATATAGTGTTTTCAGAAGCCAATTTAGATAAAGGGGCATATGAAAGAGAGTATCAGCAGCTTAGCCAAAGTGATGATGATCCGATTTCCCAGTGGCTCAAACTTGCAAAAGCTCGCGGTGAAACCGCGGAGAGTGATCCTGTGTTACTTAATTTGATGGTGGAACTTCATCGAAAAATAGATGCTCTTGAAATGTTTTTAAAAAATGAAACACCAAAAAGACTCTCTTTGACAAACGAAGCACATATTCGCGCTATAGGTTTTGAGTATTTTGAATTGGAAGAGCCTTTGTTGCAAGAGGGCAAAGAGTACTACGGACGTATTGCCATGCCTGTACATCCAAAACGTGATATCGGTGTTTTTTTTAAGGCAGTTTCTCAGAATTTAGCACAGATTACAAGAATGCATGAGCGGGATGAAAAAGAGTGGGCTGCTTACTTGACAGCGCGTGAGCGTATTTTAATTCGTGAATCAAAAGAGAAAAAACAGTGAATTTAGAAAACTTCAGTTTTAATATAGAATATCTCATTGTTATCCTTGGCGGAGTTATTTTATATTTGCTGTATTATGTATTTACAAAAGATGCCCAGTACTCTCGAAATATTCGTTCAGTTGCTTCTGTGGTTGAAGATTTGAATAGAGAACTCTATTATTTGAAAAAAAAGCTCGACCAAACACAAAGCAGCATTGAAGACAATTCTCAAAGAATGAATGATGATGAGATTTATCAAGAGATAGAGCGGAGTGTGTATGATATGGTGCATCCCCTTTCTTTGGCAATAAAACAGCTTCAAAGTAACATTAATACAATTGAACATGATATGGAGACTAAAATACTCCAACTTGAAAGTGGTGTAAAACAGATATCCATTCCTGCATCAATCCATGGCAATGATGATGAAAAAATAATATCTCTTTTTCAACAGGGTGTTTCCATAGAAACGATTTCCAAAGAACTGCATCTCTCCAAACCGGAAGTGGAATTTGTTTTAAAAATAAATAAGATAAAGTAGATTATAGTGAGTGCAGATAGAAAACTTTTTACCCTTGTATCACTTTTAATCGGCATCAGTATAGTGCTCTCTTACACACTCACACCCTATACAACACTGCTTTTTGGCGTGAATGAGTTCCATTTTGCAATAAGGCAGACAATTTTTGGACTGATGAGCATAGTTCTTATTTTTATACTCTCACAACTTGATCCGGACAAATGGCTCAAGCCTATAGGATTTACACTTTTTTTTGGCTCTTTGATTTTAATGATAGCGATGCCCTTTTTACCTGAGAGTGTTGTTTCTGAAGTCGGCGGGGCAAAAAGGTGGATTAAAATAGCAGGTTTTTCACTCGCACCGGTGGAGTTTTTTAAAGTTGGTTTTGTTTACTTTTTGGCCTGGAGCTTTTCACGTAAACTTGGGCACCATGACGGTATTGGACTCTCTGGAGAATTTAAAAGGTTTATGCCATATGCTATCATTTTTTTAGGGGCAATGTTTATCATAGCTTTTTTACAAAAAGATTTGGGTCAGGTTGTTGTTTTGGGTGCTACATTACTTTTTATGCTGATTTTTGCAGGAAGCAGCTTCCGATTTTTCTTATCTATTCTGGCCGTTATTTTCGGAGCAATTATTGTATTTATTTTAACAGCACACCATAGAATACTTAGAATCAAATCATGGTGGGCACTGGCACAAAACTCTGTACTCGAACTTTTACCCGATGCTATTGCAGATAAACTCCGAGTGCCTGTTGAAGTAGAACCTTACCAGATAGGCCACTCTTTGAATGCTATACATAACGGCGGTCTCTTTGGCACAGGGCTTGCAAACGGTACATTCAAGCTTGGTTTTTTAAGTGAGGTCCATACCGACTTTGTGTTGGCAGGACTTGCTGAAGAATTTGGATTTTTGGGTGTTTTGAGTGTTGTTGTTATTTTTATGTGGATGATTCAACGCATATTTAAAATAGCAAACAGAACAAAAGACACAAGCATCTATCTTTTCAGCATCGGCATCGGATTGATTCTCTCTTTTTCATTTCTGGTCAATGCATATGGAATAAGCGGTATAACGCCTATTAAAGGGATTTCAGTTCCTTTTCTCTCTTACGGAGGTTCTGCGATGCTTGGTGCTGCTTTTGGTGTAGGCATGGTGTTGATGGCATCTAAAAAAGCGAAAATGGATTAAGGACATACCAATGAAATTATGTATTACAGGCGGCGGAACAGGTGGACACTTGATGATTGCAGAGTCTTTGTCTGAGGCTGCAGCAGCTGATGGAAATGAAGTAATATTTATTGGCTCAACCTCAGGACAGGATAAAAAATATTTTCAAGAACATAGTAACTTTTCTCATGTTTACTTTTTAGAAACGACGGGTGTTGTCAACCAAAAAGGCAGTGCAAAACTCAAAGCTTTATATAAAGTTTTTAAGGCTTTTTTACAGGCAAGAAAAATTTTAAAAAAACATAAAATTCAAGCAACTTACAGTGTAGGCGGATTTTCTGCAGCACCGGCATCTTTTGCCTCTTTGAGCCTTTTTATTCCACTTTTTATACATGAACAAAATTCAGTAGAGGGGCGCTTGAACTCACTGTTGAAAAAATATGCCAAAAGTTTTGTCTCAGCCTATGATGAAAATTCTCCAATACAAGGTTATCCGGTAAAAGAGTTCTATTATAAAAATGCCAGGGTAAGAGACGAGCTTAAAACCATTATATTTTTAGGCGGTTCTCACGGCGCAAAAGCTATCAATGATTTGGCACTCAGTGTCGCACACAAACTGCAAAAAATGGGTATAGCTATCATTCATCAAGCAGGTGAGACAGATTATGAAAGAGTAAAGCAGGAGTATGAAAAGCTTGGTGTTGCGGTTGAACTTTATGCCTTTACGAAAAACCTGCCGGAGTTGATTACACGTGCTGATTTGGCAGTTTCACGTGCAGGCGCTTCAACTTTATGGGAACTCACAGCAAACGGATGTCCGGCATTTTTTGTTCCTTACCCGTATGCAGCAGGCGACCATCAGTACTATAATGCACAGTTTCTTGTCAAAAATAATTTGGCTTGGTGCGAGAGAGAAGGCCAAAATTTAAAACCAAAACTGATCAAAGTGTTTAAAAATCCCGAGCTTAAAGAAAAAAGTGAAAAACTTTTAGAGTATGTAACCCAGGATGTCGCACAACAGATGATACAAGATGTACAAAAGAAGCTCAAATGATACAAGAACTGGCACAACAATTAGTTGATTTGATATTTGACTGGGGATATCTGGGCATTTTTATTATGATGGTTATAGAGTCCTCTTTTATTCCTTTTCCGAGTGAAATTGTTTTGGTTCCTGCCGGGTATTTGGCATCTAAGGGAGATATGAGCATCACTTATATTATGGGCAGTGCTTTGGGAGGTTCCCTTCTTGGTGCCTTTATAAACTACTATTTGGCACTGACTTTGGGACGTAAATTTCTTTTGAAATTCGGCAAATATTTTTTTATTTTTCCAGAAACACTTGATAAAATGGAGCGTTATTTTAAAAGTCACGGACATATTTCCACTTTTACAGGAAGACTCATCCCCGGGATTCGTCAGCTTATTTCTATACCGGCAGGACTTGCACGTATGAATATTGTCGAATTTTCGATATTTACAACCTTGGGTGCCGGAATATGGGCGCTGGTTTTGACACTTTTGGGTTATTTCATAGGCGCAAATGAAGCCTTGATTCATGAATACTTAAAAGAAATAACTATAATAGTTTTGGTTTTGTTAGTAATATTAGTGTGGATATACTACACTTATCAAAAAAGAAAGGCGTAAAGTATGGATTATATGTTTGCACAAGGGTTTTTGGGAACAAGAGCACCTTTGTTTATGGATGTGGTGACACTTATTGTGGCTGTTCTTCCAGTGCTTGTTTACGGCGCTATAAAGCTGGCAAGACAAAAGCTTTACAAAGCACATGCTTTGAGTCAGAATCTTATTTTTATCGTATCAGTGATAGTTGTAGGGTACTTTGAATATGGTGTGCGTATTGGCGGCGGTTTTGATGCTTTTATAAAGGGAAGCGGTGTTTCGCATACTTATGTTTCAATTGTGTTAGGCTTACATGTAATAATTGCAGTGTTGACACTGATTTACTGGAGTATTACAATTGTTAAGGCAGATTATCAATTTTCCAAAAGATTAATACCGGGACCAAAGTCCAATGAGCATAAAGTTTTGGCTTTAAAAACTTTTTTAGGTATAGTTTTTACTTCATTTAGCGGTATCTGGGTTTATTTGCTGTTGTTTGTATATTAATATATTAAAAAGTAAGGAGAGAAAATGATAGAAGTCGGAGACAAGGCACCGGATTTTTGCCTGCCGAATCAAGATGATGTTGAGATGTGTTTACGGGATTTAAAAGGAAAATGGATAGTACTCTATTTTTATCCCAGAGACAATACGCCGGGATGCACAACAGAAGCCTGTGAATTTACTGAGGCGGCACCGGATTTTTCATCTTTAGATGCTGTGATACTCGGTGTGAGCGCAGACACTACGAAAAAACATAGAAATTTTATTGAGAAGCATGACTTGGGCATTACACTTTTGAGTGATGAGAGTACAGATATGATGCAAAAGTATGGTGTGTGGCAGTTAAAGAAAAACTATGGTAAAGAGTACATGGGTATAGTCCGTTCGACATTCATCATAGACCCTCAGGGCATAGTTCGTGCAAAATGGGAAAAAGTTCGAGTAAAAGGGCATATCGAAACGGTTAAAGAAAAACTGGAAGAACTTCAAAATTAAAATGATATAAAAGTTTATGATTAATCTTACATTTTTAGAAGTCACTGATAAGGAATTATTAGATAAAGTTTTTGCATTCGGGTATAAAATACTGATGGAGATATACCCAGAATATCTACAAAAATTTATAAGATGCCGTATCATTCAATAGGAGAAAAGTAAAGGCATGGAAATTTTGGTTTGCATTATCCGTGTATATTATATACAGAAGAGTTAGGCAAAGTAAATCCTGAATTTATTTAACTGTGGGAGCAGCAAAAATATGAAATATAGAATCAACCTCTTTTTAGTATTGTGTATGGGCGCCCTGCATCTTCAAGCAGATAATCTGCTTTCGTCTATATCTACGGACATGAAACACTTTAACACAATTGCCACACAGACAAAACAAAATGAGCATTACCAGCCTTATATCATTTCTACATTTAAGAGTAAGGAGTTGGAAAAGTTAGGTGTATCGAATCTTAAAGAGGCGTTGATGCTTGTTCCGGGTATTGATATGGCAACAGATAATACTAACAATCAAATACCTATTTTTAGAGGTTCTAACCCCTTTGCTTATGGGCAGTCTAAACTTTTAATAGACGGTGTTTTGGTAAACAATCTGTTTTTTGATGCCTACTCTGAGTATTTGTCTATGCCTATAGATATGATTAAACGCATAGAAGTCATCAGAGGATCGGGAAGTAAGGTTGATGGTATTAACGCTTATGCCGGTTCTATTAATGTTGTGACCTATGCAGAAGATTTTAAGGGTTTTGAATCAAATGATAAACTGGTTTTTAAGTACGGCTCGTATGATTATAAAATGGGTGGTTTTGTTAAAAACTTTAAAACAGAAAATTTTAAAACGCATATAGATTTTTACTATCAAAAAGATGATAAAAAAATTTCATCCGGTCCTGACGGACTCTCACAAGGCTCTTTAGGTGCAGCTAATACAGGCTTGTCTCAGTCAGGTGAAGCTCCTTTATGGCTTGATGAATATTCGCTGGGAGTAAACCTCCTGTATAAAGGAATTTCTCTCAAAGCCCGTGTCCTCCAGCATAAGCAGGGCAGTGCTTACGGCATCAATCTTGCTCTGCCTCAAGCAAGTGACAGAGTAAAACTTCCGAGTTATTATGCTGAATTAGGCTATGCTAAAAAAATCAATGATTTCAATATAGATATAAAAGCAGGAGTGAAATATGATACTTATGATTCAAAGGCAAAGCTTGGACCGGATGATGTCAATCTAAGCGGGGTAGTCTTTCCTGATGGTGCCTATGGAGAGCATTATGCAAAACAAAGAGTTTTATATCAGTCTTCATATCTGAAGTACAATGGTTTTAAAAAGCATCAAATAGCTTTTGGATATAGAGTGACTCAGGAAAAAACGATTGAGATGATATCTAAACTTTCAAATAGAGCAACGGGTGATGTTGCCTTGGTTGATTATACCTATACACTGCCGTTTTTTGACAAAGATGCACACCGTAGTGTTTTTGCATTCTCTTTAGAGGATGCATATGATGTGAATGACAAGTTGAGTATTTTATATGGCGTCAATTACGAGCAGAATTCTTATAAAGATGCAGGACTTGAGCCGAGAATCTCTTTTGTGTACCGCAAAGATTATAAAAATATTTTTAAAGCTATATACAGCACTTCTCATAGAAATCCTTCCTGGCAGGAGATGTTTACGAAAAACAATCGTGCAAGAGTGGGCAGTACAGATTTGGAACCGGAGAAAGTAGCGTCGTATGAAATGGCATATATAAGAAACTTTTCCAATGATACCTATCTGCAGAGTAGCGTTTTTTATCTTGTCAATAAAAATCAAATATATAACTCGGCTGCCGATCCCGTTTATAAAAATACGGCAAAAACAGATATTTACGGGATTGAACTCGAATATAAAGGGCATATATTAGCAAATGATGAATTATATGCAAATTATACATATATAGACGGAAGTTATACTATCGATGGTACCAATGCAACCAATAATATACCAAATGTTTCACACCATCTGGCAAAAGGGTACTATATTTATAATTTTAACTGTGCTTTATCTTTAGGAACAACATTGAAATATGTCAGTTCTAAAGAGAGGATGAACACAGATTTACGCCCCAAAGTAAAGCCCTACACAACATTAGATACTGCTTTGAACTATGAAAATTCACATTATAACTATACCGTAAATGTCAGTGTGAAAAATATATTTAATGCCGATGTGAGATATCTGTCACCTCAAAATACCTATGTAGATGATTATGCGCAGGAGCGCAGAACATTTTTAATTACATTGAAAAAGAATTTTTAGATGATACGAGTTCTTTTATTCTATTTTTTATTAGTCCAGTTGCTTTTTGGATATAACTATGATGATTTATTACTCAAAGCACAGGCATCAATTTTTCCAAAAATAATGCTGCTGGATAAAAAGATAGAAAACAAACTTGTAAAAAATAAAATAATTTATACAATCGTATATGACGGGAGTGATTATCAAACTGCTTTACATGTAAAGAAATATATAGAGACTACATTTAAAGGCCGTTTTGATAAATATCCGTACGAGATTCATTTAGTTGATTTTTCTCATCTTTCAACGGACACAAAAGCATCTGCTTTTTATGTTTTAAAGTCATCAACAAAAAATATTCAAAAAGCTGCAAAAATTGCTTATGAAAAGAGAATAATCAGCTTTTCTTATGATATAAATAATTTAAAATATGGATTACTCTTTTCTCTAATTATAGAAAACTCAACGGTGCTTTATCTCAACAAAGAGTATCTGCATATAAAGAATATTGATTTTGGAGATTTCTTGCTTCAAATGGTAAAATTTATAGATAAAAACAGCATTTGATTTTATATTTATGATAAAATAGTTCTAAAAAATAGGGCTATTATATGAAAGAAAGAAAATTTGAGTCGCTGTCATTCAGGATTATGAGCTCTATTATTATTACTTCTATCATAGTTATTGGAGGGGTTTTTCTCGTATTTGAAAAAATAAACAAAGAAGCCTTTTATAAGCTAGAACTACAAAAAGCGACACTTATAGTAAAAACCATAGAACCTTTGCTAGCGATAGATATTTATTTGGGGATGGAAAATAAAATTCAATCTATACTTGAACAATTGATGCAAAATAAAGATATTTTGTCTGTAAAAGTTCTCAAAGATAACATAACTCTTTATGAAATTAAATCTACAAACAAGTATGAAAGTTTTTTTGTGATTAAAAAAGATATTTTACAGCCAAATTCCCAAAAGAAAATAGGTATTATTGTGTTAAATTATTCTAATCATAACTATAAACAACTTATAAATACATATACTAAACTTTTGCTTATGATGCTTGTAATACTTATGATAATAATTGTTTTACTTGGTATGTATATTAAAAAATTGCTAAAACCTTTAAGAAAAACTGCTAAATTGCTAAAAGATTTTTCGCCACAGAAAAAACTTCAAATAGAGCCGATAAAAGAGAACAATGAAATTTCGCTTATATTGTCCGCATTGAATGAGATGCAGGAAAAAATATTTGATTTTGCAAGCAAACAAAAAGATATCAACGCATATTTGGAAAAAGAAGTAGACAACAAAACTGCGGAGTTACGAAAGCAATTGTTTATAGATGATTTAACACAGTTGCCAAATAGAAGAAAACTCTTTAAAGATATTAAAAACTCCAATAATAACGGTGCATTGTTAATTTTAAATATTGATGATTTTAAAGAGATTAATGACTTTTATGGGCAGAATGTTGGTGATTATATTTTAATAGAGTTTGCAAAAAGACTGCAGTATCTTGTTGAAGATGAAAAAAATATTAGTATTAGTCGACTTTCGGGCGATGAATTTGCTCTGTTTTTTCAACATAAACCCTCTTATAGAAGTTTTGTGAGAGTTGTAAATACTTTGTCAAAAGGGATTGAAAAAATGCTTTTTATACATAAACAACATGAGATTTACATAAGAGTTACAATAGGCGGTACTTTGGATTCAAAAGAGATGCTTGAAAAAGCAGATATAGCCTTAAAACTTGCAAAAGAACATAGAAAATACTTCTTACTTTATGATGAAAAGTTGGAAGTAAAAAGACAGTATAAAGAAAATATGGAATGGGTGAAAAAACTAAAAAGTGCCATCAAAGAAGATAGAATAGTCCCCTTTTTTCAACCAATATTTGATACACAAACTAAAGAAGCAGTAAGTTATGAGTGCTTAATACGATTGGTAGACACAGACGGCTCAGTAGTAAGTCCATATAAGTTTTTGGGTATTGCCAAAAAAAGTAAACTTTATCCCAAATTAACCAAGATAATGATTGAAAAAAGCTGCCAATATTTTCAGCATATAGACACAACTTTTTCTGTCAACCTCTCTATTCATGACATCCTTGATGTTGATATGGTTGTATATATTCAAAAAACTATGCAGAAATACGAAGTCAGTAATAAAATCGTCTTTGAAATTCTTGAAACAGAGGGAATAGATAATTATGAGGAGGTTTCTTCATTTATATTGAACATGAAACGATTAGGCTGTAAAATTTCCATAGATGATTTCGGTTCAGGCTATTCGAATTATGAGCATATTCTCAAACTTGACATTGATTACATTAAAATTGACGGAAGCCTTATAAAAAATCTTGATACGGATGTCAATGTTCAAATAGTTGTTGAAACGATTGTGGATTTTGCTAAAAAGCTGAATTTAATTACGATTGCGGAGTTCGTTCATAATCAAGCGGTATTTGAAAAAGTCAAAGCGCTTGATATTGAACGTGTGCAAGGTTTTTATCTGGGTGAACCAAATAAAGAGATATAAGATTAGTATCTGTATCTAAGATAGAAACGGATGTCTTGTGCCTTGTCTACGACTTTAGAACCGTTACCGGCTGCTATAGCTTCATTAATACTCATAGCATTTCCTGAAGTGCTTCCAAAGAAACCATTGCTTCCTGCATATTTATAGTCTATATATGTATAACGAATCTGCAGGGATAAGATGTCGTCTATCAACGGTTCTGTAAAATATGCTTCATAAGCATCACCGCGTGCTGCAAGTTTTGAACCGATATTTGTGTCCTCACCGTATGTAATACTTCTCCAGTATTTAGAACCGTGATTATATTCAAGACCCCATCTTCCTTCTTCACTTATAAGTGACGGATATTGTACGCCTACCCACTCAGAGTAACCGTTTTGCGCTTCAGTTGATCCGAGCATACTTTGTCCGTTGTCAGGATCTGTAATACTCATAGCACCACTGATAAAGAAAACAGTATCGTCTAAAAAGTCATTTATACCGTCACCTATACCGTTTGCAACAAAGTTGGCTGTTATAGCGTGTAGATTACCTACTGTTTTGAAACCTTGACTTTGGTCATTTGAGTTTTTAACATCAATCAAATTCCCGGCATAATAGTACTGAGAGTTAATAGTATACTGCCCGTCGCTCCAAGGCGTGAAGATAAGACCTACTAAATCAATAGCAGAGTTTGAAGTCGTATCTGCATACGGTGCTGAATTAAATCTCGGTGCTGCATTGCTCATACCGCGACCGGCACAAAATTTGACATACATACCATCAACGCCGGTTACATTTTCCAAAGCAAATTTTGAACTCAGACCGTCAAATTCAACATTGATATTGTGTCCCATAGGAGAGGCCGCATGGTCGTCATCTCTTAAGTTTACAAGGTGCCCGTTTGTTGATGGGCGGCGTCCTATACTGAATGTCCAGGGCACATCTGTACCCATGAAGGTATCGTTTTTATATAAAAAGTATGCAGAACGCACTCTGAGTGTATCATCGTAAGCATTTTCATTTGCTATCCAGTCAAATGTTTCAAATGAAGAATTTGTCGGATCTGATGCACCGCTTCTTGCACCAAATGCTTTGTTATAAGCAAGCTGCCCTGTAAAACTCAAGTTTTTTGTTGCTGCCCAGTTCATATTTAACCAAAGTCTGTTTGTCATAAAAGCATCATTTTCCTGTTTGCTTCCGTCTGCCATTTTATATTGAAGATTTTCAACAGCAAATCTGTAATCAACATTGAATTTTATATGATTACCATTTGTGTTTTTATTTAAATCTGAAAGAGTATCTTGAATATCTGCAAGCTGCTCCTCTACTGTCATCTCTTCATCCTCGCCTTCATCTTCTTCATCATCCGCCGAAGCTGTCTCTTTGTTGTCGGATGAAACTTCATCCTCATCTTCTTCTTCATCAGCTGCTGCTACTGCATTTTGCTTGGCTTTGAGTTCATCAAGCTCTTTTTTCATTTTCTTCATTTCAAGCTCCATCGCTTGAAATCTGTCATACATTGATTCTGCACTTACGTTTGTTGTTCCCAATATAGCAATAGTTGCTAAAGAGAGGAGGAGAGGCTTCTTCATTTTGTCCCTTTTTTTGTGTTATTTCTGTGATACTATACATTGTTTAAGATAAATTTACTTTTAAATCTACCTTTAATATGTATAAAAATTAGTTATATTTATAAAAAAAGAGATTCAAACAAAAAGCTTTATTTAAACATATATTTAGTATAATTCGCGGATTTTTCTTCTGTAATAAACAGTTGAAAATATTAACAGGTATGTGTCAAAAGTCAGTGCAACCCGTTTTTTAACGGATAATTGTTCGACATTACCAAAGCCAACTGATAAATTTCTGGTTTGAAACAAAACCTTTAAGGATTACCCCATGGTAACTATGAAAGACCTATTAGAATGTGGTGTACACTTCGGACACCAAACTCGTCGTTGGAACCCAAAAATGAAAAAATACATTTTCGGTGTTCGTAAAAATATCTATATTATAGATTTACAAAAAACACTTCGTTATTTCCGTAATACATATACAATCGTTATGGATGCAGCGGCTGAAGGTAAAACTGTACTTTTCGTTGGTACAAAGAAACAAGCTCGTAACTCTGTAAGAGATGCAGCAATCGCTTGTAACATGCCTTACGTAGATAACAGATGGTTAGGTGGTATGCTTACTAACTTTCCGACTATTCAAAAATCTATCCGTAAACTTGACGTTATTACTGAAATGCAAGAAAATGGTCAAATTGATCTTCTTACAAAAAAAGAAGCATTAATGCTTTCAAGAAAAAAAGACAAACTAGAGCAATATTTCGGTGGTATCCGTAATATGAAAAAACTTCCTGATATGTTATTTGTAGTTGACGCTGTAAAAGAACACATCGCAGTTTTAGAAGCTCGTTGTTTAAACATTCCAGTTGTAGCGCCACTAGATACTAACTGTGACCCTGACCTTATCACTTACCCAATTCCCGGTAATGATGATGCGATTCGTTCTATTCAACTTTTCTGTCGTGAAATGACAGCGGCTATCAATGAAGGTAAAGCACTTCGTGATGCACCGGCAGAGCAAGAGCAAACAGAAGAAGCAGCGACTGAGGAAGCTCCGGCAACTGAAGCAGCAGCAGTAGAAACTACAGAGGAAGCATAATCATGGCAGCAGTTACAGCAGCAATGGTAAAAGAGTTGCGTCAAGCGACAGACGCACCAATGATGGATTGTAAAAAAGTTTTAGTTGAAGCTGACGGAGATATGGAAAAAGCAAAAGAGCTGCTAAAAGAGCGTGGTATCGCCAAAGCAGCTAAAAAAGCTGACCGTGTTGCAGCAGAAGGTCTTACTGGACTTAAAATTGCAGATGATTTCTCAAAAGCAACAGTTGCAGAAGTAAACTCTGAAACTGACTTTGTTGCTCAAAATGAAGGTTTTCAAAACCTTGTAAAAGAGACTGCTGAAGAGATTTTTAACAATAATCCTGCCGATGTTGAAGCATTTATGAACAGTGATTTTGGAAATAAATTTACAGAATCTGTAACAAAAATCGGTGAAAAGATTGAACTTCGCCGTTTTGCAACATTGAATGCTGATGAACCAAATGAAGCTTTAAATGGGTATATTCACTCAAACAATCGTATTGCAGTTATCGTTAAAGCAAAATGTGACAGTGAAAAAACTGCAGAGTGTATGAGAGATACATTGAAACAAGTTGCAATGCATGCATCTGCTATGAAACCCAGTACATTAAGTTACAAAGATTTTGATTCTGAGTATGTTGAAGGTGAAACAAAAGGTCGTATTGAAGCACTTAAAAAAGATAATGAAGAGTTAGCAAGACTTAAAAAACCTCTTAAAAATGTACCGCAGTATGTATCTATGATGCAACTTACTGATGAAGTTATGGCAAAAGCTGAAGCTGACATCAAAGCTGAGTTACTTGCAGAGGGCAAACCTGAAAAAATTTTAGATAAAATTATTCCGGGTAAAATTGCTCGTTTTATTTTAGATAACACGCTCCTTGATCAAGAGCAGGCATTACTTGACCAACAATATGTTTTAGATGATAAATTGACTGTGGCACAAGCAGTTGAAAAAGCAGCAAAAGCATGTGGTGGTACTGCTGAAATTACTGAATTTATTCGCCTTGAAGTTGGTGAAGGAATTGAGAAAGCTGAAGATGACTTCGCAGCAGAAGTTGCAGCACAAATGAGCTAAGCCTTTGGCTTAACTCATTCTTCCCCTCTTCTATTTTAAAATCCTTTTTATAAAATAACTTTTTTTAATGCTATAATTATTGCATGAATACACATACTCATAATAAAATCATTGTTGTCGGCGGCGGTTACGGCGGACTAAAAGCAGTAGAAAATCTTGCCAAACATCAAAATAATCAGATAACACTTTTAGATAAAAATGCCTACCATTTTATGCAGACGGATGTGTATGAACTTATCGCAAATGAAAAAGATTTTGCAAAAGTGAGCGTAGATTTGTTTACCTATTGCAGCGGATTTGACGGGAATGTCAGTTTTTATAAACAAGAAGTCGACGATATCGATTTTGAAAATAAAAAAATCATTACTGCCGTACAGCGATTTTCTTATGATTACCTTATTATAGCTGTCGGTGCAAGGACAAAATTTGTAAAAAGTATAAATGGACTTAAAGAGTATGCCCATGGGGTAAAAGCGCTGCATCGTGCAATGTATTTTAAGCAAAAGTTTGAAATGTCACTCTTTAAAAAAGTACAAGAGAGCGGTATTACATGTAAGCCTTTAAGTATTGTTGTAGCCGGTGCAGGACTCAGTGGTGTTGAAATAGCTGCACAGATGGCATCTTTTGCAAAAGAATTTTATTGTGAAAATAATTTTTTATGTAGAAAATTAAATATTATACTTGTCAGTTCATCAAAACAGATACTCAAAGGATTGGACAGTTTTTTGGTAGAAAAATCTCAAAAAAGACTGTTTGATTTAGAAGTAGTTATAAAATCACAAGCGAGGGTAATCTCTTTGACAAAAGAGAGTGTTACACTCAGCAGCGGAGAAATTATATCCATGGATTTTATGATTTTTGCCGGAGGAATAGAGCCTAACGGGTTAATATATAAACTTGATTTAGCAAAGAATGAAAGAGGCTTTTTAAATATAAATGAGTGTCTGCAGGCAGATGGGAAAAAAGAAGTTTTTGCCATAGGTGATTGTGCAACGTTATATAATAAAGGCGAGTTCATCGCACCTACGGCTGATGTAGCTGAACAGATGGGCGAGTTGTGCAGTGAGAATATTATGCGTATTGGTAAAAATCAAGAACTAAAAGAACACAATATACGTTCACGAGGCATTTTAATTGCTTTGGGACGTAGATATGCTGTGGGAAAAGTTTTTAATGTACATATCAGCGGATATTTAGCATTTATAATGAAAAAAATTATTGAAAAAGTCTATTTTATAAAATTGGACAGGCACTCAAAAAAGGGATGCGACAAAATATTTAAAGTTTAAAATATTATAATAAGCAAGAGTAGAATATAATTGCCGTATGAATCTATTATCCGCTAAAAATTTATCACACTCATTTGAATATGAACTTTTTTCTGATGTATCTTTGTCTTTGGATACAAATGAGAGTATTGCTATTATTGGTATGAGTGGAAGTGGCAAGTCTACGCTTTTACATCTATTGTCTACTCTTTTAACGCCAGAGAAAGGCAGTATTGAGCTTTTTGGTAAAGATATTGCATCAATGAATAAAAAAGAGCTCACTCTTATAAAACGCAACAAACTTGGTATTGTTTTTCAATCTCATTATCTTTTTAAGGGGTTTAGTGCCTATGAAAACCTTGAAGTTGCAGAAATTCTTTCACGAAAAAACATAGATGATATATTAATCAAAAATTTAGAAATCAAGCAGTGTATGCACCAAAAAGTAACTGAACTCTCAGGCGGACAGCAGCAGCGTGTCTCTATTGCCAGAGTGCTTACAAAAAAACCCTCAATTATATTTGCAGATGAACCGACGGGAAATCTTGATAATCAAACAGCAGCAGAAGTAATGAAACTTTTTTTTCAATATTGCGAAGATAATGACGCCGGTATGATACTAGTAACGCATGATAATGATTTGGCACACATGTGCAAACGTGTTTATAAACTTGAAGACAAAGAGTTAAAACTAATTAAGTAGAAGGTGAACTGGTGGGCTGGATAGAAATATTTAACGAAACAAATGTAGTAGGTTTTCTTTTACTTTTTTTTCGTTTTGCCGGGTTATTTATTGCCGTGCCGATTTTTAATCATCAAAATATACCGATGAATATCAAAGCATCCATGGCTTTTTTCTTTGCGGTAGTATTTTACTCTTCAATGCCCGCATTACATATTAGTATTGATGTGCCAACTATTTTAGTCGCTGTATTGGGTGAACTTTTGCTTGGCTTATCTGTGGGCGTTGTTTTGCAACTTGCATATAATGTCATCACTTTTGCCGGTGGCCAAATATCATTTATGATGGGGTTTTCAATGGCAAGTGCTATCGACCCCCAATCAGGTGTTTCGATGCCTATTATTTCTCAGTTTCTCTCTTTGATGGGTTTAATGATTTTACTCTCTCTCAATCTGCATCATTGGATGCTGCTCTTTATTGACCATTCTTTAAAAACAGTGCCTTTAGGCGGTTTTGTCATGAGTAAAGATTTGTTTCATTACATTATGCACGCTACATCAAATATGTTTTTGGTAGGTTTTATAATTGCATTTCCTATTATTGCACTTTCATGGCTCGCCGATGTAATTTTTGGAATGCTTATGAAAACAATGCCGCAATTTAACCTTTTGGTTATTGGTTTTCCTATTAAAATCATGGTGGCTTTTGTTGTGCTTATAGCAACTTTTACAGCAATTATGCTGATACTAAAAGGACAGATTCAAGAAGCATTTAACTCTTTAGAAATGCTTTTTTAGTTTTTTTTTGATACAATAGTGTTAATAGAGATTTTTGAAATACGCTCAAGAAATCATCCAAAGGAACATGCGTGAAAATACTGCTTTTAAATGATAATCCCGTAGTAAATAAATTAGTTACTCTAAGTGCACAAAAGACATCCGATGAAGTAGATATAACATCAACGATTGAAGGAATTGAATCTCAAAATTATGATTTATTAATTGTTGATGACAGCGTTTACAGTGATGAATTGTTGAGTGAATTGCAAGAGCAAGAGAAAGTAAAATACAAAAAATCACTTTTTATATGTGCCAAGGATGCAGAGGAAGTAGAATCTTTTTCATCTATTATATTAAAAAAACCTTTTTTACCAACTGATTTGGTAGAACTATTTATGATGTTTGAAAAAGAAGTGGCCAGTGAAGTAGATAAAGAGATGCCTGTTGAAGAAACTCAAGTAGAAGAGATCCAATCAAGCGATTTAGAAGAATTAAGTGATGAATTATCCTTGGATGACGAAGAGAGTTTAGGGGAAAGTGTCTTGGATGATGAAGAGGCGCAAAAAGTAAAAGATTTACTTGATGAAAATGAAGAAGAACTCTCTTTTGATGAAGAAGTAGAAAATGATATTGAGAGTTTAGAACTCGATGAAGAAGAGGGGCTTGCCGAGGTACCTGAAGAAGCAGAAGAAGATTTGGAACTCGAAGATGATGACCTTTTAGCAGATTATGATATGGCACTTGATTTGGAAGATGAAGCAGATGTAGATATTGCAGAGGAAGATAGTTTTGATTTAGAAGATGAAGTTGAGACTTTGGAAGATGAAGAACTTGAAGAGTTAGATACAGCAACGGTAGCAGAACTCGAAGATGAGATAGATGATGTTGTGACAGAGGAGTTAAGCGAGAAAGAGGGTGATTTGGCGGTAGATATGGCACTTGATTTGGAAGATGAAGCAGATATAGATATTTCTCATGATATGGTTGATGAGTTTAATCTTGAAGAAGATATAGAAGAACCTGAAGAAGAAAGTGTGCAAGAGCCTGAAGAAGAAGTTGAAGAAGAACCTGAAGATGTCGATACTCCAGCAGTAGCAGAACTTGAAGATATAATTGAAAATGAAGAAGCAGAAGAAGAGCCGGAAGAAGTTGTTGAGGCTGAAGATATAAATTTGGAGAGTGAAATCCAAAGTGCTGTTGAAAATTTAAGTCAAGAAGATTTAGAGAGTGAATTGGATGAAGATACTCTTTTGCAAATAGCAACGAATGAAATAGACCCGTTAGCAGACCTGACAAGTAAAGATTTAAAAGTAGCACTTGGAGAAGAATTAGAAGAAGTGGAAGAAGTAGATACAGCGGCAGTAGCAGAAATTGAAGATACTATAATGAGTGAAGAAGAGGATGAAGGACAAAACAGTGGTGTAGAAGCTCTGAAAAAACTCCTTGAAGCACTCAGTGACAAAGATGTGGCCGCATCAATGAAAGGGATGAAAATCAGTATAAATATTACATTGGGTGACAACTGATGAGTGCTATACACGGGGCAGTTTTAGTCCTTTCAGGTCCAAGCGGTGCAGGAAAAAGTTCTTTAATTCATAAAGTAATGAATGATTTAGGAGAATGTTATTTTTCTATATCTACAACAACACGCCCAATTAGAGAGGGCGAGGTAGATGGTGTTGATTATTATTTTGTAGATGAAGAAGAATTCAAAAAAGAGATAGAAGAAGATCAGTTTTTAGAGTATGCCATTGTGCATGGAAACTATTATGGGACTTCACTTAAGCCTGTCAAAAAAGCTCTTTCAAAAGGAAAACTGGTGATATTTGACATTGATGTACAGGGAAACAGTGCTATTAACAGTCGGCTTGGAGATATCACTACCTCTGTGTTTATAACACCGCCGACACTCAGTGAACTCAAAAAGAGACTTGTAAATCGTCATACAGATGCCGAGGAAGTGATAGAACGTAGAGTAAAAATGGCTAGACGTGAAATTCAGAGGGTATCTGAGTATGAATACTTGCTTGTGAATGATGATTTAGATGAAGCAGCCGATAAATTGCGTATTATTGCAAAAGTTGCGAGATTCAAAAAATCAAATGAAGAGATAAATGAGTTTGTGCAAAAATGGGAAGATTTGTAAAACTTCAAAACATAATATATAGTGATAAGAGAATTTACAGCAAATGTGAGTTATACTTCACAACTTAATTTATAACAAGGAAAAAATATGGGAATGCCTAGTGGAACAGAATTACTGATAATTTTTGGAATTATCGTTTTATTATTTGGAGCAAAAAAAATACCTGATTTAGCAAAAGGTCTTGGTAAAGGAATCAAAAACTTCAAAGCAGAAATGAAAGATGTTGATGAAGTTGAAGTTGAAACACCTAAAAAAGTTGAGAAAAGTGATGAAGTAGCTTCATCTGATGAAACTCCAAAATCTACAACACAAGCGTAAACATTGAAACAACGAGTATCGGCGTTATTACGCGAAAAAATAGGTCGCGAAGTTGTTCTAGAAAAGCCTCGTGATCGTTCTTTTGGTCACTTTGCTACTCCTATAGCATTTTCTTTAGCAAAAGAGTTGCGAAAATCTCCTATGGTTATTGCGGATGAACTGGCTTCATCTTTTGAATCTAGTGATGTGTTTTCCAAAGTGGAAGCAGTAAAAGGGTATTTGAATTTTCGTTTAAGTGAAGATTTTTTAGCCGAGTATGCTTCATGGGCTCTTAAAAATCCTTCAGAATTTGCGACACAAGAAAAAAATCAAAAAATACTTTTAGAATTCGTAAGCGCGAATCCGACTGGACCTTTACATATAGGACATGCACGTGGTGCAGTCTATGGTGACACGCTCTATCGTATGGCAAAACATCTGGGTTATGACATTACAGCTGAGTATTATGTTAATGATGCCGGAAATCAGATTGATTTGCTTGGACTTTCTATTCAGCTGCATGCAAGAGATAATCTTTTAGATGAAACTGTGGAGTACCCTGAGAGTTATTACCGTGGAGAGTATCTTGATGCTCTTGCACGTGATGTGATGGAAAAATTCGGCAGTGAAATTTTTTATGATGAATCTCGTCAGCGTGAGCTTGCTCTTTGGGCTAAAGATGAAGTGATGAAAATCATTGCTAAAGATTTAGGTGATTTGAACATCTTTTTTGATACTTTTGTTTATGAGTCAACATTATATGATGACTGGGACAGAGTTATGAAAAAAATGGGCTCGGGTATCTATGAAAAAGATGGGAAAATCTGGATAGCATCTGAAGCCAAAGGCGATGAAAAAGACAGAGTTGTTGTCCGTGAAGACGGCCGTCCGACATACCTTGCCGGTGATATTGTGTACCATAATCAAAAATTTGAACGTGGCTATGATCATTACATCAATATCTGGGGTGCGGATCATCACGGCTATATACCACGTGTAAAAGCGGCAATTGAATATTTAGGTTATGACTCAAATAAACTTGAAGTTCTGCTGTCTCAAATGGTAAGTCTTTTAAAAGACGGCGAGCCGTATAAAATGAGCAAGCGTGCCGGCAATGTAATACTTATGAGTGATATTGTCGAAGAAATCGGTGCGGATGCCCTGCGTTTTATCTTTGCATCTAAAAAGAGCGATACTGCACTGGAATTTGATTTGGCTGAGTTTAAAAAGCAGGACAGTTCAAACCCTATTTTTTATATTCAGTATGCACATGCGCGTATTCAAACACTGCTCTCTAAAGCGACTCTCACAAAAGAAGATATTGCAAATGCAAGTTTGAAAAATCTTGGTGAAAATGCGGATACGCTTCTGTTTGATGCACTTTTACTGCCTGAAGTGATTGAAGATGCCTTTAATACGCGTCAAGTACAGAAATTGACGGATTATCTGAAATCTCTTGCTGCTTCACTGCATAAATTTTATTATGATGTGCGCATGATCGGTACTGAAGATGAAGCAAAACTCTTAAAACTAATGCTAATGGTTGCACTGAGTATAAAAACCGGACTTTCATTAATGGGTATTGACGCTAAAGATAAAATGTCAAAAGAAGAGGAATAACTCTTCTTTATTTGAGCAGCTCGGAATTTTTCAGCTGCGGATAGAGTTTTAGCACTTCTTTAGCAGATTTTTTGGGAATTTGTATTAAGATTGGATTTTTACGTTTATCCAGCCAATTAGCAATTTTTTGTATATTTTTTTCACTCATTGAAGTACATCCGACAGTTGTAGAATTCGGTGCGCGCTCAATGTGCATAAATATACAAGAACCTCTGTCTTTGAGCGCTTTTTTATTATAATCAACGACTATTCCCAGCTTATATTGTGCATCATCACGTTTCATATATTCAAAACTTTTTTCGTCTCCATGAGCCATTATTATCTGATTATAGAAATTTGAATGTGTATCATCGATACATATTAAGTTTTTTGCTGTATAAAGATAAGGGACATTATAATTACTTTTTTGTGCATAACCAAAGATATTCGAGAGTCTGAAAATACCGGCAGGTGCTTTTTTATCACCTTCATATTTTAAAGCATCATCAGGATTTTTAGTAAACTGTTCACTCTCTACACCCCAGCCTAAGCCATTTTTCCCCAAATTAACATGCATGGTTTCAAAAGCTTTTTGTGAAGCTTCATAGCACTCCAGTTTTGCCTGTGAACTATTCATATCATCAGCAACAACCAGAACTATTTGCTGGGATGAAAACAATAAAATTGAAAAACTTGTCATAATTAAGAAACTTTTTATCATAAAGTATGGTACTATTACTATTAAATGATGTCAATAGTAATAGACTTCTTGCAAGAAGTCTATAAAATTAAATTTTGGATAAAACAATGAGTATTACAATAAAACAAGCCACAGCTGGTGACGCTTCTTTTTTAGCACAAATGATTTTACAAAGTTCAAGAGCAGGGAAAAAAGATGGCTTGTTTGATGTACTGTTTGGGACAGATGATGATAAAATAGTCTTAGAAAAATTAGAAAAGCTTACACAGACAGAGGCAAAAAGCCATTGTCATTATAAAAATTTTTTAATAGCGCAAATGGATGGAAAAAATGTCGGAACATTATGCAGCTATGAACCTAGAATTGCAACAAAAGAGGCATTTGTACAAGCCTTAAAAGAGATAGGCTGCGGCGATGAGATAAATAAGCCTTTGGAAGTTGTATATAATTGTAGTTTCGACACTAACAAAAGCAGACTGATGTTTGATTTTATGGAAGAGTTGGAGGGCTTTATAGATGTTGGTGTACTCAAGGCATTAATGCAAAAAAGTCTGCTTAGTGCCAGACTCAAAGGCTATAGAATTGTGCAGACAATTATAGAAATAGGTTCATTAGAAGCAGAACTCTTTTACAAAAAACTCGGATTTGAAATTGTAGATAAAAAAGAATGTGAAGCTTATAGAGAAATTTTTGGTAGAGCGGGCGTTATGCTCTTGGCTATGGAATTTTAAGGTTTTATTATAGAACTTTCATTCCTTTCAGTTTTTCCATCTCTCTTGGCCATTGCCTTGGCACTTTATACTAAAAATATTATGCTCTCTTTATTTGGCGGAATATTTTTAGGGCTTTTTTTCCTACATGACTTTTCTGTAATTGCAGCGGTGAACTCCACATTTGAACTGTTTTTTTCTCTTTTGAGTGAAGCCTGGATACTTAAAACCTTAGCCTTTGCAGTCTTGGTAGGCAGTGTGATGGAACTGATGCAAAAAAGCGGAGGTATCAGCGGTTTTGTCTCTTTTATGACACAAGAAACTGCACTGGTAAATTCTCCTCGTTCGGCTTTACTGGTGAGTTATTTTATAGGTGTCATTATTTTTATTGAATCTTCTATAACCTCTCTTATCGCTGGAGCCGTCGGTAGACCGCTTTGCGATAAAGAGAAAGTTCCGCATGCAAAACTGGCCTTTGTGTGTGACTCCACCTCGGCTCCTATCAGTTCTTTAATTGTTCTTAACGGATGGGGTGCACTGCTGCTCGGACTTATTGCAACACAGGTGCAAACAGGAATAATATCAGGCGATAATGTCAATATTTTACTGCACAGTGTTGCTTATAACTTTTATGCTGTGAGTGCTTTAATCGTCACTTTTTTAGCTGTGTGGTTTAACATAAATATAGGTCCGATGAAGAATGCAAAACCCTCTTTAGACAAAGCTTCTTTACATGTAAACTCTAAAGTCAGTATGGCATATATGATAATTCCAATATTTTTGATGATTACATTTGTATTTATGTTTTTGTATATAACAGGCAAGGGCGATATGTTAAAGGGAAGTGGTTCTAGTTCTATCTTTTATACTATGCTTGCCACGCTGATGGTGATGTTTATTTATTACATAGGCACAAAAAACATGTCCGCAAAAACCTACACAAAAAGTGCCTACATCGGAGCAAAAAAACTTTTTCCGATTGCTATGATACTGCTTTTTGCTTTTGCAATAGGGGAAGTGACCGTTGATTTAAAAACAGGGCAGTATTTGGCTTCGCTTGCAAGTGACAACCTCAGTGTGTTTCTTTTAAGCGGTGTGATATTTTTACTCAGTAGTATTATTTCATTTTCTACAGGAACATCCTGGGGTACTTTTAGTATTATGATACCTATTGCCGTACCGATGGCTGTAGGCATGGATACAGATGTAGCTTTGGCTATAGGAGCCGTCATCAGCGGCGGTGTTTTTGGAGACCACTGTTCACCCATTTCTGACACGACCATCATATCATCACTCGCAAGTGACTGTGAAGTTGTAGAACATGTTAAAACACAGCTTCCTTATGCTCTTATAAGCGGAGCTGTCGCACTTGTTTTGTTTATAGTTTTCGGATTTACGACTCTAAATAATAGTTGATGGAATAACGCAAATCTTCATCAATATTTTCCATATTTTTAAGCATCCATCTCAAATAACCGGCATCTTCGCGGGCCACTTCTTCAAGACTTTTTCCTTTGTGCTTTCCAAATCTGAATGTTTTGACCAAAATTGGTGTATTGGTTAAATCGACCATCTTTTCAACCGGGTTTTCATTTGGAAACTGTGCTTGGACGATGTCTTTTAGTTTTGAGAGAAAGAGTTTTAATACAAGTACGTCACCAATGGCATCATGGGCTTTTACAACGATACCGAGCGCTTTCGCCTCTTTTTCTTCATCTTTATAAAGTTCCATTTTATAGCGAAAATATTGAAGTCTGTGAGCCTCTTCATCCGGCATAACATGTTTTGCAACTCTAAGGGTATCTATAACTTTCATCTGTGTTTTAAAACCCTCTTTTTCAAGCATAGTAATATCAAAAGGTGCATTATGAATAATGAGATAATTCTCCGACGTGTTCAGCTCTAAAAGTCTTTTATATGCCACCGTTTCCACACAAGGTGGTTTGCCTTCAAGCAAATCAGGTGTAATACCGTGGACTTCCATAGCACCGAACTTAATCGCTACATCAGTTGAACAAAACTCATTGTGAACCTCTATCTCTTTTGCTCCCAAGACCATGTATCCAAGCTGGATGACTCTGTCTTCTTCATTTGTGCCCGTTGTCTCCGTATCTAAAATCACATATTGTTTTGCCATAATAATTTCACTTCTTATTTTTTAGGACATTATATGCTACACTTATAAAAAAGTAGGTTAAAGCTTTGATTGACTCTCCTCTTGTATATCTTTTTACGCTTGCCCTGCTTGTAGCGGCTGTGAGCTTTTTACAAATCAAAACAAAATGGAAATTTTTCAGTTATGTGCCTGTTGTGGTGCTCATTTATGCACTTGCAATGCTGCTTGCTTCTCTGGGTGTGTTTGAGCAAAACAAAGAAATAACAACAATTTATAAACTCACAAAAACAAATTTACTCCCGGCAATGCTTTTTTTAATGCTTTTAGAAGTAGATTTCAAACACTTTTTTAAGCTTGGAAAATCACTTTTGATTGCGTACTCTTTAGCTGCTCTCTCCATTGCATTTTCCTTTATTATCGTTGCCTATATATTTGATTTTAACAAAGAAACTGCCGCCGCTTTTGGAGCACTTGCAGGCAGCTGGATGGGCGGCACGGCAAACATGATAGCCGTCGGGAGTGCTCTACATGTAAGCGAAGATGCTTTTGCATATGCACTTGTCGTGGACAGTGTCAACTATACGCTTTGGGTAATGCTGCTGCTCTTTTTAGTGCCTTTTGCCAAATTTTTTAACAGATTTACAAAAAGTGAAGAGAAGTTGGCATACTTAGACAAAATCGGCTGTGCCTGTTCTATGGGTGCTAAAAGATACTGGCTTTTAATAGTGCTTGCTCTTGGCGCTTCACTGCTGAGTCAACTAGTTGCTTCAAAGCTTGTCATACTCAACACCACGACAAGCATTGTGCTCTTTTCTACACTCTTAGGCGTAATCGGCTCTTTTACAAAATTGCGTTTTATCAACGGCTCAAGTGAAGTGGCAACAACCATGCTCTACATCTTAATAGCCCTCATAGGCTCCCGTGCAGTCATAGAAAACTTCAACGGTCTTGGTATGTATGTTTTAGCAGGTTTCGTTATTTTACTTATTCACGCATTGATAATGCTCGCGGGTGCAAAAATATTCAAACTAGACCTCTTTAGCATCTCAGTCGCCTCTTTAGCAAACATAGGCGGTGTAGCCTCAGCCCCGATTTTAGCAGCAACTTATAACAAAGCACTCGTAAGCATAGGCGTACTTATGGCAATCATGGGGTATTTAATAGGAACGTTCGGCGGGCTTTTGGTTGGGAGTGTTTTATTATATTTTACAACCGCGTCCGGCAATTTCTTCTAGTGTAGATTCTTGAAACATTTTTTGCATTAAATGTTTTGGCTCCATCCATTGATCATGAAGAGCACATTTGCACATACCATTACAAAAACCAATGCCCAAAACACACTGTTCATCTTTAATAGAATCATGAAAAATATCTAAAATTTCACTCACCATAATTTCAGAAGGCGGCTTTGCAAATGAATAACCGCCATCCCTTCCTCTTATGGACACAACCAAACCGGATTTTACTACTTCAGTCATTATTTTAGTTAAAAATTTATAAGGTATTAAAAGAGTTTCTGAAAGTTCAGTTGCATTCAAAAGTTTTGAATCTTTATGATCAGCCATATAAGCTAAAATTCTTATGGCATATTGTGCACTTTTACTCAGCTGCATTTGATTCCTTTTGTCTTGATTTTGTAAATTATAGCATAATAGGCAAAAACAATTACTACTTAAAGGTAGAATTAAAATTTTTCTGCTAATATTCCAATTACTACTCATAAGTAGAAATTAAAAAAGGATGATTTATGACTGAGCGTATAACGAAAAGTATGGCAAAAAATATCTATTACGGTGGCGGTACTTTCGCACTTATGATATTTATTGCACTCTCTTTTGATACTGTACACCAAATTCCTAAACGATCAAATCAGCAAAATATGACTGCGAGTGTTGTTGCCGGAAAAAAACTTTGGGAAGCGAATGACTGTGTTGGTTGTCATACACTTATAGGAGAAGGAGCATACTATGCACCGGAGCTTATGAATGTATTTCAAAGAAGAGGCGGCGGTGATGAAGGCGCATTTAAAGCATATATGCAGGGCTGGATGGCTGCACAACCTCTGGATACGCCAAACAGAAGAAAAATGCCTCAATTTCATTTAACCGACAAAGAGGTGAACAATTTAGCTGATTTCCTTATATGGACATCTAAAGTAAATGCCAATGAGTGGCCACCGACCATAGAAGGATAGGAAAAAGATATGAAATACACTTCACAAGCGGTCGCAAAACCGTATTTTATTTTTGCATTGACGCTTTTAGCCGGAGAAATTCTTTTTGGTATTTTAATGGGTATTCAGTATGTTTGGGGAGATTTTTTATTTCCGCTTATACCGTTTAATGTTTTAAGAATGGTACATACAAACTTACTTATTGTAACTTTGTTGTTTGGTTTTATGGGTGCTACTTATTACCTTATTCCTGAAGAGACCGAGAGTGAGCTTTGGAGCCCAAAACTGGCTATTATTACATTTTGGATTTTTGCAGCAGCGGGTGTTGCTACGATTTTAGGGTATCTCTTTGTGCCTTATGCTACATTAACAGAGTGGACATTTAACAACCTTCTACCAACTATGGGTCGAGAGTTTTTAGAACAGCCCTTACCGACAAAAGTAGGTATTGTTATAGTCGTTTTATCATATATTTTAAATACGGCTATGACTATACTTAAAGGAAGAAGAACAGTTATTACGACAGTTTTGCTTACCGGTCTTTTAGGTCTTGCAGTCTTTTTTCTGTTTGCATTTTATGTTCCGGATAATTTAATTCAAGACAAGTTTTTCTGGTGGTTTACGGTTCACTTATGGGTTGAAGCAACATGGGAATTGATTCTTGGTGCAATCTTAGCCTTTGTCCTTATTAAAGTGACAGGTGTTGACAGAGAGCATATTGACAAATGGCTATATCTTATCATCGCTATGACAATGGTATCTGGAATCCTTGGAACGGGACATCACTTTTTCTATATGGGTGCTCCTGAATATTGGTTGTGGATAGGATCTATTTCATCAGCCGTTGAGCCTTTACCATTTTTACTCATGATTCTTTTTGCATTTACTATGGCAAGAGAAAGAAAGATAGAGCATAAAAATAAAATGGCACTTACATGGGCAAAAGGTACTGCCGTAATGGCATTTTTAGGCGCCGGTGTTTGGGGATTTTTTCACACTTTAGCACCTGTTAATATGTACACACATGGTACGCAGTTAACTGCAGCACATGGTCACCTTTCATTTTATGGTGCGTATGTCATGATTGTTTTTACAGTGATTTCTTATGCTATGCCGATTTTAAGAGGTCGTCCTTATGGAAACTGTGCAAAAGCACAAAAAGTAGAATTAGCGTCATTTTGGATGATGAATATAGGTATGGTCGGTCTTACGCTTGCACTGAGTATTGCCGGTCTTGTTCAAATTTTTGATCAAAGAGTTGGAACAAACTTAATAGGATTTATGGATTCTCAAGAATCTATTGCAGGGATTTATATGGTTCGACTTGCTTTTGGTTTTCTTGTTTTTACAGGCTTACTGACGTACTTTTACAGTTTTTTTGTAAAAGAACCTGCAGTAGAACCTGCAAAAGTATAAGCAGATGAAAATGCTTCATTATTGGCTGGAATTTGAAGAGAGTATGGGCAAAGTATGGGATAAATATCTCAACAAAAAAGTCCATAAATTTCATGAAGACAAAAGAGTCTATTTTGAAGATATTTCTAAGCCTTTACATATTTTTCACCGCCTTATGGGTGGTGAAAAAGCAAAAGAACTGCAAATCACCGACAAAAGATATGTCGAAACTTCTAGAACACTCTTAGAAAAGATATCGTTTCTGGGTAAAGAGTTTTTTTTAACATGGCAGGATGAAGAATCTGTTTATCTGCCTGCATCATTTGCATACTTTTCTACAAAGCAAGAGAATGAAATGCTTTACTATTGGCTTATAGCTATGGCAGCACAAATAGAGAATGTTACAAACAATAGTTTTATAGAGAAAAATCAACAGGCTATGTACTACCTCACAAAAAGATACAGTGGATTTGACGTTTTTTACAAGAGTGCAAGTCAGTATTTAATGGATAAATATGAACAATTATCATTTCTTAAATCTTTAGATGAACAATCAAATCAAGATTTAATAGATGATTATCCAAATCCTTTGTGGATATATCCGCCCTCGATTACACTGAGTTATGCGAACAATGTTGACAGCGGGGATGAAGAACTAACAAGAGAAGAAGACAAAGATAAGTCTGAAGAACTGCATATGAAAAAGCAGGCGAATCAGATTGACGATAAACATGAAACAGACGGCTTTTTGGCTTTTTTACCTGAATCTTTGATGAGCATCTTTGAACAGGTAAATGTAGACAGATGTGAAGATGACAGCTTTGATGAAGATGCGCTTTATCATGCTGAAGATTTAGATGAGATAACAGTCGGACAAAAACAGGCAAATCTCTCAGCGCGTATTAAAATGGACTTGGAACTTTTACCTGACAATACAGTAACTTATCCGTTAGGCAAAGGTCATTTTGTAGATGAGTGGGATTATAAAAGACAAGATTATTTGCTAAAATATGCTCGTATTTTACCGCAGGTGACACTCAATGTTATTCCCATAGAACTGCCTAGGCGACTGAAAAAAACTGTAAAAAAAATTCAGGGTGAACTTGACCTTTTACAACTTGACCGCATTAAAAACGACCGTTTGCCTTATGGTGATGAGCTCAATATGGATAGCTGGATAGAGTATATGTCGCATCAAAACAAGTCAATGCATCATCAAAACTTCTACACTACATATGAGAAAAAAACACGGGATATGTCCACATTGCTTTTAGCTGACATCTCACTCTCAACAGAAGGTGGCATAACTCAGGAGCTGCGTATTATTGATGTTATCAAAGACTCATTGATGGTCTTTAGTGAGGCCTTGGAAAAACTCGAGGATAAATTTGCAATTTATACTTTTTCTTCACTGCAAAACAAAAAGGTCTATTTTAACATCATAAAAAACTTTAAAGACAAGTATGATGCGTTGATACGGGGAAGAATAGAGAGTATAAAACCACAATACTATACCCGAATGGGAGCTGCCATTCGTGAAAGTGCAAAGATTTTAGATAAACAGCAAAGTGCAAATAAACTGCTGCTCATCATAAGTGACGGTAAGCCAAATGATGAAGACAGATATGACGGGCGTTATGGTATTGAAGATACAAAAAAAGCACTCCAGGAGATAAAGAAAAAAGGAATTACTCCTTTTTGTATTACGATTGATTTAGATGCTAAAGAGTATTTGAATTATCTTTTTGGTCAAAATGGTTATGCCATTGTACGTGATGGACAAAAATTGCCAAAAGTACTGACAGAAGTCTATATAAATTTAACGAAATAAGGAATAATTATGTCACAAACTTACTACTTACCCCAATCAAATGAGGTGGAACTCTTTAGTGCTGCCGCGCAGATGAATCTGCCTGTTTTAATCAAAGGGCCGACAGGATGTGGAAAGACACGATTTATTGAGTCTATGGGCGAGCAACTTGGTCGTGATGTTTATACCGTCGTATGTCATGATGATTTGAGTGCGGCAGATTTGGTCGGTCGCCATCTTATAAGTGAAAAGGGTACTTATTGGCAGGATGGTCCGCTTACAAAAGCTGTACGAAACGGTGGGATTTGTTATATTGATGAGATTATCGAGGCTAGAAAAGATACTACTGTTGTACTACATTCTCTTGCTGATTATCGTAGAGTATTGCCAATAGACAGAACAGGAGAGGTAATAGAAGCGCATCCTGATTTTATGCTTGTCGTCTCTTATAATCCCGGATATCAAAATGTTCTTAAAGGGATGAAACCAAGTACAAAACAGCGTTTTATCTCTTTGAGCTTTAACTATCCTAAACCGGAGATTGAAAAAGAAGTACTGATAAAAGAGAGTGGCGTTAATGCACAGACGGCACAAAAACTTGTAGATATTGCAAGTGAAATTAGAAGCTTGGACGATACCGACATTCAAGAAGCAGTATCAACGAGACTGCTTATTTATGCAGGAAAACTCATCACAAAAGGGTTTGATCCTTATCAGGCATGTATGCACTCTATTGTAGAATCTTTAAGTGATGAGGAAGATGTTCTTGAAGTGCTGCAAAAGCTTATAACACTTCATTTTGCAAAGAGTAGTGATGTCTAAAACTATGCGCCTTAAAGAAAAATATCCTCCCGGAGATTTTGGCATTTGGATTATTATTTACGTTGAACTTTTAACATTCGGTCTTTTTTTCATTGGCTATGCCTTTTCAAGAAGAGAAAATATTGAGATGTTTAACACATCGCAGTTGATGCTCAACCAAACATCGGGATTTATTAATACCTTTATTCTTATTACAAGCAGTTATTTTGTTGCAAAGGGTGTGCATTTTATGCAGACGATGACGCAAGAGAATGTAGAGGAGTCAAACAAGAAAGCCTCTGTATGGCTTCTGCTTGCTATCGCCTGTGGTGCTGCTTTTGTATTTATAAAAGGTGCGGAGTTTGCACATATTTTTGGGGAAGGTATAACGCTGAGTACAAACAAGTTTTTTATGTTTTATCTATTGCTTACTATGTTTCATTTTATGCATGTTGTTTTGGGAACCGTTATCCTTTTTAACATCCGTCAAAGGACAAAAATTTCAGGCTATACACCAGATGACACGGGTGGATTTGAATCGGGTGCCTCTTATTGGCATATGGTTGATTTATTGTGGATTGTACTTTTTCCGCTTGTGTATATAATAAGATAAGGGCTGCAAAATGATAAATCGTAAAAGAACTTTGGAATATGTATGGATCATTTTAGTTGCACTGACAATTTTTGCTTATTTACTAGGTTACCTTAAATTAATTAGTACTTCTTTAGTTGCTGTATTGTTGTTAACTACCTTTATAAAAGGAATGTTGGTAAGTGATTATTTTATGGGTCTAAGAGCTGTTGAGATGAAATACAGGCTTATTCCTATAATTTGGCTTGGTGTAATTATTTTATTAATCGGTGTAGCATATTATCTTCCAATTTGAAGTGATAAAAAAAAGCTTAATCAATTTTTAATTAAATAGTCATTATCATTGATACTAAAATTTAAATCTGAGTACAATTATTGAAAATAAAAAATATACAAACAAACATAGAAAAAATACCGCTTCGTACTCCTTTTGCAACTGCTTTGCGGCGGGTGGAGAATGTCGAGTTTGTACGGGTCAAGCTTACATGCAACAACGGAGCAACTGCTTATGGAGAAGCACCTGCTACCAAAGCGATTACGGGCGAAGATTTAGAGAGTATTATATCTTCTATCGAATCTATAAAAGAAAAACTACTCGGGTTGCCGCTTTTGGAAGCTTTGGAGTCTTTACATGTAAAGGCAATGGGTTCAAGCGCAAAAGCTGCTCTTGATATGGCGATTGTTGCTCTTATGGTAGAGCAAAAAGGAGAGACTTTGCTGCAATATTTTGGGGCAAAAGATTTCTCTTGCGTAAAAACGGATGTTACTATCAGTCTTAATGATGCCGATACAATGCTACAAGATGCACAAACAGCCTATAATAACGGTTTTGATATTTTGAAAGTCAAGCTTGGCAGTGACATAAATCATGCGGTAGATGTCACAAAGGCAATAGCCAAAAAACTTCCACACTCACAACTGCTTATAGATGCTAACCAGGCATGGAATCTTGAGACGTCATTATATTATATTGAGGCAGTTAAGGGATTACATGTAAGCTTGATTGAGCAGCCTGTAATTGCGGATGATTTGGAGAGTCTTAAAATTATAAGTCACTCAACAGAAATTCCCATACTTGCAGATGAAGCCGTATTTACACTTGAAGATGTAAAAAAAGTTTATGAAAATGGCTGTGCGGACATGATAAATATTAAGCTGATGAAGTGCGGCGGACTCAGCAGGGCAAAAGAGATTTTAGAGTTTGCACGAGAGAAAAATATAGGGTGTATGCTCGGCTCGATGCTTGAAGGTCCTGTTTCGATTTGCGCTGCATATGCGCTTTGTTTTGCATACAGAGATGTTATAAAATATGTAGACTTGGACAGTCCTCTGCTCTACAAAGAAGTGCCTGATTTTGTCGGAGGTTTTGCAATAAATCGCAACCAGATAAAACCTATAAATCCTGCAAACATAGAAGCGAGTAAAATACCGACTTTGGCGTGAATAAGCAGTTCTTCACTATGGGCAAAAGCAAGCTCGGCGACAAAAATACTCATAGTAAAACCAATACCTCCAAGGGCTGCCACACCAAAAAGCTGACTCATTGTACTGTTTTGCGGGAGTGTTGCGATGCTGAGTTTAATACTCAAATACGAAACCCCGAAAATGCCAATAATTTTCCCTGCTAAAAGCCCTAAAATAATTCCTAAAGAGACCGGCTCAGCAAGACTGTCACTGAGTGCTGTGAAATTTAAACTGACACCGGCATTTGCGAGCGCAAAAAGAGGAATGACAATCAGACCTATGGGGAGATGCAGTGTATGTTCAAGCCTTGCAGCTGGAGAGCTGACCGCATTAATTTTGTCTTTTATGTTTTGTAAAATCGCTTTTTGTTTTTCGTGCATTGTATGGTCGGTGGCAACAGGATAGTTGTCATATTCTTCTAGCAGATTTTTTGTATGTGCGGTAAAATCAACAGGTGTATAATTTGGTTTAGAGGGGATTGCAAAAGCGGCTATAACACCTGCAATAGTGGCATGAATACCTGATTCAAGCATAAAAAGCCACATAAAAGTTCCGATAATAAGATAAGGCAGTATCATATGAATACCGAAGCGGTTAAAGCTGACCATAATAAGAAATGAAACACCTGCTAAAAAGAGAGGCAGCAGATGAATCTGCTCGGTATAAAAAATTGCGATGACCACAACAGCACCCAGGTCATCAACAATGGCGAGGGCTATAAGAAAGGTGACAAGAGCAGGCGAGACACGGTGCCCCAAAATGACTAAAGCACTGATGGCAAAAGCGATGTCTGTCGCCATAGGAATACCCCAGCCATTTGCACCCGGGGAGTCTGCATTGATGCTCATATAGATAAGTGCGGGAAAAATCATACCGCCGATAGCTGCTAAAATAGGTAAAATGGCGACTTTAATATTTGAGAGCTCGCCGATGAGAATTTCTCTTTTTATTTCAAGGCCGACTAAAAAGAAAAAGAAGGTCATCAGTCCGTCATTTATCCAGTGGCTCAGTGATTGTGAAAGCTGCCATGAACCTATGCTAATAGCTATAGGAATATGAAATATATGTTGATAGGTTTCTGCAAATGGAGAATTTGCCAGTATAAGCGCAATAATAGTCGTAAAAAACAGGATAAGACCTGTGGTAGTCTGTGCATGAATAAAATTTTCTAACGGAGTAGAAATTTTTTCAAAAGCCTTTTCCCATGGAGCATATAACTTCATTTGTTATTCCTTAAACATCTTTTGTTGATTATAACACTAAATATTAAAAAGTGAAAATCTGTGTATAATTTGCATATGAATTTACAGGATTTAAAAAATACAACTATATTACTGCTTGGAAAGAGCAGGGCATTTAGCGAAGATGAGTTTTTCTCACAGCTAAAGTTTCATAACATCTCAATAGCGCAAGAGACGGGTGATGATGTACGTTTCATTGTAGAGGGACGTATGATGAGTCCTTATGAGCAAAATATGAGTGATGCATTTTATGAGGAAAAAAGATATGAATTTATAAATATAGATGTTTTCGAAAAGCTTTTAGCACAAGAGATAGATAATGATACACTGCTTATGAGTCTGAAACTCTCAAATGACAAGATGCGACTTAAAAGTTTTATACAAAACAGCTGTATTGACGATACTCTTTTTTTCAAACTTTTAAAAATGTACTCATTTGAGGGCGAAGATTTTTTTGAAAATGATGACAACCGCGATGTCTCCGCCGCGCTTATCGGCAGATTTTATGAAAATATAGAGAGAAACCATAATGTGCAGTATGCTACAACGGGCATTTATCATCTTATAGCACAAACTGACAATGAGCAGCTTTTAGAGGCAATAGCACAGCTTACACCTGCTCTACAACATCCAAAAATCATGAAAGCACTTGCGATGCATGAAAAAACACCGAGAAGTGTGCATAAAATATTTTTAAAAAAAGGTGATGACTCGGTAAAAGAGGCAATGGCTTATAATGCTAATTTAGATAAAAGCATAATACACGAACTGATAAAATATGAAGATTTGGCAGCCGTCGTGGCGCAAAACACCAAACTTGACGATGAGTTGTTTGGGTTTTTAAGCGCATATAAAACTTTTTTGGCAGCGAATGAAACACTTAGTGAGGTCATGCAGCAAGAACTTTTTAGTTTAAATGAAGAACAAGTGCATCTTGCTTTAGCGCAAAATAGAGGTTTACATGTAAGTATATGCAAACTCTTGTTACATGTAAAGAGTGAGGAAATAAAAAAAGCATTATATATAAACCGTGCAACACCTGTAGATATTTTACAAAATGCGTATAAAGAAGGTGGGTACAATGAAGCATTGAGTGCAAACAGTGCAACACCTCAAAGTATTTTACAAGAGCTTGCACAGAGTCAAGACGAGAAAATTCTTTATAATCTGGCAAAAAATGAGAACACACCGGTTGATATTTTGTATCAGCTGCAGCTTGACAGCCGTTTTGAGCGTGCGGTAAAAACAAATGAAGCCTTTGGAAAATATATACAGAGTCAAAATATAGGATGGTTAGTATGAGAGCAGGAGAATTAAGTCAGGCACTACAGGCACTTGTGCTGCAAAAAGTGCCTACGTTTTTGTGGGGAGCACCGGGGATTGGAAAGTCATCTATCGTCAAGCAGATTGCACAGGAAAATGATTTGGATTTCATCGATTTGCGTTTGGCGTTGATGGACCCGACGGATTTAAAAGGCATTCCTTTTTATGATAAAGAATCACATACCGCACTCTGGGCGCCACCGGCATTTTTGCCGCGTGAAGGCAGAGGCATATTGTTCTTAGATGAACTTAACTCCGCAGCACCAGCCGTACAGTCTTCGGCATATCAGCTTATACTTGACAGGCGTGTAGGTGAGTATGAACTGCCTGATGGCTGGGCAATTGTAGCAGCCGGAAACCGTGAGGGCGATAGAGGTGTGACATACAGAATGCCCGCACCGCTGGCAAACCGCTTTGTGCATTTTGAGCTTGAAGTGAGCGTGGATGATTGGCGGGAATGGGCGTATAAATACGGGCTTGACAGCAGAATTATTGCCTATATCAGCTACAAAAACGAGCATCTTTTTACTTTTGATGCAAAAAACGAGAGCAAAAGTTTTGCAACACCGAGAAGCTGGGAATATGTCGGTAATATTTTAAAAAGTTCTCTTGCGCAGGCATTGCTGCTAGATACTATAAGCGGTGCCGTAGGGCGTGACGCGGCTGTTTCATTTTTGAGTTTTTTAAAAGTTATGGACAGACTGCCTGATATTGAGACGATACTCAATGGAGAAGATTTTACTTACGGTGAAGAGGTAGATGTTTTATATGCTCTGAGTTCAGGCATTGTGAGTCATTACCTGCAAAACCCTAGTTCGCAGCGTCTGGAAAATCTACTGTGTTACACGCTCGAACTCAAAGGAGAATTTGCCGTTATGATTGCACAGGATCTACAGCGCGCAGGCATTACAATGGAAGGCTCAGAGGTCTTTAAAGAGTGGGTGAGAAAGTTTTCTTATCTTTTAGAGTAGGAAGCTTTTCAAAAAGAATATGCAAAACACAGAAAAGAAAATATCTCAGGCAAAAGCAAAACTCTTAGTAGATTATCCCTATTTTGGGACGCTTGCTTCCAAAATTTCGGTTGTTATAAATGACGATATAGAAGCATTTAAAAATGATGGTCAAAACCTTGAAATCAACAGTGATTATCTGCAGAATTTAGAACTCTCAGAAATGGAGTTTGTTTTTGCCAACGGAGCGATGCATACGAGTCTGGCTCATGAGATGCGAAAAAACAACCGCAGCGGATGGCTGTGGCAGATGGCCACCGATATGGCAGTCAATGATATGCTTGTGCAAAACGGTCTTGATATGCCTTACGGTGCACAGTACAGAGAACGCTTCAGCGGCATGTATGCCGAAGAGATTTATGCCGAGCTCAAAGATGATATCCTGCGTGATGATGAAAATTTGGAATACGAAGCTGATGATGTGGATGACGTACAACACAGTGAGAACGAAAAAAATGATGAAAAGCAAAACAACCAACAGACACAACAGGAACTAGAAGAAGAAATCCTGCAAGAGCAGCTTTTTGCCCAAGAAGCCATTAGCCTTTTAGAATCTAAAATGCAGACAGGTGAAGCACCGGCAATGATTGAACGTTTCTTTCAACTGAAGGACTTTGGAAAAATTGACTGGCGAAATGAGCTGAGGGTTGCACTTGATAAATACTTCAGAGATGACTATGTAGTGATGCCGCCGTCAAAAAAGCTGCTTTACAGCGGAATTTATCTGCCCTCAAATGTTTCTCAAACCTTTCGTCTTGTTATTGCAGTTGACAGCTCAGGTTCTATTGACGAAGTGCTTTTAAATGAGTTTTTGAGTGAAGTTAATTTTTTGATGACCTTGGTGCAAAATTATCAAATAGAGCTTTTAGTCTGTGATGAAAAAATTCGCTCACATAAAACTTTTTACAGCGGAGATGTGTTAGAAGTTGATGTAAAAGGCGGTGGAGCAACAGATTTTCGTCCGGTATTTCATTTTATAAATGAGAATTTTGATGATGTGAAACTACTTTTGTATTTTACAGATTTAGACGGAGCTTTTCCTCAAAACAGACCAGAATATGAAGTAAAATGGGTGAGCGCAAATGGACAAGAAATCCCTTTTGGAACTCTTGTAAAACTGGATTAAGCTTCAAATACAACTTGATCTCTGCCATTGTCTTTTGCTTTGTACAAAAGCATGTCTGCGGCATTTATATTTTCTTCAAGAGATTCTTCTTCATTAAAGAGTAGCGCCCCGATTGAGACACTAAAATTGATATACTGTTCATCTTTTAAATGAAAAGAGAATTTTTCTGCCTCTTCTCTGAGTCTGTTAAAAATTTCGTGTGCGCTGTATTGATTTATATTTTTAAGTACAACACAAAATTCTTCACCGCCAAATCTTGCAACTACATCATGTGGATTTGTAGAACTTCTTAGTATGTCAGCAAGTGCGGTAATGACTTTATCTCCCACATCATGACCGTAGGTGTCATTGATTTTTTTAAAATGGTCTATATCTATCATCCCGATGGAAAATTTTTCACCGCTGTCTTTAATTTCATCAATATATTCATTGATTGTTTCAAAAAAATATCTGCGGTTGTAAAGACCTGTCAGATAGTCACGATTTGCATAGTTTGTTATCATTTGTATATTTTCCAAAGCCTCTATAGAATTATTCACACGACAGGAAAACTCCTCTTTTGAAAAAGGTTTTTTTACATAATCATTTGCACCGTGTTTTAAAAATAGTGCGGTTATTTCTTCATCTTCATTCGAGGACAACGCAAGGATGCAGAGTTCATTTTTAGTATATGTTTTTCTGATTTGAATGGTAAGTTCTAAGCCGTCCATTACAGGCATATGGTAGTCAGTCAGTACAAGGGAGATGTCGGGCTGAGCTTGAAGCATACCGATAGCTTCTTCTCCATGTGCAACACTTATCACATTAAAAAAAAGATTCTCCAGCATTGTCTGCATCTGCTGTCTAAATATTCTTGAATCATCAACGACAAGAACTTTGTGCTTTTGGTTATTTTGCAGGCGCTGTATAGTATGAATAATATAGTTTATATCATCTACACCGCTTTTATTGACATAATCAATGATATTTTTTTTAAGAATTTTTTTTCTAAATTCTTTATCTATATTACCACTTAAAACCATAGCGTGAATCTTCTTTTTCGTTACATAATCAACGATTTCTCCATTGGGAGCATCTGGGAGATTTATGTCCAAAAGGGTAACAAAATATGTGTAGCGTGCTATGAAAAGTTTTGCTTCTGCTAAAGTGTAGGCTACATCCACTTCTATGCCCAAACTTGTTTGAATTTTTTTTGCGATAAGCTTTGCAAGTGTTTTATTATCTTCTACTATTAAAATTTTTTCACTCATATTGAATGTCCCTAAAATATATTAACTAATAGTATACAGTTATTAATCTAATATTATACTAAGAGTAGATATTATCCGTTTATGAATTACATGGATCTAATACTTGATAAACTACACAATAAACAAAACGTTTTTTTAACCGGCGGTGCGGGTGTTGGAAAAACCACTATTACAAGAGAGATTATCAAGCAGTATGAAAGCGAAGCCAAAAAAGTTGCCAAGCTTGCCTCAACAGGAATGGCAGCAACACTGATAAACGGGCAGACACTGCACAGCTTTTTTGATCTTGGAATCGCTTCAGATGTAGAAGAACTGCAAAACAATGCAAAATACGAAATCAAAAAAAAGATAAAAAAACTCATATCGAGTATGGATTTAATCGTCATAGATGAAATTTCTATGGTGAGTGATACGCTTTTTGAGATGATAGAACTGCGTTTGAATCAGGCAGGATTTAGCGGTTCGCTACTGGTCGTAGGTGATTTTTTACAGCTTCCTCCGGTTGTCCGCGGTTACGGTGAAGTCAAGTTTGCTTTTGAATCGCCTTCATGGAAAAATTTTGCCTTTGAAAAAGTAGAGTTGACGCATATCTACAGAACGGATGATTTGCGTTTTATAGAACTTTTACATGCGGTACGATTTGGAACTATTAATGAAGCAGTACATAATCAACTCAATGAATTTATAAAACCTCTGCCAAATGATCTGAGTCAGTTTACATTTTTGTTCGGAAAAAATATTTCGGCTACAAAACATAACAAAACCCAGCTCGATTTTATAGACGAGGCTTTACATGTAAAGGAAGCACAGGTCGTAAAACACCTTAAATCAACACAAGACAAAGAAGTAGAGCGTTTTATGGATGATGCAAGAATAGATAAAGAACTTGCATTAAAAGTTGGCGCTCCGGTGCTTTTTACACGCAATTCATGGAACTATTTTAACGGAGAGCGCGGTGTTGTCGTGAATGTGGATGCAAGTTATGTATATGTGCAAAAGAGTGATGGCAAGGTTGTCAAACTCGAGCCGACTGCCCAAAGTAAAGCACAATGGAAAGAAAAAAGCGTCGAGGGAAAAAAAGAGATGGTTGAAGAGAATATTTTTACCGTGTATCAGTTTCCAATCAAGCTTGCTTTTGCCATAACTATACATAAATCGCAGGGAATGAGCATAGAAGATTTAATTATTGACACGAATGAAATTTTTGCACCCTCACAATTTTATGTAGCACTTTCACGTTCATCAAACCCTGCAAGACTAACGCTCATCGCACCAAGTAAACAATGGTATGATTTGGCATATGTAAACCCAAAAGCTATGATATTTACTCAAAAAGAGCAAAGTTGTTGAAAAAAGTAGACAGCGGCGTGCTTTTTATGCTTGGAAGTGCTTTGATTTCTGCACTTAACGGGGCATTGACAAAAATACTCTCAGAAGATATTTCTGCTTTGGAAATTGTCTTTTTCCGTAATTTTATCGGTGTTTTTATTATATTCTATGCACTCAAACATACTGCGCCAAAACTCACAGGCGGTAAAATTCATATGCTTTTTACCCGTGGGCTTTTTGGGTTTATGGCAATGATTTTGTTTTTTTATACGATTACGGTTATTCCGCTGGGTGAGGCAATAACGCTGAACAAAACTTCGCCGTTTTTTGTGACACTTTTCGCTTATTTTCTTTTACATGAGCATTTGAACAGGCGAACACTGTTTGCACTGCTCATAGGTTTTTTGGGTGTTGTTCTAATTGTTAAACCTTTTGGTATGAGCTTCTCGTATGCCCATTTTTTAGGAATACTGGGCGGTTTTTTTGCAGCTGCTGCTTATACAACCATAAAAAAAATAAAAGACATTTATGACTCGCGCGTGATAGTGCTCTCTTTTGTAGGTATGGGAACACTCTTGCCCGCACTGTTGTTTTTAACGGCACCTTTTATTCATGCACCTGCATCACTGGAGTTTTTATTTCCTAAATTTATTCTCCCTAATACTTTACATGTATGGCTGTTAATTATCTTAATGGCATTTATCTCTACGCTTTCGCAATGGCTCTTAACCAAAGCATACAGTGCATCGAACTTAAGTATTGTAGGGGTTGTAAGTTACACAAATATCCCTTTTGCTATCGGTTTTGGCACTCTGCTTGGCGATAATTTCCCGGATACATTGACGTTTTTAGGTATATTGTTTATTGTGCTTGGCGGTATATTGGTGAGTAAAAGACAGTAATTAAGCTTTTTAGCAGAAAATAAAAGTTATCATTTACTTAAATATGTGAGAAAAGGGGGTTTTAGATGCAAGATACAAGCAAAAATGTTACTATTGCTATAGATGAAATTCCTGAGAATGTCGCTATTTACAAATTTGAAGAGGGTGATTTTGTCATTGTAGACTTTAATAAAAATGCCCAGAAGACTGAACATATTTCCAAAGAAGAAGTAGTAGGAAAAAAGTTAACAGAAGCTTTTCCAGGAGTAAAAGATTTTGGGCTTTTTGATATTTTATTAAATGTTTATGAAGACGGCAAGCCAAGAGAACTTGATACAAGACTCTACAAAGATGAAAAAGTAAATAGTTGGCGTTACAACAGTGTAAGAAAATTACCAAGCGGTGAGTTAATAGTCTTTTACAAAGATGTGACGAAATACAAAGAACTAGAAGATGAAGTGCATCACTTGGATAAAGAAACAGCACATAAACGTAAAAAGGTTCAACTACTTGCAAAAGCCTTAGAACAAACTGATGATATGGTTTTGATTACGGATGCTAACGGTATTATAGAATATGTCAATGATTCAGTCACCTTGAAAACAGGCTATGACAAAAGTGAACTTATAGGGAGTAAAACAAATATTTTCAAATCAGGAAAGCATACGAATGAATTTTATAAAAATCTATGGGGGACTATATTATCAGGGAAAAACTACCATAGTATCGTTATAGATAAAACAAAAGATGACAGGCTTTATTATGCAGATTTGAAAATTACGCCATTATTTGATGAAAACAAGACTATTCAAAATTTTGTTGCAACAAGTACAGATATCACAAGTCGTATTAAAATGGAAAAAAAGCTCAAGAAGTTGGCAACCATAGACAGTTTAACCAAGATATATAACAGATATAAAATAGATGAGGCGATCAATATTCAAATAGCGCGATATAGACGTTATAAAGAGCCATTTTGTATATTCATGTTTGATATAGATAACTTTAAAACTGTTAATGATACTTATGGACATGATGCAGGGGACAGAGTCTTGAAAGCTTTAAGTCGTTTGGTATCCAATCATATTCGAACTACTGATATATTTGGTCGTTGGGGTGGTGAAGAGTTTGTTATTATACTTGAAAATACAAGTAAAGAGGAAGCTTTTGTAATTACTGAAAAACTTAGAAAGATAGTCGAAGTATCTGTAATAGATGGAAAATATAAAATTACAATCAGTATAGGTGTCGCACAGTACGAAGAGTCAGAGTCAAGAGAAGAGTTAGTAAAAAAAGCAGATAAAGCTTTGTATAGAGCGAAAGAAAATGGAAGGAATCAAGTTGTTGCTGCATAAAAGTTTACTATTGGCAATATTGGTAGTAGTTGGCAGTTTCACTGCATGTGCATCACATCAAGATGATGGCTATTATGATAGAGCAAATAAAGCGAGTGAAAAAGCTTTGAAGAAGTTAGACAGAGAGTAGATTCTCTGTCCTTAAAGTTATTATAACTCTGATTCGTGTTTTGCCAAGTACTCAGCAACACCTTCAGTGTCAGCTTTCATACCTTCGTCGCCTTTTTGCCAGCCGGCAGGACAAACTTCACCGAACTCGTCAGTAAATTGTTGTGCGTCAATCATTCTTAACATTTCATCAACATTACGTCCAAGTGGTAAATCATTTACTACTGCATGACGTACGATTCCTTTGTCATCGATTAGAAATGAACCACGTAGTGCAACTGCATTGTTTAAAAGAACGTCAAAATCACGAGCGATATCTTTTGTTAAGTCTGCAACTAACGGGAAGTTGATACGGCCGATTCCACCTTCACTTACAGGAGTTTCTCTCCATGCGAAGTGAGAAAATTGTGAGTCAACTGAAATACCTACAACATTTACACCACGTTTTTGGAACTCTTCATATCTGTGAGAAAAGGCAATAATTTCTGACGGACAGACAAAAGTAAAGTCTAGCGGATAAAAGAATACAACCGTACCTTTTTCACCGTAATTTTCACTTAAAGTAAAGTCTTCAACGATTGAACCGTCAGCTAAAACTGCTGTAGCTGTAAAATCTGGAGCTGGATTTGTTACTAACATATAAATGTCCTTGTATATTAATTTTTATCACATAATTCTATCAAAGTTTTGCTAATAGCAAACTGTAATAATGCTCTAAAATTTAAACTAAAGATAATTTTTATTATTTAAGATAAAATCGCATTAAATAAATATCCGATTGCAATAATACCAAGTCCGACGATACCGAAAAAAGTTGCTATAAGTTTGGTATGTAGAATCTTTTTAAGTATCATCGCTTCTGGAAGGCTCAATGCCGTGACTGCCATCATAAAGCTTAATGCCGTACCAAGCAGCATACCTTTGTTCGTTAAAACTTCAACAAGCGGCATGATGCCCGCTGCATTCGAGTACATCGGCACACCCATAACAACAGCTATGAGAACCGCAAAAGGATTGTCTGCTCCTGCATATTTGGCAATAAAATCAGCCGGAATGTAACCGTGAATAAAAGCACCCACACCCACACCGACTAAAACATAAAGATATATCTGTTTAAAAATATCAAGTGTATAGTCCCATGCCTCTTTTGCTCTGTCTTTCATGGTAAGTGTAATTTTGACTTCCTCAAGTTCGCCTTCCATCGGCTTGACATTAAGGAGGATGTATTTTTCCATGCCGAGTTTACCAATGACAAAACCACCGGCGATGGCTACAAAAAGTCCAAAACCTATGTAAATAGCCGTAATCTTCCAGCCAAAAAGACCAAAGAGCAGGGCAATTGCCACTTCATTGTTCATCGGAGCGCTGATAAGAAAGGAAAAAGTCACACCGATGGGAATACGTGCCTGAATGAAGCCTAGAAACAGGGGAATTGCACTACAGCTGCAAAAGGGTGTGATGATACCAAAAAGAGCGGCAAGAACATTCCCGTAAAGCTCTGATTTACCCTGCAGGTGAGCACGGACATATTCCGTATTGAAGTGCGTTCTTAAGTATGAAACGATAAAGATGATGGTGATAAGCAAAAACCAAATTTTGACCGTATCGTAAATAAAAAAGTTAACAGCATCTCCGAGATGCCCCTCTAAATGTAGTATATTATTGGTTAAATAGTCAACGCTCTCTTTCCACATGTCTTAGCCGTTAATGAGTTTTAAAACTTCATCGACAGTAAGGACTTTGCCAGTGCTTACAACTTGACCATCAATTACAAGTCCCGGAGTACTGACTACATTGTACTCCATGATTTTCATGATATCATCCACTTTTTCAATCTGCACAAATTTACCGCTTTTGGCAACTGCCTGCTTCACTACTTCTTCCAAAGTTTTACATTTTGTACAGCCTGTGCCGAGTATTTCTATTTTCATTTTATTTTTCCTCACATAATTCTTTTTTAATAATTGGCAGCAGTTCTTTTTCCAGTAAATCAAGAGTTTTTTCATACTCTTGCTCTGCTTTGCCGCTTGGGTCTTCAAAGCCGATATGTATTGTCTTCACCGCTTTTGGAAACATAGGACAGGTCTCTTTTGCCGCATCACATACAGTCACGACCAAGTCAAAGGGCGTATCTAAAATAGTTTCTATAACTTTGGAGTGATACTCATCCCTCCAATAGCCTTTTTTTTCTAAAAGTGCTTGTGCATGAGGGTTTACTTTGCCGCTTGCTTTGACACCTGAACTTTGTGCATGAACACAATCACCAATCTTTGCATTGACAAGTGCCTCAGCCATGATAGAACGGCAGCTGTTTCCTGTGCATAGTATTAAAACTTCTTTTTTTTGACTCATATTTTACATTCTCCGTTTTGTGATGATTTTTTTATAGGCGGCAGCTGTATATCCAAATGCCTTATCTCTTCTAACGCTTCTGTGCGAAACCTGTCAAGAGGTGAACGAATAGCATAATATGCCCAAGTTCCTTTACGCTCAACTCTTAAAAATCCGGCCTCTTTTAAAATTTTCAGATGTCGTGAAAGACGTGACTGAATCATATCAAGAGAGTCTTGCAAATCGCAAACACAACACTCCCCGTATTCATCTAAAAATCGTAGTAAAAGCACCCGTGTTTCATCATTTAAGGCTGAAACTGTTTTTAAAAATATTTCCATGTTTACTCCATTTGTAAAATTATATCAGAATTAAGTTTTAATATCAAGATATCTTGATTTATGGATTTTATTTAGTTATAGTTTCACTATTATTATATAAAAGAGGTATAACTATGGCATTGGCATTTGGTTTATTTTTAGTAACACTGGTCTTTATTATTTGGCAGCCCAAGGGCTTACAAATTGGAACTACTGCGGTAATTGGCGCAATAGTTGCAATAGTTTTGGGTATCGTAAGTTTTGATGATGTTATCACCGTTATAGACATCGTCTGGGATGCAACTCTTGCTTTTATAGGTATTATCATATTATCAATGGTCCTTGATGAAATAGGCTTTTTTGAGTGGGCAGCCATTAAGATGGCACGTTTAAGCGGTGGAAGCGGCAATAAAATGTTTGTCTATATTTTACTTCTCGGTGCTGTTGTGGCAGCTTTTTTTGCCAATGACGGTGCTGCTTTGATTTTGACGCCTATTTTGCTGGCAAAAATGAAATACCTTAAAATGAAACCGCTTCCGATTTTTGCTTTTTTAATGGCAGGCGGTTTTATCGGTGATGCTGCGTCAAATCCGCTTGTTATTTCAAACCTTACAAACATTGTGACAGTGGGATATTTTGATATTGGTTTTGTAGAATATGCTAAAAATATGTTCCTGCCAAACCTGCTGAGTATTATGGCTTCCATTGCAATTTTATGGGTTTACTTTAGAAAAGATATCCCTTTACATGTAAACGTAGATGAACTCCCTCAAGCTGCTTCTGTCATTAAAAATCAAACAATGTTTAAATTTTCTTGGGGTTTCCTGGCACTTCTAATGGGTGGCTACTTTATAGGGGATAGACTGCATTTACCCGTTTCAGTCTTTGCTCTTGGCGGTGCTTTACTCTTTTTGGCAATCGCAAACCATTATAAAGCAGTTAAACCGATTATGACAATAAAAGCCGCACCCTGGCAAGTTGTATGGTTTAGTATCGGGCTGTATGTTGTAGTGTACGGCTTAAAAAATGCAGGGCTGACAGACATCATTGCTTCATGGATTGAATTACTCATTGCGCAGGGGGAAGTTGCTGCCGTCATCGGTACAGGCTTTTTATCGGCTCTAATCAGTTCCATAATGAACAATATGCCGACAATCATGATAATGGACATCGCCATAGACAAAGTTGGTTACGCTGGACATGAAGCACTGGTTTATGCAAATATTTTAGGCTCAAATCTTGGACCGAAAATGACACCGATAGGTTCTCTTGCAACACTTCTATGGTTACATGTACTCGCACAAAAAGGTGTCAAAATCGGCTGGGGTGAGTATATGAAAGTAGGACTTGTTGTTACACCTCCAGTGTTATTTATTGCATTATTAGGTTTAATTTAAGCCAATATGATGTAGCATAGTAATTATGAAAATAAAATTACTTGCTTTATCCTTACTATTATTTATTTCTTTACGCGCAGATGAATATTCCTTTGTTGTGTATAATGATTTCTTCGCAGGAGAAGACGGGCATTTTACTAACGGTGTATCTTTGTCCTGGCTTGAAGATAATGAAGAAAATTCATATACAAATTTTTTAACAGCATCACTTGGCACTCTTTCATTTCCTCTTGAGAACTCCAAAAACTACAATGCAGGCTTGAGTATCAACCAAATTATATTAACGCCGATTAATACAGAAAAAGCAACACCCCAATATAATGATTTGCCTTATGCAGGTTACTTGTCCCTTGCAACGTATCTTTTTGAATGGGATTCTTACAGTTTTAATGAATACAGTATAGAAATAGGCGTTGTAGGGAAAGAATCAGGGGCTGAGTATGTACAAAATAAATTCCATAAAATTATAGGTAATGACGAATCAAAAGGCTGGAACACGCAACTTGGAACAAGATACACTTTTAACCTCTTTTTCCACCATGGTGTAAAGCCGTGGCAGGGTAAAATCGGACAAAATCTGCAAGCGGACTGGTTTTATCATTATGGTGCGACGCTTGGGACTTTTGATGTATCGGGTTTTGGAGGAACTGCTTTTAGAATAGGACAAAATTATGTCCATAACTTCAACTCTCATTATCCCTATTTAAAAGAAGAGGCCGGTTTGGTAAGTGTTGATGGATTAAAGCAGGGCTTTGGGTGGTCTGTGAGTGCAGGTGCCGACGGGGAATATTTAGCGTATTCATATGTATTTAACAAGGCTAAAAATGACGGGTATGCTGTGCATATTGAAGGCTTAAGTGCTGTGGCAAATCTCTCTGCAAGTTTGTATTACAATCATCATAAATTTCGTTTTTTCTATGAAATTCCTTCACACTATATAAAAGAAGAAAGAGGCGTCAATATTTTTGGCGGATTTATGTACTCCTATAAATTTTAATTTTTTAGCATTAATTTATTTTTTCTCTGCTATAATTAACTAAATAGTTAGTTATGCGCAATGAGGGAGAAAAAAATGGCAAAACAAAAACGTGATGCAGAAGCAACAAAGGCAAAAATTTTGACAAGTGCGATTGCACTGTTTTCAAAAAACGGCTTTGATGCTACGACAGCCGATGATATAGCTAAAGAAAGTCAAGTCAATAAAGCATTGATTTACTACTACTTTAAAAATAAAGCAGGTCTTTATGAAACTGTGATGAGCAGCTTGTTTAACTCTATATATGAAGAGGTAATTAAAGCTGAAAAATGTTGTGACTCAATTACATCAGAGTTGCATGCGTTTATAGAGACCTATGCAAACTACGCGCAAAAACATCCTTATTTCCCTGCATTGTTACTACGAGAACTCAGCGACAGCGGAGCACATCTGCCTGAGATGATGTTTGCAAGCATGCGAAGACTCTTTTTGCTTTTGAGCGATATTTTGCGTCGTGGTGAAGCAGAAGGTGTGTTTAAAAAATCTATTCCGATGGTGCTTCATTTTATGATTATAGGGAGTTTAAATCTTTTGGTGACAACTCAGCCTTTGCGCAAACAAGCAGCACAAATGGACAGTGAAGTTGATACCTGCAGTGAGTGCCCTATGGATGAAATAGCAGAGTATATTTTTAACACGGTGAAAGCCGCTTTGGAGGTTAATTAAATGAAAAAAATAATTTTATCTTTGGCAGTTCCTTTTGTGATGTACGCACAAAACCTGTCCCAACTCTTTGATGCACTTAAAGTCCATTCACAAACAAAGTCAGACGAAATAGCGGTACAAAAGAGCGAAGTGCAACAAGATTTAGTCTATGCAAATTTATATCCAAAAGTGAATTTATTTGGTAGTTTTGACAACTACTCAAGTCCGACAAATATGAAACCAATAGCACCAAATGTTTTGAAGCCAATGCTTTCAGATCAGTCTATAGCACAGCCATATAGCTATAATATTTACAAAACAGGTGCTAACTTCACTATGCCAATTTTTGTCAAGTTTATTTATACAGCGGCAGACAAAGCAAAAGCACTGCAAAAAAGTGCAAAGGCAAAAAAGCATATAAATCTTTTGAAAAATGAAGCGCTTATAGTAGGCGCGAATGCAAATTATTTATATCTTGATTCACTGCTTAAAGCTTTACATGTAAAAGAAGAATCATTGCAGGAGACTCAAAAAACAACACAGATAAAAGTTGACAACGGCAGAGCACCGGAGTCGGCACTCTATAAAATAAACGATGCACTTAATCAGGTGGCAATTGCAAAAAATAACATACAATTGGAAAAGAAAAAGCTTATAAGTACAATTCAAACATTGACAGGCATAGTTCTTGATAAACCGGTGTCTATGCATGAACTTGCATCATTTAGCAAAGGACAAATGGGTGCACTACAGCCGTTGCAGGACAAACTTCGCGCAGACAGACTGGGTATAAAAGCTGAAAAAGAGAAACTCTACCCGACGCTTGTCGCACATGGCAATTATGCTTTTTCAAAAGCAACCGCTTATAATAATGACAAAGATGTCAATGAAGAGTATGGCAATGTCGGCGTTGTTTTAAATATTCCTCTTTTGGCAATGGACAGTTATGCTAGCATAAAACTCTCTCAAATAGAGCTGCGTGCAGGTGAAATAGAACTCGCAAAACTTTCAGATGAACTCACGGCTCAGGCAAAAATGCTTGAAGACTCACTGGAACTTTTGAAAAACTCACAAAAATTGTATGTACACAGTGTTGAAGATAAGAAAAAACTTTTAGAAATCGCGAAAGTAAATTATAACAGTGGCAGACTCTCAACAGAAGAGTATTTACGATATGAAGATGATGTTGTTTCGCAAGAAGCAAATTTATACAAAATAGAGGCAACAAGGTGGCAGACGCTTATGCAGTTGGCAGTGATATATGCAAATAATATAGAGGAGATGGTTCAATGAGTAAAATAGTAAAAATAGGTTTGGGTGTTGTTGTTACAGTAGCACTGGTAGTTGGGGGTGTAAAGGCAGTTAAAAATGCACAGGCAAAAGACAAAGCAACTCCAAAAGCAAAAATTTACCCTGTAGTTGTTTCAAAAATGAATCCGAAAATGTCACAGGTACAACTGACACTGCCGTATTTGGCAGAAGTGGCAAATGACAAAGATGTAAAACTTTCAGCAAGAATTGCAGCAAGAATTATGAAAATTATGCCAAGCGGGTCACGTGTCAAAAAAGGTGATTTGCTTATAAAGCTTGACACGACAAGTATAGAAAGTTCGCTCTCAAGTGTAAAAGAACAGCTTCACTCTGCCCAAATTACTCTGCAAAATTTAGAGCGTACTCATGGGAGAACGCTTGATCTCCTAAAAGTAAAAGGTGCGTCCATCGAGGAGTCGCAAAAAGAAGAGAGTATGATAGCAAGCGCGCAGGCTGCACTCAATGCCCTCAAACAAAAAGAGATAGAGCTTAGAAACAATCTCTCCTATGCGACCATCACTTCCCCTGTGGATGGTGTCATAGCAAAAACATTTGCAAATCAGGGTGCTATCAGTGCTCCGGGAAAACCTCTTGTGGCTATCAGCTCCAAAAACGGATTTTTTCTTTTAGTGAGAGTTCCGAGTGATTTACCAATAAAAGGTGTAGAATTTAGCGGTAAAAAGTATGATGCTACTGCTCTTGGCAGTACTTTTAACGGTTTGTCTGAGTATAAAGTATATACAGGCAATACAAATTTGACAAGCGGAGACAGAGTTGAGGTCAATGTGCTTGTATTTAATGCAAAAGCAATTCTTTTGCCTTTTGATGCACTGCTGAACCGAAACGGCAAAAGTTATGTGCTTGTTATTTCGGGGAATAAAGCAAATGCCGAGGAAGTGCATATTATTCAAAGTGCACAGCAGGGCGTTGTTGTTTCTGATAATCTTGAGGGAAAAAATATTGTTGTGGCAAAACCGGATATTTTGTTAAAACTTACAAGCGGTTACAGTTTAAAAGTAAAGGACTAAAAAATGTTTGAATTTTTTTATAAACGACCTTATTTGCTCTATTCCATTATAGCAGCTTTTTTTATAATGGGGATTATTGCACTGATAACACTGCCTAAAAACCTCTTTCCCGATGCCAATCCACCACAGGTAATTGTTATTACCCAAGTGCCGGGAGCTACGGCTCAGGTAGCGGCTTCTACCGTTTCAAAACCAATCGAGCAGGAGATTTCGCGTCTTGGTTTGGTAACAGATGTCAGCAGTGTCAATGTTGCAGGTTTTTCTATCGTAAAAGCTGATTTTGGGTATAAAAAAGGGCTTAATGCCGCGGCGGTTGATGTGGCAAATGCTCTCTCAATTGCAAAAGCAAAACTGCCTGCGGGAGTCAATCCGGCTATATATACAGCGGGGGATTTTACGCTTCCTGTAGATGTGATAGCACTGAGTCCGAAAAATACCAATGTCAACTTGGCAGATATCAGAAAAATTGCCGACAGTTTTATAAAACCGCATCTTTTAAGCAATAAAACCATAGGAAATGTAGAGGTGTTCGGAGGGTATCAAAGTGCTATAAATATAGAAGTTGACCCGTTTAAAGCAAAAAGATACGGTGTGAACTTTGAAACTATTACAAAAGCTATAAACACGCTTAACCGTGATATTCCTATAGGGTTTATCAAGGGTGATAACGACTTTTACACGGTTACTTTTTACGGTGAAAAAGACAATATAGAGAAGCTCAACCAACTTCAAATTATGCCCAATGTCAGGCTTAGTGATATTGCAGATGTAAAATGGGGATACAAAAAAAGAACAAGCGGTTACATGGGTAACGGTAAAGATGCCATAGCCCTTGCTATTCAACGCGCACCCGGCGGAAGTGTTTTAGATGTCAGTAAGGCAGCCAGAAAAGAGCTGGCAAAGCTCAAGCAGGAGTACCCGAATATCAAGTTTGAAATAAGCGACACGCAAAGAGACCTGATTGAACAGGCAAATGATAATATGCTTGAGGCATTACGTGATGCAGTCATTTATACACTGCTTGTGATTATGCTCTTTTTGGGAAATTTTCGAGCCATCATAGCAGCGGGTCTTTCTATTCCTATGGTATTTTTCTCAACTATGGCTATCATCTGGCTGACAGGCGGCGAGTTAAACATCGTTATTTATACAGCAATTATATTGGCTCTTGGAATGCTTACAGATGATGCGGTCGTAGTGCTTGAAAATATTGAAAGGCATCTCAACGAAGGGCATGAAAAGCTCGAAGATGCTATAACACACGGAACAAAAGAGGTTTTAAGCCCTGTATTTGCGGGAACTGCAGCGACTATTGCTATTTTATTTCCATTAATGTTTGTCGGCGGTTTTCCTGAGAAGATTTTTAAACCTTTGATTGAAACATTGATAATTGCACTCTTAGTGAGTTATTTTTTATCTATTACTTTTATACCCTCTCTTTCAAAATGGCTCTATAAAAACGGCGTCGGTAAAACAAAAATAGAGGGGTATTTTGAGTGGTTCTATCAAAACACGATAGGCAGACTTGTTGCTCCTTATGTCGGGATTATTAAATTTTCCAATGGGAAATGGTGGTTTGTACGACGTATGTTGTTAACAATCGGTGTTATCGCTGTTTTACTTGTAAGTATGAAAAATATTATGCCCACAATCGGTAAAGACGCTATGCCTCCTATGGATACGGGAATTATTAAGGCACAAATAGCCTTTAGCTCAAATGAAACGGTTGACAGCGCGCAGAAAAAAATTCAGCCGGTACTTGATTGGTTGAAAACACAAAAATGGGTAAAAATGAGTTCAGTTGCATTTGGAACAGAACCGGGAGTGTTAAGTCTTGGAAGCGGTAACCTGCCTTCAGAAGCGACTATTACCATTAATGCTGTAAACAGATTTGAACGTAAGCAGACTATGTGGGAACTTGAAAATATCATTCGAGACAAATTAGCAAAGGTCGAGGGACTCAAACGTAATGATGTTTTTGATTTTGGTGCAACAGCACTCTCATCCATAAAGGCAACAGTTGATGTGCGCCTCAGTTCTCCTGTCATTGATGGATTAACCGACAATGCACATAAAGTTGCCAATGCTATACAAAATGTACATGGTTTAACTTCGGTAAGCACAAGCTGGGACAAAGATTTTATGGAAGTGGAACTTGATATTGATGAAAATAAGGCACTCAGTTACGGTGTGACACCGTATCAAATAGCGATGCAAATTCCTATAAAAGGGCAGATTGTCGGACTCAATGCCAACTTGGAATCTATGAATACGCAGTTTGTAAGACTCTACTTAAAAGGAAAATTTTCTAAAAATATAGAAACTTTACGACTCTTGCCTATTGCGACGCCGAGAGGCGAAATACCTCTGAGTCAAATTGCAACGCTTAAAAGACATTTGACTTTTGCAAAGATAGAGCGTGATAAAATGCTCTACAGTGTGGATGTTAACGGTTACAGAGCAAAAAGACCGGTAACACATTTGACTGATGATACAATAGCAGCACTCAAAAAAGCAAATATAAAAGATGTGAAAATAGACCAGACAGGTGACATCGCTCAGATTAATGACAGTTTTGCACGCATGTTAAAAGCTATTGGCTTAGGTGTGATTATTTTACTAATGACGCTTATAGCCATTTATAAGTCTGTAAGAATGGCATTTGTGATGATTCTTGTTCTACCTTTGTCTCTCATAGGGGCGGCATGGGGTATGCTGCTTTTTGGAAAACCAAGCTGCATGCCGAGTCTGCTTGGAATATTGCTGCTTTTTGGTATTATTATTAAAAATGCGGTACTCTTAATTGATTTTTATCAAAGTTATCGAGCAGAGGGCGAGAGACCGTTTGAGAGTGCTATTGAATCTGTTCGTGTACGTTTTCGTCCTGTAATGATGACGGCTTTTGGAACAATCGCAGGTATGATTCCTATCGCGTTAGAGCAGGCAGTAGGCTTAGAGAGACTCAGCCCGCTTGCAGACGTGGCAATAGGCGGACTTTTAATAGGAACACTTTTAACCCTTATATATGTGCCGATGTATGCCTATATATTTGACAAAGACAATAAAAAAACAAACCCTATAAATAAAGCCGAAGAAGCACTGCTCTCTTAAAAAGGAAAAAATATGCAAGAAATTGCCTGTCATACAATGAATGAGGGTGAGATTTTAAATGAATCTCATCCGGAGTATCCGCTTTATGAAGGTGTGCTATACGGCGACAGAGTCAGCACGGCAAAGTTTTCAAAAAGACTGAGCTGTTCTATAAAACATCTGCCGCTGCGTTTGAAATTTCACTATGAATATGATACACTTAAGGCGATAGAAAACGGCGTGACAAAAAGTCCGACACTTATTCTTAATGGAGATATATTTCTTGAAGGACTGACGCAAGCTGAAGAGATAACAAAAGCGTTTGAACAATTAAGTAAACAATAAAAAATTAATTACAACTAAATAAATTATTTAATATTTTAAATTAACAGTTAAGATTGTTTTTAAGATAATAAAGATAGAATTAGAAAGTTTAAATTAAAGGAAAAAAAATGAAAAGAGACGGTTTTACACTTATAGAGTTAATCTTCGTTATCGTTATTATTGGTGTGTTGGCAGCTGTTGCAGTGCCTAAGTTTACAAACTTAAAGCAGAGTGCAGAAGCGAGAAATATGATTAAAATTGTTAAAGATGCAGAAACAGCTGTTCCAAGTGCAGCTGCTAACATGTCAGATTTAGAAAATAACACGAGTTACAGCTTAAATGATATTTTAACTTTAACAGGAAAAAATATTGTATTAGTTGATACTAACAATACATATGACCTTAACAATACAGCAAATAACGCTACAATAGCAAGTGTTAAATTTAGCAGAGCTAATCGAGAAGTGAACACAAGTATTGATTGTGATGCATTTGTAGATACTAAATCACAAGATAAATGTGCGGATGAACTTGGAACAACAAAAAGTGGTAATACAACACCAGAGTATACGGCACATATAACATACTAAAACTATGAAAAAGGCTTTTACGCTTATAGAACTTATTTTTGTACTTGTTATTATAGGTGTATTGGCTGCAGTTGCCATCCCGAAATTTGGGGGGCTTATTGCAAACTCTAAAGTATCGGCAGAATTGGCTACTGCTTCTACAATTCAATCGGCTCTAGATGATGTTCATAGTGACTGGATTATTAGTGAAGGTAGTTTTAGTTGGGGTAATGACAAAAATGAGAGTGATATAAACTCTCAAGGTTACCCTAAAAAATTGGGTAATTGTCCGCCGGCTTTTGATTGGATTTTAAAATCATCTTCAATCGTTAATGCAAAATGGACGTGTGTAGATAATGGTGACGGTACCTTTAAATATGAGGGACCGGCTTCCCAAGCAGATAGCGGGGTAAATAGTATAAAAGAGGGAAAGCCTGACAAATCTAAACATTGGGATTACAATAGCAGTGACGGCAGCTTTTCGTTAGTTTCTGACAGCTAAAGGTTAGACATCCTTTTTACTATCCAAAGAGCAAATCCTAAAATAAGTGCACTTACTATTGCTATAACTATGCTTCCGCTATTTTCAATATTCATAATATTCCTTTTATTTTGCTAAGTCAACCATATTCCACATAGGCAGAAAAATACCAAGTGCTAGAACCATGACAAAACCGGCGATAGCAGCTATGAGAATAGGCTCTATGAGTGTTGCAATATTATCAACTATATAATCAAATCTATCTTTATAGATTTTTGTGATTTTGTTGAGCATCTTGTCAAGTCCGCCGCCGATTTCACCGGCTTTTATCATCTCTACTATCATATTTTCAAATACTTCTGTCTTTTCAAAACCTTGATAAAGACTCTTTCCTTCTTCTATTGATGTAGAAATTCTCTTTATTTTTTCTTTAAGATAACTGTTTTCTATTATATCAGAAGCTATATTAAGAGCTTCTAACATTGGTATGCCCGCATCAACCAAAACTTGAAACACATACATAAATCTGCTTATCATTGCATTGAGTGTTGCCTTGCCTAATATATATATTTTTAACATCAATTTATCAAGATATAGTCTTACTTTTTCACTTCTTTTATATAATATATTTATAAATATTGATAAAATGACGGCAGAAACTATGATGTAAGGTCCATAAACAATTAGTGCATGCTCTATCCACAATAAAAATTGAGTCGGCAGTGGTAATTCCATATTTGATTGTTGAAAAAAACTTTTAAATTGAGGTACAACAAATATAATAACAACTGAAAATGCTATACCCATGGCAAATATAATAATAAGCGGGTATCTTGTAGCTTTTTGAAACTTCTTTCTATTGTCTATAATATTTTGCAAAATAGATGTTAAGTGGGAAACAGATTCAGAGAGTCGCCCTGTTTCTTCTCCTAATTTAAACATAGAAAGGGTTATAAAGCCTAATTGTTCTTTAAATGTTATTGCTGAATTATATAAACTTTTACCTCCTTCAATATCATTATTTATCTTAGTAAATATAGCTTTTATCATTTCATCATTTTGATTTTTTACAGCTTCTGCCAAAACATAATTAAGAGGCAGTCCGGCATCAAGCATGATGGCAATCTGATCAAGGATAGCTATGAGTTTTTCAGTATCGACCTTTTTATTTTTTATAGGATTTTTAAATTTATTTACATATTGACCAAAAGCTATTTTTAATGGTTTTGAAATCTCTTGAATCCTAATTAAAACACCTATTTTCATCTCATAAAAATTTTGCATTGCTGAAATTTTATTTTCAGCTTCTAATACTATAGAATCTTTTTTCTTTCCAATTTTATAATTTATTCTAAAGTATTTCATAATTACCTATCCTTTGTAATTCTCAATACTTCTTCTACAGTTGTTATACCTTTTAGAGCTTTTTTGATTCCATCTGCTATCATAGGTTTATATAGTCCGTTTGATTCTGCATACTCAATTATAGCTATTTTGTTTGCATTTTCTGATATCATTTTTGCCAATACAGTATCTATAGTTAATATTTCTGATATCATGGTTCTATTGAAGTAGCCTGTAAAATCACATTTGGAACATCCTTGCCCTGTATAAAACTTTATTTCAGGATTAGATAAATATTTTTCAATTTTGCTTAATTGCGCTTTTGTAAGTTTAATCTCATTTTTACAATACGGACAAATTTTTCTAACAAGTCTTTGTCCTACAATTCCAACTAATGCATCAGCGATTAAATAAGGTTTTAATCCCATTTGAATCATTCTAGGGATTGCTCCCGGAGCATCATTTGTGTGCAGAGTTGTAAATACCAGGTGCCCTGTCAAAGCAGCTTGTGATGCAGAATTTAATGTTTCAAAATCACGAACTTCCCCAATGAGTATAATATCGGGATCTTGTCGTAAAAAAGATCTTACAGCCAATGAAAAAGTTAATCCTGTTTTTTCATTTATTTGAATTTGCTGCACAAGCGGCAATCTGTATTCAACAGGGTCTTCTGCTGTCATTACTTTATTTGAAATATTTTTTATCTCATTTAATGCTGCATAGAGTGTGGTGGTTTTACCACTTCCTGTAGGCCCTGTGATAAGCACTATTCCATTTGGAGAATGAATAAAATCCATAAAATTATCTAAATTTTCATCTTCAAAACCTAAATCTTCTAATTTTAGAAGAACTTTGTCACGATCAAGTATCCTCATAACGATTGACTCACCAAATATTGTTGGTGTCGTTGAAAGTCTGAAGTCATAATTTTTTTCATTAATAACAAGACTAAATCTACCATCTTGAGGAATTCTTTTTTCTGAAATATCCAAATTTCCTAAAAGTTTTATTCGTGAAGAGAGAGCATTATATATTTCACTATCAAAAACAAAATTTTCATGAAGTATCCCATCTATTCTTGAACGAACTATCATCTCTTTTTCATCCGGTTCTATATGTATATCACTCGCTCTTTTATTGATGGCTTCTTTTGCTATGAATAAAATAAGCTTCATAATAGCACTATTTTCATCCTCTTTTTTTAAGCCTTGTGTTGTTAACTCTTTTTTTACTTCAGAAATAATTTCTCTAGTAGTTTGAAGTATTTTTATCCGATGAAAAATTACATGTATATCATCACTGTAAGCCAAATAAATTTTGACCGGTTTTATAGATATTGTTCTTTCTAATGCTTCTAAAGCATCATAATTTAAGGGGTCGCTTGTTGCAATATAAACAAAGTCTTCATCTTCTTTAAAAGGTATAGCCTGAGCAGCTTGGAGTATATGCAGGGGGTATTTTGTAGCGATTGCATTAAAATTTATATTTTCGCCGTAAAGATCAACAAAATCTATATCTAATTGTTTAGATAAGGTTTTTAGTAAATCTCTTTGGGTTACATATCCTTCAGCTATAAATATTTCACCTAATTTTTTAGTGTAATTTAACTCTTTTTGTTTTTTTAAAGCTTCGTTAAGTTGATCTTTAGTTATAAAATCATTTTTTATTAATATATCACCTAATCTTACTTTTCTTTGTATCATTTATTATTCCACTTTGATAATATTTTATTAACTTCTGAAGAATTTTCAAATTGACTATATATAGTTAATATTTTTTTAGCCTTTTTTTTATCACCTAAGATGTATAATGATTTTGCATATATTATCCAAGATTTATCATCTGTTTTATCGATGCTGTTTGCAGTTTTTGACCATTTGACTGCATTTTTATAGTCTTGTATATGATAATAATGTTGTGCAAGTTTCAATGCAATATTGTAGCTTTTTCTTTCTTGAAAAAGCTTTTTGAGATTTTCTATATTATACTTTTGAGATTTAAGAACAAAATTATTTTTCTCTATCTTTTTGTTTTGTTTTACAATTGTTTTTTGCTTTACGATTGCTTTAGGCTTTTTAAATGTTTTTTTTGCTTGAATCACCTTAGGTTCTTTATTGGTACAGATTACTTTTTTAATTATATATTCCAAATTATTTTTATCAGCCAATTTCTTTGAGTGTAAAAATTCATTATAGTTTTTTGTTTTATTGCATCTGAGATATAATAGCTGTTTTCCTTTATGAACATAACACGTAAAACCGAGCTTTTCTATTTTTTCTTTCTTTTTATAAAGATATTTTGCATTGAATTTCCTAGCGATAAAAAATTGTAAATAATAGCATTCATTTTTCTTTATAATTTGTTTCTTTTTATGCTGAATGCTTTTACTGTTTTCTTTTGTTTTGTCTTTCTTTTTTTTCATGACAACATCTTTTTTTATAACAACATCTTTTTTAATGACAACATCTTTTTTTACAATCGAAGTTTTTTTTGTTTTAAAATTATCACTATAAGAAAGAAAAATATAGATGCTCGCAGATAGAATTACAACAACAGGTATAATAGCAAACAGATATTTTTTCAAATGATAGATTTTACATTTTTTTTCCAGCATATCAAAATTATACATCTATAAGCCCGCCCTCTATTGCAGCCATGGTTAAAATACATTTAGAAAGTTTTTGATATTTATGCTTATGATTATTTTGTGCATAATTTAGTAGTAAAAACGCAGTATGCAGCATTTTTTTAAATTCTCTAAAGTTCCCCTTAGTATTTTTGTAAATAAAATTTAAATATTTGAAACTTAATTCTTCTAGCAAATACGGCTTATTTATATCTTTTAATTTTAAATATATATAATCTTTGTATTCATTTTTCTGCAGATGATTTAATTCTAGTATTTTGTGTGGTCTTGATGAAAATTGCGGTGCATTTAAAATGTTTTTTGATTCATGTTTATGCATAACAAGAATAAACCAAAATGCTTTTGAATCTGCCAGTATTCTTATAACTTCAATCATATCTTTAGATAGTAGTTGCGCTTCATCTATAATAACAACATAATTTGAATTTTTATATATTGAAACAACTTGTTTAATAAGTCCCTCAATTGAAAAATCTTTAACTTCTTCTTTACTTTTTTTTATAAGTGTTTTTATAAAATCAACAGGTTCCAAAAAAGGTATATCAAATTTTATAATATTAATATTTTCATTATTTTCATTTTCTAAATGATTAACAAAAGCACTTTTCCCTACTCCGGGTTCCCCTATTAAAAAAATTAACTGTTTTGTGTCATTCTTAAAAATATTTAAAAGATTGTTTTTTAAATGCATTGTTTCAAAGCTTTCGAAAAAATTCATCTCTTGCGATTTTTCTTCAAAAATTCGTGATATTTCCAAATAATCCAATTTACTTAACCTTTGATGAATTAAAATCTAATTTATATTTTGAAGTTGAAAAGAATTTATCATCATCTATATCATCAATAGTCGGCATAGATGAATTTTTAACAATTTTCGGTGTTATTAAAATGAACATTTCTGTTCTGCTTTTCTTGTTATTAGTATATCTAAAAATAGTGCTTAGTATCGGAATGTCTCCAAGAATTGGTATTTTTTTTGAGTCTTTGCCTTTTGTAGCACTTATTAGTCCGCCGATAAGTACCTTTTGTCCGTTTTTAACTTTTACAACAGATGTCATTTGTTTAATCTTTGTATCAGGTGGAATTTCTCTTATGCTGGTTGTAGGAGTATTGTCCGCAGAAAGAGAACTTACAACAGGATTAATACTCATAAGTATTTCATTGCTATCGGTAATTTCCGGTATTACATATAAAGTGATGCCTATAAATGTCGAGCCGAGAGAAAAGGTATTTGTACCCGCAGCAGTGCCGCCCGTTGTAGTAACTGATCCTGTTTGATATTTATAACTTAACTGCTGGCCGACATTTACAACTGCAGGTTGATTATTCATAGTCAAAATTTTTGGATTTGACATAACTTTGACATCACCGAAAGTATTTAAGTATTTAAAAAAATTGGATGTTGAAAAATTATAAGCAATACTATAAGAATTATTAAAAGTGTTTCCACCGGTGCCTTGTGTACCACCTAACGTACCGTTTAAAGATACATTTAACTGACTCCAGTCAATTCCCGAAGAGTGACTGTCATCATAAACAAGCTCTATTAATTTAACTTCTATTAATACCTGTTTATGCATTCTTTTCATAAGCAGGTCTAAAAAGTTTTGTATTTTTTGCAAATCTTTTTTATCTGCATTTACGGTTAGCAGTGATGCATCTCTATTTATAAACATATTTACATTTTTTGGATCAAGAAAAAGTTTTGTAAGATTGTTTTTTAAGTTATCCCAAAACGTAAATTTTGATTTTGTTACTATTGTTGTCTGGTCATTTGATGAACTGTTTCCACTGCTATTATTGGTATTATTGGTATTATTGGTATTATTGGTAGTAGTATTATTGGTAGTAGTATTTATTCCGGAAGAACTGCCGGAACCTGAATTTATCGATTTGCTGCTCTCACTGGTTAACTCGCTAACATTTATATAATCAATATTAAAAGTTTTTGTTTTCATATATTGTACATTTATAAAATGTTTTTCTCTGTCATATGTATAAAATAAATTTGCCTCATTAAATAAAAAATTTAAAAAACTTTCTAATGTATAATCTTTTATATTAACATAATCAAGGCTTTTATTTATTTTTTGTTTAGATTCTTTATCTTTAAAAAAGATTGATATATTACATTTTTGAGATAATTCTTTTAGTACGTTAGAAATTTTTAAACTTTTGCTCCCTTTATCATAGGCACTCAACGAGAAAAGATGCTCATCACAATTATTTGTATTTGCAGTTAGAATCCGTGTAAATATAAAAAATATGAATATATATTTCACCCTTGATCCTTTAGTTTTATAATATCTAAATTATTTGATTTTATTAATGGAATAATTGATATTTTTCCTTTTTTTTTCACCTGAATATAGTTATCTGCTATATTTATGATTTTATAACCGTAAACAACTTCACCTACTCTATAGAATCTACCATTTATGTACACTTTTTTATTTAAAATTGCATTAATTGATAAAATCCTTTTAGGAGTAGAAAATAGTTTTTTTGCGGAGTGAGTATTTAGAAGTATTTTTGCTTTTTTAAACGGGTCATAATGAATTATATTTAATGATTTTGCACCTGCAATAGAAGATAATATAAATAAAAATGCTATAAATTTTTTCATTTTTTAATTCCATAAAAATTTATATCATAGCTTACATAAGGAACTGTGCCGTCTGTTTCTATACTTAAATTTTTAATTTGCATTAACATAGAGTTCTCTTCTACTTTTCTAATAAAACTCAATACATTTAAAAATTCTCCATGTCCGGTTACTTTAACATTTTTTTTATATTTTAGTTTGCCTATGAAATCATCATCTTTTTTAGATATATTTACATCATCGAGTAAAATATTATTTTTTACCGACTTAGCAAGTAGATTATTTAAAAAGATATTAAAATCTTTTTGAGATAGAAATAAAAAATGACTTTTAGATAATGCAGAATCAAGATATTTTAATTTTTGTTCATCCTCCGCAATTTTACTCTTTACTTGTAAAATTTCCTGTTTTGAAGATTGTATTTTATTTAAAATCTTTTTTACAGAATATTTATTTAAATCATGATTTATTTTTGTTAATTTCATATCATTACTTTTTTTTTCATCTATAGCATTCGATATATATAAAAAATAAAATAATATTATGACTGCAAAAGGAATAAAAATAAGCAATGCTGTTTTTTCATTTTTATTTAATGATTGAAATTTTTCTTCGAATAAATCTATTTTTTCTCTCACAACTCTATCCTGATTAAACTTTTGTAAATAGTTTTATCTAAATATATCTGTTTTGTTGATACATTGTGATATTGCTTTTTTAGTAGTTCATTAATAAATTTAGCAATATTTTCTCGATTTTTGGAATTAGAAATAAGCATAATATCCATTGTTTTATCATTATGCTGTTTTATGAACTGTGTGTTTAATTTGAACTTGGCTAGTGCCAAAATAACATCATTCATAAATTTTTGTCTTTTATATTTTGCATTTTGAATGAGAGGAATAGTATTTATTGTGTTTTCATACACAAATATGCTGTCTTCAATTTTATTTTGTTTTTTATGTAAATCTGTATATTCCTTTTTTATTTTTTGTAATTTTTTTTCAAATTTTAAATATTTAGCTTTTTCTTCTTTTAGTGCTGTCTGCTTTTGATTAATTTCGCTTTGTTGTTGAAATAATAGAATTTCAATATACGTATATATAATGAGACAAATTATAACACTAAAAGCAAAAACAAAGCTATATTTGACAAGTAAATACTCAAAAATAGGTTTTCTTCTTTCTAGAAAACTGAAATTTAGATGTTGATAGTTGTTATCTTCCTTTGCCATTGAATTTAATTTATATAAATAATCTACATATAGAAAAATATTTCCAAATTTTTCATCTTCTTTAAAATCAAATGTATTTATTGTTAAAGAGTCATAGCCATAAGGGACAAACAACTGCTCTAATCCAAGGATATTATGGTTGTTAAAATCAATAAAAACTTTATCTAGAGCATCAAAACCAAATAAACTTCTTTTATGGTTTATAGAGTACATAATTTTTTCTATATCTTTAAATAGAATACTTTGTATAGAATCTAAAATATGTGTTTCATCCATAGTGTAATTGGATTGTATTAAACCTTTGGTTTGCAGATATTCTTTTAGTTTTACAATTTCAATTCCTGTCTTTTTTGAAATATCACTTAATGAGCTTAAAATTCTATGTCCTATATATCTTCCATTTTGATATAATGCGGCAAATGATTCTGTTTCACTTATGTAAATTATTAAGTCATTGCTCTGTTTATCTAGCTTATTATCATAAAGTGATTGATATACTAAAAATTGTGGAAAGACCATATCTATAGCTGCAACTTTTTTAGTATATTCACCAAAATATTCATCAAAATGTTCTTTGCTAAGAGCAAATGCTTCTACGAGATAATCGCTGCCGATGTCATATTTTATATAATCTACAACATACTCTTTATCGGCATTTAAACCGCCCTCACTGTACATTTTGATTTCTGTTTGTATAGCAATTTCATCATCATTAGTGGTGTTGGCAATTTTATAGGAAAATGTATTTAAATATTTTAATGGAATAATTGCTGCGGTAAAATATTTTTTAGAATCTTTAAAATCAGCAGATTGAATATTATAACCATCATATATAATAGCTTTTTGATTGTATAAAAATATAATATTATCACTACTCATTCAAAACCCCATAAATTTAGCCATAAAACAGCAAATTTCATTCCATATTTTATAATTGATATATTTATTCCTTAATTTACACGATGTATATTACCGCTTAAAGAATCTATCTTTAAAACGGAGATTTTATTTTGATAAGTATATGTTAAATGAATCTCATTATTTTGTAATGAATCAAGAGTTGTCTGATTGTTATCAATGTCACCATCGTGGACTCTTCCCAGCGCATCAAAACATATGACATTAATAGCTGATGAAGATGATAAATCAAAGTACGAATAAAATTTATAGGCTTGCGTGTCTGTTTTGCTTAAGGTATCTACACTTATGCAGCCTATTGAATAATTTATATCTGATGAAGGAAGTGATTTATTATATCCTATAGCCTTATATCTGGTTTCTTCGAGCTTCATTAGTACAAAATTAGTATCATCTCTTAAATGATGCGGCTTGAAACTGCTAATTGCAACACCGGATAATATCCCGATAATTATTATTACAAAAATAAGTTCAAGTAAAGAGAATGCTTGTTTTTTCATGGACGTTGCAGGCTCCTTCTTACTATTCTGACAGGAGTAACATAACCTTTAATTTTTACATTGTTATTATTTGTAGTAATGATTGTTTCTATTATAACATAACCATGTGATTCATTCGTGTTAATTGAAACTATATTACTGTTACAGTTTGGCAGAGTATCATTTCCGTCATTATCTTTGCCATTATATAGATAATAGTGTGTTATATTTACATCTGCTTTAAACCTGCCGTCACTGGAATTAAAATTTAACAGATCAATACAATCATGATTAGAACTTCTATCGTAGCCTTCAATTTTTAAAATAGTAGCCTCCAGTACACTTTGCGAAAAAATCTCAGCCTGCTCTTTTATATAACTGTCCGTTATATGTTTAGCAGAGATTGATACATATTTTAAAGTCATAATAGCAGCACCGCTTAAAATCAGTATCATTCCTATAGCCATAATTAGGTTAAATGCTTTTCTCAAAATACTACCTTCATTTTAGAAAAATGGATAGGCGACGCACCTCTTATGGCTTTATTGATATCTAAATTAATTCTTATTGTATAATCAAGTTCTTCAAATTTAAAACCATCAACATTTTGCATTAAAATTGATACATTTCCATCTTTATTGTTTCCATTTTTGTCTGCACAAAAAGTTTCCCCTTTCCATGGTCTGTAATTGGAAAATAAAAATAGAGTATTATTTAACTTTTGGGTTGAGATATTTAAGTCAGAAATACAAGAAGATGATGTATTAATGTCTGTTCCTCTTGCAACAGCATAAGCAGTGTCAACCAAAAAATATTTTTCATATATGAATTTTGGTTTTTTTGTGTCATTTATAGTAATCAAACCATTATTATCAATTGTAATATCATATGTTTCAATGCTGTTATGCCCATGCCAACCAAATGAACTATTATAGTCATTTATATTACTGCTGGCTCTGTCAAAACTTCCTGCAAATATTAAATTTACTATTTTTTCAGCATAAATATCATTAGATATATGGAATTTGGCTTTTGTTGAGTCACTAATTTTATCACCGTCGCTATTTTTAGAACTTAGCGTAGCATTTGCAGTATCTAATGTGGACATATCTATAAATTCACTATAGTCTCCTTTGGTAAATGATTCATGGGCTGTACCTATCCATTCAAGTATTGGTTTATTGTCTGTTAAATCACCTATATATTGAAATTTATCACTCTCTGTATCATAACCTATAGTGGTATATGGAACTCTGCTTGAGAGGTAGTTACTTAGCTGATTTACTGCAATTTGCGATTCTAAAGATAATTTTGTTATCTCTTTTGCTTTATATGAGCGAATCATAATAGCCTGTAACCCTTTATATGTTGCAGTAGATAAGAAAGAGATTATAATTAAAACAAAAATTAATTCTAATAAGGTAGCGGCATTCCTTTTCAATTCCAAACTCTCTTATTAATTTGGAATTGTCCTATATTTTGAGCTATGAATGACATTTGTACAAAAGAATTACCAAGAGCCGAAGCTTTTTTCTTAACATCGACTTTTATTGTGATTCTTTTTGTATTTGTTGTATTGCTTTTTGTTGTAGATGAAAAAGTATTGCCATTTTCTGCAATATCTTCTAAATAATCTACGCTGACATTTAAGTCGTATGCTCTTGAATTAGTATTGTTTGTTGCATTAATAGTGTCAAAATCATCCATATCGTTATTATAGCTTTCATTGCTGTCACTACCTAAAGAAGATGCATTTTTGGCATTTTTACAGTTTCTTGAACCGTCAAATCCGCCTATGCGATAAGTTGTTGTTGTATTACAGTCATAATCAGAGTCTCCGTTTGCTACAAGTAAAATATCATTATATTTTATATTTTCCTCATCCCATGCAGTTGATTTTATAAGCCCAATATATGCTATGGCATTATACATAGCTTCACCTTTTAGATTTTGGACAGAAACTTTGGCAGATAATTGTAATATTTTTGGGAGTACAGTAAAAGCTATAGCTATAATAACCATTGATAAAATTAATTCTATAAGTGTAAAAGCATTTTTTTTAATCATCTTAACAATCTTACTCCCCGACTATTTTTACTGACATTCGCATCAAAATGTACACCTGTCGTATTTCCGCTTGTAACGGCATTGCCTTCAGATTTTTTTTCATAGTTATATTTTATACATGGGTGTTGTGTACAATTACTTCCAGCACTGTAATCATAAGTATTGCCAAAATTTTGTGGTGCATACCATAACCATTTATCTACTCCCAAATGTATAAAATATGTACCTTCATTTTTGCCGGCATTATGAACACTAATATCAAAAACCCCGTTCCCTTTAAATGTAACTGACGTGTTAAAATCAGCAGATTCTACAGAATCAGTTTTGTCGGTAGAAGAACTTATGTTGGAGTCGCTTATATTCCCGTCATTTTGTGTTGTATGTTTATTAATTAAATACCAATCTAATAACTCCTCTTTAAAACCGTCAACATAATCATTATCAGCACTATCATATACTAAAATTTCGGCACTTACATTGTCATCTGTTTGTGATGTTGCAAGGTCTTGAGTATATGTACGTGCAAAGTAAAAGGTAGCATTCCCGTCAGTTGCGGCATTTGAAAGTGATATGTTTTCATCAGAAACATTAACATCCGTAATATTAAAGTCAAAAGGATTAACGGTTTTAGAATAGTTCCTGTCAAAATTTATAAACACTTTTAGAAGTGTACTTCCATTGTGATCAGTTGTAAAATTTTCTTTTGGATATGATGTTATATTTATATCTACATTTTTATTGACTATATTTAAAGATGAGTTCAGATCTGAATCATCTTGATAAATATATAATATTTTAGATAAATTACCGTCTCCTATGCTGCTGTGTGAAATGTTTATATCGATGTTTTTAGCATAGCAGTTTTTATTATAATTTTTTGCAGCTTCATTTTGTTTATTTTGAGCAGTGACATTTAAGTCTAATCTTGTTGACATATTTAAGTCTTGAGAGATATAGGTAAATTCATTATTTTCATCAAAGTTGTACAAAATAGAATCTATTTTAAAGTGATGCGGTAAAACTGTAAGTCTGGTTGCATTTTCATCAATTCGAGTATCTGTATCTGTATTCCAATGCCCGCTTATATTTTGATCTTTACAATCAATTCCTGCAAATCTATTTGTACATGTAATGTCTCTATCTGTAATATTCAGGTCTATTTTTCCAACTTCATTATAGTTGGATGTGACGGTTACATTTCCATCATTAAAATTGATACTGCCGTTAAAGTCTCCATTTATACAATTTGTATTTATTTCATTTACATGTAAATGAAAACTTGACCCGTTACTTTCATTATAATCACTTGCATTAGCATCACTTCCATACACTTTTGCAGCGTAAGATATGTTGAAGTCTTCTCCTGCATATATCTGCGTGGATGGCGGGTATATAATAAATCTGTCCGGTCTTATGGTAAAATTGTCCGTTGCATTTGTGTCATTACTATCTATGCTTGACATGCACTCCGCATCTTGTATGTTTTTAAACCATTTTATGTATAAAGTGGCGTTTACACCTCCGCCTATTGCCCTGATAACAGTAAATGAGGCATTTTTTTCTTTATTGTCACTCCATATTGTTTTATTGTAATCCCCCGCATATCCGCTGGTTGACTCAACTTTAGCGCACACGGTTCCGTTAAAGTCTTGTTTAGTACCATTTTCATCCAGTGACATAAGTGTAAGTTGAAACTCTCGGCTTACTATTTTTGTTGAAATATTTCTGTCATCTTCACCCCTGAAAATATCTCTTGCATCAAATTGATAATTTCTTATTGGCGGTTGAGTGCCTCCGCACTCCGGCGCAGTTCTATCTGAACCGTCATAATTTTTCCCATTATTTTCATTGCCATATATAGTTTGTATTTGAGAGTTGCTTAATGCTTTATCAAAGATTTTAAATTCATCGACACTTGCACCTATTGATTGAGCATTTGTTACGTTATCGTTACTGTTATAATCACTATTAAATAATAATCCGAGGTTTCCTCTATTTGGATGAGTAGTAAATGTATGTTCTTTGTTTGTATCAAGATAAAAATCTGTTCCGTTATTGGTAATTACAAAGGTAAGCATATACCAACCACTTAAATTTTGTGGATTAAAATTCATAGATTTACTGTCATGGTCATCATCAATATTTAAAGTCCACTTATTTCTTCTTATGTCCTTCGTGAAGTATATAAAATCTTTATTACTGCCTGTTCTATCGGCTATATTAAAATACTGTACTCTTTTTCTGCCGCTTCTAAAGATTTTATGTCCATTGGTATTAAGCGGAAATTTAATCCAAGTCGTAAGAGTGTATTTATGTGGCAGTGATAAGTCTGTTTTTGAAATAATTGCTTTATCATCACTGGCAGTACTGTTTATATCTCCGGCTCTGTAAATTTTCCCATCCTCAATAGTATCGGCATTGTTTAGCGCTGAAGCATTATAGTCGTTTTCAAGGCTTCCAAAATTTTTAATTTCATAAGTGTTACTGCCGCTATCCCAGCTGCACTCATCCATATGATAATTAATGATTGGTGTAAGTGAAGGAGTTTCACCGCTACAGCTGTTTGGACAACTAGAAAGTGTTTGGTTGTCAAAAACATGATTATAATTATAATCTCCGCTTACGCCTTCCCAAAAATTTCCTTTATAATCATTTCCATTCTTTTCAGTTCTAGCCAAATTTTCTTTTGGTGCGCCGTATATACAGTTATTGTTTACTTTTGCATTAGTTTCCCAGTTATGAACATAAAGATCATAAAATGAAGAATCATTATTTTTATAAAAACAACTGTCCTTTATCTGAATATTATTGGTGTTTGTATCAAAAAAGATTGTATGATTTTTTTGACTAACAATCTTGCTTTTTTCAATATTCGGTTTTCCATTTTTTAGTTCAAGTGCAATGCCTGTTACATTAATATCTGAATTTTTGATGCTAACAGTGCCGTTTACATTTGCATCACCATAAATTCCCCAGTAATTTTCATTTGGGCTATTGCCTTTTAGTGTTAAATTGTCAAAGGTTATATCATTTGATTTTCTGATTATAAAACCGTAAGAAGAGGTTGAACTGTTTACATCCTTAAAAGTATAGTTGCCTTGCATCCCCCAATCACAAAAGAGAATATATCCTGTACCGCTTATTCCGGTAATATTTGCATCTTCCATATTCAAATCATTACCGTTTTTTATATAAATACCATACTCTTGATTTGCTTTTAGAGACAAATGTGTAAAAGTCAGTTTTCCTTTTATACTGCTATCTAAAAATATACCATACCCGCTGCTGCCGTTTATACTGAGAGTATCAAAATTTATGTCATCAGCTTTTTTTACATTTATGCCTTCACCTTTATTTAAATCTATATTTACATTTTTAAAAGTAAATTGTGCATTACTATCAATTCCCCAGTCAAGATAAAGTGCTGTTTTATAGTCACTATCATAATCTGTCGCTTTTATATCTATATTTTCAAAAGTTATATTTTTTGAATGTTTAACAAAAATTGCGCTTTGTTTTTTTACATTAAAATTCAAATTTTTAAATATATGATTTTCATTTTTAATATTATCACCGAGAAAAATTCCAAAATAGTTTGCATTGTTCCCGTCTATCGTTATATTTATATCTTCAAAAGTCTGTTTTGTTCCTTTGTTTATATAAATTCCATTTGCTTTGGAGTTTATAGTTAAATTTTTATATATGCCTTCTCCGTCAAAGTTCCAATCTCCATATATGGCGCTTCCGGCTTCTGTTTTTAAAATAACATTATTTAGAGTTATAATTTTACCTTTTAAAAGTCTGAGTGCATAATAGTTTGCATTTGAACTTGTCTCTTTTAATGATATATTTTTTATTATTGTATTTTCACTTGAATTATTAGAACCTATAGTTAATGTATATGTATTGCTATACCAGTTTACATCAGTCGGCGAAGAAGCATCGGCACCATTTGTTATAATTAAATTTTTTAAACCATCTATAATTACTGCTTCATTATAATCACCTTTACAGATTTTAATGGTATTGCCGTTTTGAGCATTATTTACGGCATCTTGAATTGAGACATAATTATTAGAGAAAGAAAAACCTTCACAATTAAAGTAACCCAGGAAACTAGGTGTATTATCAACAACTAAAGTTTTTGCAAATAAAACGTTGACAAATATAAAAAATATAAAAATGATTTTTATCACTTATTGTTTCCAATGTATTAATTTTTTAAGTTCATTTTATCAAAAATAGAATTAAAAGTAAGCTTTATTTTATAAATAGTAGTATACTTTGTGTATAATTATTGTATGTAAATAAATTCAAAGGATGTTAAAATGGTAGAATTTTTGAAAAAAGCAATGGACTGGGTTTTGGAAAAAGAACAAGAAGCTGCAAAAAAGTGTTACGTGAATCCTGCAGATGTTCAAAAGCAAATTGAAATTTTAGAAGCAAAAAGAGCCCAACTGCGCAAAAAATTTGAAGAAGAAGATGCAGAGTTTGGACATGTTTTAAGCAGACTTTCGTTGATAAAAGTAAATGCAAGTAAATGTGAAACAAAATAAGATGCAAAATATTTTAGAAGCTATTTTCTTCGGCTTTAGTGGGATACTCAACTATAAAACAATGAAACTGGCATTGGCAATCGGTGCTGTAGTGACTATCATCTGGTCGGTTATCGGCTATTTTGTGTGGGATGATTTGGTCTCTTTTGCTGCATATTTTATTGATTTGGTTCCTTTTTCCATGTTGCGTGCAAACGGAGCATGGATTCTCTCATCATTTTTATGGTTTTCTCTTGTACTAGTAACATTTGCTTTAGTTTTAGCATTTTTTGGCAATATGATTTTAGAAAGAGTTTCCAAAGAAAAATACAGTTCGTTTTCTTTGCTGGTAGTATTTGTAAGTGCTGCTTTTTGGTCATTAATTTGGTTTTTTAAAGGCTCTTACATACATGTACAGTTTTTAAAACTGCTCAATTGGCTGCCGTTTGAAACAGTAGAAGCGAGTCTCTCATATTTGATGGGGCTCTATTTTATTTACAGTGCCATTATTGTGACGATGCTATTGGTAACAAGCTTTTTTAGTCAAACACTGCTTGAAGATATCCGAGACAAAAATTTTCCTTATGAACCGCTTTTAGAAGAAGATGAAGTGAAAGTGAGTGAAAACAGATTACTGGATATATTGATTTATGCCATCATTTCTATTATTGCTTTTCCTCTGCTGTTTATACCTATTTTAAACTTTGTTCTTCAGCTTGGTTTATGGATTTGGTTGATTAAAGATACTTTTGTAAATGATAGCGCGGCTTTGGTTATACCGAAAGAGAAAAGAGCAAAACTTTCTGAGTATAAAGGAGGGTTTTTAACTATAAGTGTGGTGACATCACTCTTTAATTTTTTACCGGTTTTCAATATCTTTGGACCGTTTTTTGGTGAGATTGCGATGTTTTATTATTTAAAGGGAATTCAAAAGGAGTTATAAAAGAAAATTGCATTTTTTGAGATTAAACCTGAAGAAAAAAGCTTTTTTGAAGAGCATGTGAAAAATCATGCATTGTTTTTTTTGATCGTTGCAGCGCTCAAAACAAAGAAATTTTGGGCAGTGTTCAAGATTCCGTGTCAACGTCGGATAATTCCTAAAATTGTAACATAAAGCAAAGCTATCTATTTTACTTCGACTCTATTTCTTCCGTGTTCTTTAGCTTCATAAAGTGCATCGTCCGCTCGCTTTATTAATGACTCTTTCGTATCATCTTCTTTAAAATGTGTCACTCCAAAACTTACAGTAACTTTTCCAACATCTTTAAAGTTGTATGATTCTATATTGTGTCTTAAACGCTCTACCAAAATTTGTGCTTCATCTGATGGAATGTTTGACTGAAGTATGATAAACTCATCCCCGCCCCAACGCGCAATCAAATCACTTTTTCTGATACTATCATGCCCAATCTTAGCAATCATTTTTAGAACATCATCACCGCAAAGATGCCCATATGTATCATTTACTTTTTTAAATTTATCTACATCAAATAAGATGACTGACAAATTTACTTTATAGCGTTTCGCCCTATCTATAGAAAATTGAAGTACTTCATCAAATCTAAGACGGTTTGAGATACCTGTCAACTTGTCAATTGCAGCTAACTCTCTAAGCTTCTCTTCCAATAACATCTGCTCGGTAACATCTTTTCCTGTTGATACAAAATAGCTTATATTACCTTTTGCATCAACAATTGGTGCAATTGCTTTGTACTCATGGTAAAGCTCACCATTTTTCTTTTTGTTTAACATATAGCTTCTGAATATATTTTTAGATAGTATAGTTGCCCATAATTCATTTCTGTAAAAGTCAATAGAGTGCCTTCCAGATTTTACAATATTTGACTTTTTACCAATTGCCTCTTTTTTTGTAAAACCTGTTTGTTGTTCAAATGCAGAATTTACATATTCAATAACTCCGTTTCTATCTGTTATTACAACACTATCTCCACTATGCTCAATTGCACTTGAGAGCTTCAACATATCCATTTCCGTTCTTTGTCGCAAGAGTTGAAATAAAGCAATAGCAGCAAATGCGGAGACTACACCACAAAAGGAACGAAATACCTGAACCGGCACTCCGAAGTATTCTTGAAATGTTGTGTAGTTTATAATTGAAGCCATTAATATTGGTGCTTTTGGAACAACAATTCCTGCAAAAATTCCATAAAAGAAAAAAGAAAAACTCAAAATGAATAAGTAAACTTTGGCTGAGATAAGGGTTTCAATCCCTTGTGCATCTTTTTGCATAAAAAGTACATATGAGGTTAGAAAGATTCCGGGGATACCAAATAGATACCGTGCCCATACATTTCCTTCCAGATAGAGGTTGTCGCTTTGAAAAGAAAACACTGCAAACATCAGAAGAAGAGTGCCTACCACAAATTTAATATGGGTATATGATACTTTTTTTTGTTCTGAAAGAGAAATCAGCCCAAAATATAATAAAAACAGGAACGAAAGCGGTAGGATGACAAAACTAGCCATTTCAACCACTGGTGTTTTAGTCTGCTCAATGTATGCAAACATATCAATCCATTCACTTATTCCATGAATAATGCCAAACACCCCAATTAGCCAAAAATGCGCACTCAGCTTGATAAAAGCCGACATTTTAGGATACAGCAACACTGCAAGACCAAATGAAAAAAATGACAAACCATAAATAAAATATATATAAACCACTAAATAAAACCTCTGATTTATTAGAATAATAACATAGATTATTTTAAAGGTAGTTGTAGCCATTCTTACGGTTTCTACTCAGGTCTTGTGAAAGGTAAGCATCTATCTCAGCTGCAGATGCGGCTTCGGTAAGTTGTTTTATGAGTGAGCCTAAAGCTCCGTCAGAACCGCCAATACTATAACTTTTTTTTATAACTTTATTCTTATGTTATTAAGTTTATGATAAGTAGTCAGTATTATGTTTAAAACAGTTTTATGCCATTATTTGTTTACTTAAAAAGGAGTACAATATCTCTAAGAGTTAAAAGCTATTCAGGAGTTTTAAATGTCACAAAATATTAAATGGTTTAATGAAATTGGCATAGAAGATGTTGCCGAGGTCGGCGGAAAAAACGCTTCGCTGGGTGAGATGTACCAAAATTTAACACAAGAAGGTGTACGTGTCCCAAATGGCTTTGCTGTTACATCAAGTGCTTATATACATCTGCTTGATGCAAACAATACCTGGGAAAAACTCCATGCACAACTTGACAATCTTGATGTTAATAATGTTGATGCCCTGCAAAGTGCAGGAAAAAAATGCCGTGAGATAGTTTATAATGCAAAGCTGCCGGATGATTTGCGCGAGGATATTTTACAAGCTTATAAAAAATTAAAAGAAGAATACGGTGAGAGTCTCTCTTTAGCTGTCCGCTCCTCTGCTACTGCGGAAGATTCTCCTGAAGCTTCTTTTGCCGGACAAAATGATACTTATTTGCATATATCAAATGCAGATGAACTGCTTGATGCATATAAGCGCTGTCTTGCCTCAAATTTTACAGACCGTTCTATACATTATAAATATGATAATAGTTTTGATTATTTAAAAGTTTATCTCTCTGTCGTTGTTATGAAAATGGTTCGCAGTGATATAGGTGCAAGCGGTGTGATGTTCTCACTTGATACGGAGACAGGTTTTAAAGATGTTGCTTTTATAAATGCCGCTTTTGGACTCGGTGAAAATGTTGTGCAGGGTACTATTAACCCCGATGCTTTTTATGTGCATAAACCGACGTACAATAAAGGTTTTAAAACTGTACTCAAACGTTCTTTAGGCTCAAAAGAGAAAAAAATGATATTTACAGATACTATCAATCTTGATAATATCGCAGTGGAGTATACAAAAAATATTCCGACAACTCCTGAAGAACAGAGTCACTTTTGTATAACAGATGAAGAGGTAATAGTTCTTGCCGGATACGCTGTTAAAGTTGAAAATCATTACTCTCAAAAAGCCGGTTTTCATAAGCCTATGGATATGGAGTGGGCAAAAGACGGCTTAGACGGGCATCTTTATATGGTGCAGGCACGCCCTGAAACGGTAGAATCTCAGAAGAAAGGCAATGTGCTTGAAACCTATCACTTAAAAGAAAAAGGCAAGGTACTTGTTACGGGTCAGGCAATCGGCACAAAAATCGGACAGGGGAAAGCGCGCTATATAGCAGGTGTAAAAGAGCTCAATACTTTTGAAGCCGGTGAGGTGCTTATAGCAGATACAACCAACCCTGATTGGGAGCCTATAATGAAAATAGCATCTGCCATCATTACAAATAAAGGCGGGCGTACTTGTCATGCAGCCATTCTTTCCCGTGAGCTTGGCATACCTGCCGTTGTAGGTTGTGATAATGCTACCGATGTACTTCAAGATGCCGATAAAGTAACGGTAAGTTGTGCTGAGGGAGAAGAGGGCCATGTCTATGAGGGGCTTTTAGAGTATGAAGTGATAAAAACAGACCTCTCAAATCTACCAAGAACAAAAACAGAGATTATGATGAATCTGGGAAATCCTGATATTGCTTTTTCACTCTCATCTATGCCTGTTGACGGTATAGGTTTAGCCAGAATGGAATTTATCATTAACGAATATATAAAAGCACACCCGATGGCACTCAAACATCCCCAAAAGGTCGATGAAACAACGCGAAAAAAACTAGAAGAGTTGACACAGGCATATAACTCTATGGAAGACTTCTTTGTTAAAACGCTCTCCGAGGGCGTGGCAACCATCGCTTCTTCTGTTTATCCAAAACCGTGTGTAGTGCGCATGAGTGACTTTAAATCAAATGAATATGCAACACTGCTCGGCGGTGAGACTTTTGAGCTCAAAGAAGATAACCCGATGATAGGTTTCCGCGGGGCTTCAAGATATGCGCATCCAAATTATGAAGAGGGCTTTGCCCTAGAATGTGCGGCTATGAAGCGTGTGCGTGATGAGATGGGATTTGACAATGTGACTTTAATGATTCCGTTTTGCCGCAGAGTAGATGAGGGACAACGAGTTCTGGATACTATGGCAAAATACGGTCTTAAACAGGGAGAAAACGGACTGCAGATTTATGTGATGTGTGAAATTCCTAACAATGTCATCCAGATTGATAATTTTAGTAAACTTTTTGACGGTTTCAGCATCGGCAGCAACGACCTTACACAGTTGACTCTCGGAGTAGACCGTGACAGCCAAATCGTTGCTTTTGATTATGATGAACGTGATGAAGGTGTCAAAGAGATGATTCGACTGGCAGTTGAGGGTTGTAAACGCAACAACCGACACAGTGGTATCTGCGGTCAAGCTCCGTCTGATTATCCTGAAATAGCAGAGTATCTTGTGCGTTTAGGTATTGATTCAATGAGTTTGAATCCTGACAGTGTTTTAAAAACTATAGAAAATATAGGAAAACTTGAACAAGAACTAGGGAGATAACAATGTGGAAATGGCATAAAAATTTGAATATAGAGATGAACATAAACAAAAACCTTGTCGACAACTTTAAAAAACACGCCAAAATAAGTGGTATGCTTTTTATTCTTTTTGGATTAGCAGGCATTTTATTCCCTCCTATGATGAGTCTTACGACTACAATTTTGGTAGGCTATTTAATGCTTTTTGCAGGCGTTTCGGCAGGAATACTGACATATAAGAGTAACCCTGAGGACTGGATGGGATGGCTTAAAAGCTTTGTTTTAGTGCTTTCATCACTTTTTATTGTTTTTTATCCGGTTCAGGGCGCAGCAGCACTCGGACTTGTCTTTGCTATATACTTTTTTACGGATGCTTTTGCTAGTTTTTCTTTGGCATTTTCACTCCGACCGCAAAAAATATGGCTGGTCTGGCTTTTTAATGCCATTACATCTTTAGCGCTGGGTGTGTTGTTTGTGATAGGCTGGCCGATGAGTTCACTTTTATTGATTGGAATTCTTGTCGGTATAAGTTTATTGTTTGACGGTATTGCACTGTTGCTCGGCGGTGCTTTTGTTCAAGATATAGATGATGAAAATAATGAAAAAAAGAATGGAGAAGAAAAATGAAATATAATATTCCCGCGGATGTAGATAAAAACAGAGTTTCTCAGTACAAAAAAAATTTAAAAGAGGCGACAAACGGTACAAACCATTTGATGCTTTTTGCAGGTGATCAAAAAGTTGAACATTTAAATAATGACTTTTACGGTAAAGATATTCCGCTAGAAGACAACTCTCCCGAACATATGTTTAAAATTGCTTCAAGTGCAAAAATCGGTGTTTTTGCAACACAGTTTGGGCTTATAAGTAGATATGGCAGAGATTATAAAAATGTGCCTTATCTGGTAAAACTCAATTCTAAAACAAACCTCATACCATATGATAAACAAGACCCTTATTCTCAAAGTTGGATAAGTGTAGGTGATGTAGTAAACTTCGCCAAAGAGAGCGGACTTGACATCAAAGGTGTGGGCTATACACTTTATCTTGGGGGTGAACATGAGCATTCTATGCTGAGTGAAGCTGCAAAAATAGTACATGAAGCCCATAAAAACGGACTATTGGCGGTTCTTTGGATTTATCCAAAAGGTAAATTTGTAAAAGATGAGCATGATGGGCATCTCATAGCAGGTGCAGCAGGTGTCGGTGCGGCTTTGGGTGCTGATTTTGTAAAACTTAAAGTTCCCTATGACAAAGAAGGCAAATTTGACTCAAAACTTTTGCGTGAAGCAACAATGGCGGCAGGAAGAACAGGCATGTTGTGTGAAGGCGGCGCAAAGATAGATGAAAAAGTGTTTTTGACAGAGTTGTATGCACAGATACACAAAGGCGGTAGCCGTGGAAACGGCACAGGACGAAATATCCATCAGCGACCGCTTAAAGAAGCTGTAAAAATGGCAAATGCCATATATGCCATCACATCAGAAAATGCTACTGTAAAAGAAGCATTAAAACTGCTAAAGTAAGGTTGCATTATGAAAATACATTATGACTTGATAGTAATCGGGGCAGGACCGGCCGGGACTCCTGCAGCTATGACAGCTGCACAGTTTGGTGCAAAAGTTTTACTTGTTGATAAAAGAGATGCTCCCGGCGGCGAGTGCCTTTTTGAGGGATGTATTCCTTCGAAAGTATTGGAAAATGCAGCAAATAATTATTGGAGAGTTATAAGCTCTAAGAAGTTTCATATCCAAAATACAAATACGGCGCAAATTCATTGGGAAGCAGTTATACAAGATAAAGACGAAATACTTAAAAAACGTTCTCAGGGTGCGATGCAGGTAATAAAAAAACTTCCTACACTTGATTTTAAACAAGGCACTGCAAAATTTACAGATGCCCATACGCTCAACATAGATGGAGAGTTTTTTTCTTTTGACAAAGCTCTTATTGCAACAGGCGGAAAAACTACAATTCCTCCTTTGAAAGGAAACGGTGTTGATAAAATTTGGACAAACAAAGATGTGTTTTTTGAAAAAGAGTTGCCAAAAGAGTTGCTATTTATAGGTGCCGGAGCTATCAGCTGTGAACTGACACAGATGTTTAATAAGCTTGGTGTGAAGTGTCATATTTTAGAACGTAGTGAACGAATATTGAGACATCTTCCTTCAGAAGCTGCCCTTACAGTACAAAATAAAATGATTGAAAATGGGGTCACCGTTGATTTACATGTAGATTTACAAAAGATTGATTATGAAAATGACAAATTTATTGTTACATTTATGCAAGAGGGCAAAGAACGCATCTTAGAATGTAAACATGTGCTTATGGCAACCGGTCGCGGTGCAAATGTTGATGGACTTGAACTTGAAAATGCAAATGTGGAGTATAACAAAGGCGGAGTAGTCGTCAATAAACAACTGCAATCATCACAAGCACATATCTATGCTTGCGGCGATTGTGTGCCGGGTCCAAAATTTGCACATACCGCAACGTATGAAGCAGGTATAGTTGTGCATAATATGTTTGCACCGAGTTCACATTTTGTAAATTATGATAAAAATTCATGGGTACTCTTTAGTGATCCTCAAATCGGTATTGCCGGCATAAATGAACAACAGGCACATGAGAGAGGATTAGATGTAGATATCGCAACTTATGATTATTCACAAGATGCAAGAAGCCAGATAGACAAAAGCACAGAGGGATTTGTGAAATTTATTATAGATAAAAAATCGAAAGTTATTATAGGCATAGAGATTGTCAGCGAAGATGCAGCTTCGCTTCTAGGCGAAGCTGCTTTAATAGTGGCTAATGAAATGAACAGTATGGATATTATGAAAGCCATCCATCCGCATCCGACATTAACAGAAAGCTTTGGTAAATTGGCACAACAGATATTTTTCAAATCTATGATGCAAAGAAACAGATGATAAAACATGTCAAATTCAATAATTAAAAGTCTTAGAAGCTTTTGATTTATGAAGAAATCATATTGTGGCTGTTTCTCTCTTTTTTAGTGCCAGACTCCTTCAAGCGAGTAGCCGCAATGCGGACAGGTTCCATTCTCATCAAGTTCATTGGTGACGTATTGTCCGATTTGCCCTTGTCGGTCGATTACTCTTTCACCACATTGAGGACAGTAAGTTGATTCATAATCTTCATCCGCGATATTGCCTACATAAATATACTTTAGACCTTCTTCTTTACCTATTTTGTAAGCTCTACGCAGTGTTGATAACGGTGTAGAAGGAACATCCAGCATTTTATACATGGGATGAAAGGCAGAGAGGTGCCATGGCATTGTCGGATCGACCTCTGCTATAAATTTAGCAATATTCCTTATTTCCTCATCCGAATCATTTTTCCCTGGAATTAATAGTGTTGTTATCTCTACCCAGATTCCTTTTTCATGCGCGTATTTGACACATTCCAATACCGGTTTGAGTCTGGCACCGCAAATTTCTTTGTAAAATTCTTCTGTAAAGCCTTTAATATCTATATTCATTCCGTCGATATATGGTGCAAGTAAATCCAAGGCTTTACGTGTTTCAAATCCACTGGTAACATAGATATTTTTCAGCCCTTTTTCATGCGCCAGTTTTGCCGTATCATAAGTGTATTCAAAAAAGACGATTGGCTCATTATAAGTATAGGCAATAGATTTACATCCATTTTCAATGGCAAGCTCAATGATACGCTCCGGTGGAAGTTCCTTACCGAATATTTTATGTTCATGCTCTTTTGGATATTGAGAAATATCGAAATTTTGGCAAAATTTACAAGAAAAATTACAGCCTACTGTTCCAAGCGAAAAGGCTTTCGTGTTAGGCAGAAAATTGAACATTGGTTTTTTCTCTACCGGGTCTATGTTCACCGCAGCGGCAAGTCCATATACAAGCAGTTTGAGCTCGCCGTCTTCTACTTTTCTTACCCCACAAATTCCGTATTCACCTTCATCCATCTTACATGACTGCGCACATGCTTGACAGAGAATTTTTCCGCTACTGAGTTTTTTACTCAACCATGCTGTTGCTGACATCTTTTCTCCTTTATAAGTCGTGAAAATATCCTTATTGTACCATTAAAATCTTCTATTTGCTATAAAAATGATATGATATAAAAATAGAGTTGGTTTGTAAATGTTCTAGTATTGTAAAAAGAAGGAGGGTTTTTCATGTATTATTTTGTTTCAGAAGCTGTATCAGCAGGTCATCCGGATAAATGTGCAGATATTATTGCTGATTCAATTGTAGATAGATTACTGCAGCTTGACTCCACCGCAAAAGTAGCAACGGAGGTATTTATAAGCGGTAAGCATATTATTATTGGAGGAGAAGTTAAAACTGCTGCATTAGTAGATACTTCATTTTATGAAGAGATTGCGAGAGAAGCACTTAAGCAGATAGGATATCCTGAGATTGGATTTAAGAAAGATGAAACACTTTTTCCGGATGAGACAGATATTGAAGTCTATATCAGCAGGCAGTCTCCCGATATTACAATGGGAGTTGTTAAAGAAGATGATGAAATAGGGGCCGGAGATCAGGGAATGATATTTGGATATGCAACAAGTGAGCGTGAAGATTGCATGCCGACAGCTTTTTCTTATGCCAGACAAATAAGAGATGTATTGTATCAATATGCACTTAAAAATCCAAAAATATTCGGAGTAGACATAAAAACTGAAATAGTAATGGATTATGGCAGTAAGGAAAATTTTGATAATTGTAAGCCGCAACGTATTGCAAAAATCATTGTAGCTATTCCGCATAACAGTAGTGTTGAGGCGGAGGAAGTGCAAGTGTTGGTTAAAAAAATCATAGCAGAGGAAGTAAACTTCAAAGCAGGGCATTTTAATGAAGATTCCATTGTGTTTTATATAAACAATACAGGAAGGTATGTAACACATTCGCCGATAGCAGATTCCGGTTTGACAGGAAGAAAGGTAGTCTGTGACACTTATGGAAGTTACGCTCCAATAGGCGGAGGAGCCCAAAGTTCAAAGGACTACAGTAAAGTTGACCGTTCGGCACTTTATGCTGCGAGATGGCTGGCAAAACATATTGTAGCAGCGGGACTTGCAAAAAAAGCTTTGGTACAGCTCTCTTATGTGATTGCCGAAGCCAGACCGATTGCTGTTACGGTCGATACACAACATACAAGTCTAATAAAAATGAAAGATGAAGAACTTTCTCAAATAATTGCAGATAAATTTTCATTAAGTCCCAAATGGATTATGCAAAAGTTTCATTTAAATAAACCAAGTAAAGAGAGTTTTTTATATGCAGATATTGCTGCAAAAGGGCAGGTTGGTTATGCGCAATATCCATGGGAACAGCTAGATGAATTAAACTGGTTTAAAAGCCTAAAAGAATAAAGAAGATATTATGATAAATAAAGACCCGTCTGTTAATATAGCTATACCCAAACTTCCCAAAGCGATTGATGGTTTGAAAGAAATTTCACTTAATTTATGGTGGACATGGAACCCTAGAGGTAAAAATCTTTTTAAACGACTCAATGCCTACCTATGGAAAGAGAGTAGTCATAATCCCATTGCAATGCTTAAAAATATGTCAAAAGAGGAATTAGACAAAGCATGTGCGGACGAATATTTTATGCGTGAATATCATTATGTATATGACATGTTTAAAGTATATATTAATGATACTAATATTTATGCAGATGAACCTCTTCCTATCGCATATTTTTGTGCAGAATACGGTCTGCATCATTCTGTGCCTATTTATTCAGGTGGACTTGGATTTTTAGCGGGAGATATTTTAAAAGAGTCAAGTGATATGGGTCTGCCGATGGTAGGTATAGGTTTTATGTATCCAAAGGGTTATGTTCGTCAGTTTATCGGTACGGATGGTTGGCAAAACGGAGCAGAAGAGCCTTTAGAAAAAGATGTAGCACCGATTGAAAGAGTTTTAGATAAAGATGAAAATCACTTTACAATAGAGGTGCCCTTTATTGATCCGCCCGTATATGCAAGTGTATGGAAAATTAATGTCGGTCGGGTTACGCTTTATCTGCTTGATACCGATATTGAAAAAAATGATCCTTGGGACAGGCAGATTTCTTCAAGACTTTATACCTCCGATAGAAATCAAAGACTGCGACAGCAGATTGTACTCGGTATAGGCGGGTACAGAGTGCTTGAGGAACTCGGTATTGAGTATTCCATTTTACATCTTAATGAAGGGCATCCTGCTTTTGCTCTTTTTGAGAGAGTGAGAAGTTTTATGGAAAATGATAAATTAAGTTTGGATGCAGCTATCCAAAAAGTGAAAAAGACATCTGTATTTACAACGCATACGCCACTTCAAGCCGCGACTGATGTTTATAATTTTGACATGATAAGTGCATCCTTTAAAGATTACTGGGAAAAATTAGGGATGAATAAAGAGCAATTCATGAGTTTTGGACTTAACCCTGATAATCAAAGTGCAGGTTTTAATATGACGGTTTTCGGTATAAATATGTGTGATAACAGAAATGCAGTCAGTAAAAAGCATTGTGAAGTGGCTACAAAAATATGGGAACATGTGCTGCCAAAAATGAAAGATGATAAACCGGCTATGGATTATGTGACAAACGGTGTGCATTTGCCGACATGGATTGGTGATGAACTTGCTGAGGTAATAATGAGTTCTTTAGGAGACAAATGGAGTTTGATACAAGATGACAGTGCATTATGGGGTTTTGTAAAGGAAATAAATAACAAAAAACTTTGGGATATTTCACAAAGAAGCAAAGTTGCAATGGTTAACTTTATAAGAGAGCGTGTGCGGATTAAATATGCGCAAGATGGAATAGACCCTGTTGTGGCTATGGCGGAGGGAGTATTGTTAGATCCGGATATTTTAACAATTGGCTTTGCCCGTCGTATGACTGAATATAAACGGCCTGATTTGATTTTGCATGATTTAGACAGACTGGAGAAAATTTTAAATAATAGCGGTAAGCCTGTTCAAATTATTTTTGCAGGGAAAGCTCATCCTTCTGATATGGCAGGGAAAAAAATACTGCAGCATATATTTAAGACAGCTCAAGATTGCAGATTTAGAGGGCGCATAGCTTTTGTGGAAGATTATGGTGAAAATGTTGCAAAGTATTTAGTTCATGGTGTAGATATATGGCTGAATAATCCACAAATTCCTATGGAGGCTTGCGGTACGAGCGGTATGAAGGCTTCGCTCAATGGCACACTTCATTTGTCAGTTTTAGATGGCTGGTGGCCGGAGGCTTACAATGGAAAAAATGGTTGGGCATTCGGAGTAGAACCGTCTGAGAATGCCAAAGATGCCTCAGCTTTATATGATTTACTGGAAAATGAAATAGTGCCGCTTTTTTATGATGTAGATAATAAAGGAGTGCCTAATAACTGGATACTAAAAATGAAAGAGGCAATGCTAAGCATACCGCCTGAGTTCAGTGCAAGGAGAATGATGAAGGATTATCTTGAAAAATTCTACATTCCTATATCAAAAGACTTGCAAAATAAAGAGAGTTAGAGCAAAACAATGGCACTGAGATTAATAGAAATTATTGTACCAAAAGCAAAAAAGAAAAATATTATAGATTTAAAAAAACTGCCGTTAGTTATAGACGCATGGCAGGAAGAAAATACGGTTTCAAATTTTATTTTTAAAATTTTAGTTGAAGCTGAAAATTCTGAAGTCTTAATTGATAAAGTATCAAGACTTTTTAAAAAAGATGAAATATTTCGCATTGTAGTGCAGGATGTCGAAGCAACACTTCCTTTAGTGGAAGTTCCGCTAAAGGAGCCAATCAAAAAAAGTATAGGCAAACTAACAGTGAGCAGAGAAGAGTTGTATAATCAGGTTGCCGGCATGGCAGAACTCAATTATCTTTATCTGCTTATGATTGCATTTGCAACTATTATTGCATCTTTTGGTTTTATAGAAGATAAATGGGTGGTTATTATCGGTGCTATGGTCGTTGCACCGCTAATAGCACCTAATATAGCTTTTTCTTTGGGTGTTGTTCTTGGAGATAAAAATCTTGGAATGATGGGTATACTTGCTATGGGAGCCGGTGTTTTACTGGTGTTGGCAATCTCTTTAATACTCGGTTTGACTTATCCACCTGATATTGCTTCAAAATCTCTGCAAAGTACACTCTTTTTTAGTTATGCAGATATAATCGTCGCACTTGCTTCAGGTGCAGTTGCCGTATTGGCATTTACATCAGGAACAGCCTTTGCCCTTATTGGAGTGATGGTCTCTATCTCTCTTTTACCTCCTTTGGTTGCAGCAGGTTTAGTACTTGGAATGGGAAATTTTTATCTCTTTAGCAGTGCGATAACACTTTTTTTGATTAATTTTGTTGCATTGAATCTTTCTGGCGTTGTAACGTTTTGGTTTCAAGGTGTTCGTCCTAAAAACTGGTGGGAAGAGAAAAAAGCAAAACATTATCGCCTTGCAGCGACAGGCATGTGGCTCTTTTTGTTAATTATTTTAATTATTATTATCTACTTGACGCATATAAATTTCTTATTTACTTAAAAAGATTATAATTAACAAATAGTCATAAACTTTTCAAAGGATGGTTTTATGAAAAAACGTGTAGCAATTAACGGTTTGGGGCGTATAGGAAATCAGGTACTCAGACATTATATTAATAATCTGCCGCAAAACTGTGAGATAGTTGCGGCAAATACTTCAAGCGTAGAAGATGCGGCATATCTTTTACAATATGATTCTGTTCACGGGCGGGCAGGCTTTGATATACAAACAAGAGAAAATAAACTTATTATTGACAGACATGAAATAACGATAGTAAGCAGTCATAATCCCCTGGAATTACCATGGAAAGAACTCGGCATAGATATTGTCATAGACTGTACGGGACGTTTTACCGATGGAACACTGGCAGTACAGCATATTCAGGCAGGCGCCAAAAAAGTATTAATTTCAGCACCGGGAAAAAATGTTGATTTGACAATAGTAAAAGGTGTGAATCATCAAGCGTATGACAGTGCAAAACATCATATCATTTCAAATGCATCGTGTACCACAAATTCATTAGCACCTGTTATGAAAGTATTGGAAGAAGAGTTTGGGGTAGAAAATGCCATGATAACGACAACACATGCCTATACATCTTCACAGGTAACGGTTGACAAGCGTGCAAAAAAACGCAGACGCGGTCGTGCAGCTGCTGTAAATATCATACCTACTACAACAGGGGCGGCGGTCGCAACTATTGAAGTCATCCCGGCTTTGGAGGGAAAAATGGAAGCGATGGCGTTGAGGGTTCCTGTACCTGACGGTGCTATTACAGAAGTTGTGGCACTGCTAAACAAAGATGTGAATGCAGATGAGGTGAATGCAGCTTTTATAAAGGCTTCACAAGGCGAACTGCAGGGAATTTTGGAGTTTACAAAAGATGAAATAGTCTCCTCCGATATTTTAGGAAATCGTCACTCATCTATTGTGGACGGACTTTCAACCTCCGTCATAGGAGGACGAATGGTTAAAGTAATGGCGTGGTATGATAATGAATACGGATATTCACAAAGACTGCTTGAAGTAGCTGACTATATGGCTTCAAAATTATAAAAAGAGAGGATGCAATTATGAAAAAGTTTTTAGTGACTGTTTTATTGGGAAGTCTGTTTTTTAGCGGATGTGCAACAAGAGGTTTGCAGGAGATGGATGCCAATTCCGTAAATTATGAAATGAGTTATCAGGTCGGAATTGTGAAGCGTATTAAACCTGTTGTTATAAAAGATAACGGAGCAGGTACGTTTGTCGGAGCAATTACGGGTGCAGTTCTTGGCTCATTGGTAGGAAAAGGAAGAGGAAATACTTTAGCAACTCTAGGCGGTGGTTTAGGCGGTGCTTATGTCGGAAACCAAATAGGAAAAGCCAATGCACAGGAGTTGAGCGTAGCACTTAATGACGGTAGGAATGTTGTTGTTCTTGCAAAAGGAAAAGATTTTTATGTCGGTCAGCGAGTCCGTATAGTCAAACATGACGGTAGAGTTTACAGTGTAGAGGCATTTTAAGATGTTGAGTCCGCTAGCAGGGAAATTAACTCCTCATTCAAAGTTAATAGATGTTGCCTCACTGATTGCCGATTATTATGAATATGAACCTGATTACTCTTTAGAGAGCCAAAAGGTGAGCTTTGGAACGTCCGGTCATCGTGGAAGTGCATTTAAAAAAAGTTTCAATGAGGCACATGTCTTGGCAATTACTCAAGCGGTATGTGAGTACAAAAAAAAGATGGGTTATAACAGTGTGCTCTACATTGGCAAAGATACACATGCACTCTCAACGCCTGCACAAATGAGTGCTGTTCGTGTATGTGCAGCAAATGGTATTCATATTGCCATCGCTAAAGATGGAATTTATACACCGACCCCTTTAATCTCCTTTGCAATTTTAGAGCATAATAAAAAAGAACAAGCGACGGCAGACGGCATCGTTATTACCCCTTCACACAACCCTCCTTCTGACGGCGGTTTTAAATATAATCCGCCAAACGGAGGACCTGCCGATACCGATGTAACTTCTCTTATAGAAAAACGCGCGAATGAAATACTCAAAAACAATCTTGAGGATGTAGCATTTGTCTCCTATGAAAAGGCACTCCAATCCCAATATGTTACAGAGTATGATTTTATCACGCCTTATGTAGAAGCACTCTCTAAAATTATAGATTTTAAAGCGATAAAAAATGCTAAATTTAAGTTAGCGGCAGACCCATTGGGCGGTTCATCCATACAGGTTTACGAGAAAATAAAAGAGTATTATCATCTTGATATGGATATTATCCATCCATATGCAGATTTTACTTTTTCTTTTATGACACTGGATCATGACGGAAAAATCCGTATGGACTGCTCATCACCTTATGCGATGGCTTCACTGCTTAAACTCAAAGAGAAGTATGATTTGGCTTTTGCAAATGATACAGATGCAGACAGACATGGAATAGTTACACCAAAAGGCGGACTTATTAATCCGAACCATTATTTGAGTGTGGCTATTTGGTACCTCTTTACGCATAGAAAAAACTTTACCAAAGATTTAAAAGTTGGAAAAACTTTAGTCTCAAGTTCTATGATAGACAGAATCTGCGCAAATCTCGGTATAGAAGTTTATGAAGTGCCGGTAGGTTTTAAATGGTTTGCCCAAGGTCTGTTTGAGGGATGGCTTGGTTTTGGCGGAGAAGAGAGTGCGGGAGCATCTTTTTTAAGAAACGATGCCTCTGTATGGACGACAGACAAAGACGGGTTGATTATGACACTGCTTTCAGCTGAGATTATGGCAGTGACCGGTAAAGATATTGCAGATATTTATGCAGAATTTGAAAAAGAGTTCGGGGCTTCTTATTATGCGCGTATAGATGCTCCTGCTACGCTGGAGCAAAAAAAGATACTCAAAAATCTCAATGCGGACTCTATAGATATTCAAATGCTCGGCGATGAAAAAATCGAAAAAATTCTTACCAAAGCTTCAGGCAACGGTGCAGCCATAGGCGGACTCAAAATTGTCACACAAAACGGCTGGGTTGCCATGCGACCGTCGGGAACAGAAGATATTTATAAAATATATGCCGAAAGTTTTCTCTCAAAAGAGCATTTAAGTGCTATTCAAAAAGAAGCGCAGGAAATTATGAAAGGTTTATTTTCCGAAGCAAGGTTTTCAAACGCTAAAGTGTGACTTAGAAAAAAACTAAATTTTTTTCTGTAACCTTGCCTTTTAGGTTTTTAAACAAATCAGCCTAGGTTCCGAAAAAAATTAATCTTATAGTAAAAAAAGGGAGTAATATGAAAGCAGTAGTTATGGCGGGCGGATTCGGAACAAGAATCCAGCCTTTGACAAATTCACGGCCTAAGCCGATGTTACCGATAATGAACAAGCCTATGATGGAGTATACAATGATGATGCTCAAAGATTTAGGTATAACAGAGTTTATAGTGCTTTTATATTTTAAACCCGAAATTATTCAAGATTACTTCAAAGACGGCAGTGATTTCGGTATAAATATAAGCTATGTTATACCTGATGATGATTACGGTACGGCGGGAGCCGTGAAACTTGCGCAGGAACTTATAGGGGATGAGAATTTTATTATAATCAGCGGAGACTTAGTTACTGATTTTAACTTTAAAAAACTTTTTACATTCCATAAAGAAAAAAAATCAAAACTCTCCATCGGGCTTACATCTGTTGAAAATCCTCTGCAATTTGGTGTAGTTATAGCCAATGAAGAGGGTGTGATTGAAAAATTTCTTGAAAAACCGAGCTGGGGAGAGGTTTTCAGTGACACCATCAATACCGGTATTTATATAATAGAGCCTGAAATTTTGGATTTTATCCCTGAGGGTGAAAATTTTGATTTTGCAAAAGATTTGTTCCCTGCTTTAATGGATAAAAAGATAGAATTGATGGCTTATAACTTAAAAGGCTATTGGCGTGATGTTGGTAATCCGCAAAGTTATCGAGAGGTATATGAAGATATATTAGGCGGTGAGGTAAAGTTTAAAATACCGGGAAAAAAGAAAAAATACCCTGATGGAGTGCTGTATTCATTAGGTGAAAATAAGCTTGCGGATTCCGTTGAAATTATCGGTACAGTTGTATTGGGCCATAATGTAACGATTCAAAGAAATGTAAAACTTACAAACACTGTTATAGGCGACAACGTACACATAGGGGATGCTAGTAAAATTAAGAATTCTGTCTTTTGGGAAGATATACAAGTCTCTCGGCATGCTTTTATGGATAGTTGTGTTATTTGTAATGATAATATAATTGAAAAAAATGTCACAGCAACTGCAGGGCTTATACTGGCAGAAGGGTGTGAAGTAGGGGAATTAACACGTTTTGACAAAGATGTAATTATATGGCCAAATAAAAAAATAGAACCGGCTTCAGTAGTGACAAATAATCTGATTTTGGGGAGTAAATACAAAAATTCTATTTTTGAAGACGGAAGTGTCTATGGTAAAAGCAACATTGAACTTTCTTGTGAAATGGCTACAAAATTGGGAGAAGCTTTGGGTGCTCAACTGCCGGTTCATTCTACTGTGTTAGCCGGACGTGACCATGATAAAAATTCACGTATGATAAAACGTGCTTTTTTAGGAGGTTTAGTATCATCAGGTGTAAATATATTAGATTTAAAAGAGACACCGCCGTCAGTGCTCAGATTTACTCTTGCTCACAGCAGCAACATTATTGCAGGCGTACATTTTAAAAGATGTTTAAATGATACGGCTAGTTCTGAGATAACATTCTTTAATGATGAAGCAATGAAAATACATTCAGAATCTGCCAAAACAATCGAAAAAACTTTTTTTACAGAGAAATTCCGCCGTGTTGATTATAATCAAATAGGGAGAATTCGAGATACCCAACACAATATAGAGTGTAGTAATTATCAACGGGCTATTATGGATAATATAGACCATAAGATTGTAAAACATGAAAATTTCAAAGTAGTTATGGATTTAATGCATGGTACAACGATAGATATATTTCCAAAAATTATCAATGATATGGCAGTAGAACATGTAACACTTAATTCTTATTATGATGAGCAAAAATTAACGAATATCTCTATGCTGGAGAAAAAATCACGGCTTAATGTATCAAAAATTGTACGCTGCCTTAACTATGATATGGGATTTTTAATCTATCCCAATGCCCAGCAGTTGGTTTTAGTAGCTGAAAACGGTGTTGTTTTGAGTAAAGTAAAAGCTCTGTATGCCGTACTTGAGTTATTGAATTTAGATGCCATGAATACAAAGAAAAAAGTTTTTTTACCGACTTGGGCGCCTGATATAAGATATTTTAAAAATCTTATAATTGAGCGAGGCAAGTATAGTGATTTTAAAGTGGAAAAATTAAAAGAGTATGATTTGATTGCTACGGTGGATGGGAATTTTGTTTTTACGGAATTCAGCTATACCCGTGATGCTATTTATGCGAGTTTTAAAATCATGGAGCTTTTAAGCATCTATAAAATTGATTTGTCAATTCTTATAACGAGTTTGAGCGATTTCTACTATAAACAATTTAAGGTTGATTGTCCACAAAAGTTAAAGGGTAAAATGATGAGAAAATTTCTTCAATATGCAAAGGGGAAGAAATCATCATCAGAAGTGGGTGTGAAAATTTGGGAAGGCAAAAATGATTGGGTATTAATGATACCTGATCAGTACAGCGAACATCTTAACCTCTATATTCAGGCTGAGAATGACGAAAAAGGAGAGTTGCTCTATGAATCATATTTGAAAAAAATAGAGCAGTTTTCACAAGAATAGGATAGTTATGAACTTAAGTTTTATGTGGCATATGCACCAACCTGATTACCGCAACGAGGATGGAATTATGCAGATGCCATGGGTCTTTTTGCATGCTATAAAAGACTACTATGATATGCCGTGGATGTTAAGCCGATATAAAAATATACAAGCAACGTTTAATATAACTTCCCCTTTGATAGAGCAGTTAAAACTCTATTATAAAAATCCCGAACAATCAGACAAATTTATATTACTTTGGCTGCAAAACCCATCTTCTTTAAAAACACAAGAGAGACAATGGCTTGTGAAAATTTGTAAAAGTTCTCAGTTTGACACGATGGTAAAAGGGCTGCCGCGTTATGAAGAACTTTACAAGAAAGACTCTTTTAGTGATGATGAGGTACTGGACTTGGAAATTTTGTTTATACTCTCTTGGTGTGGAATGTATCTTAAAGAAAATAATTTACATGTAAAAAGTTTAATAAACAAAGAAAAAAATTACACGGATGAGGATAAAAAGGTACTTTTAAATGAATTGTCAAAATTTATAGGGGGCATATGGAAGTTTTATAAAGAACTTTATAATGAAAAACGTATAACAATCAGTACGACGCCTTTTTATCATCCTATCTTGCCACTACTGCTTGATATGCAAAACGCCAAAAGAGCAAATGCACATACGCAGATACCGCAAAATTATGAAAAACTTGAAGAAGATGCCCTGTTACATATACAAAAGGCAAAAGATTTGTTTTCTGACACCTTTGGCTATACAACAGATGTTTTTTGGCCTGCAGAGGGGGCAGTTGATGAAAAGAGTGTAAAACTTTTAAAATCTCTTGGTGTTAATTTTATAGCCACAGATGAAGAAATACTCTATAAGTCTTTAAACTCAAAGAGCAAAAAGCTTATTTATGCACCTTATAATTATAATAATATGCTCATAGGATTCCGTGACCATACATTGAGTGATTTGATAGGTTTTGAATATAGATATAAAAAGGCTGAGGATGCTGCACAAAATTTTATGTCACAATTGCAGTCTATAAAAAGTATTAATGACAATGCAACTGTTTTTGTCATACTAGACGGAGAAAATGCTTGGGAGTTTTATAAAAATAACGGTTTTGATTTTTTTGAAGCACTTTATAGTGCATTGGAGAAAGCATCTTGGTGTAAAACGTTAACAATGGATGAGGTGAAAGATCTGCCTTTTCGTGAGCTTATTAACTTGGCGCCGGGCAGCTGGATAAACGGCTCTTTTGATACCTGGGTCGGAGAGTATGAGAAGACGAGAGCATGGGAACTTCTTTTTTTAACAAAAAAAGATTATGAACATCATAAAGAGTCATTAAGTGATGATATAAAAGCAAAAATAACAGACAACTTTTTAGGAGCAGAGTGTTCTGATTGGTTTTGGTGGTACGGCAGTGATCATTATACAAATTTTTCTTTAGAATTTGATGCAATTTTTCGTAGGCATCTCATAAATATTTATAACCTGATTGGCATTTCAGTACCCAATGATTTGTTTATTCCTATCGGTAAAAATCAAAGCAGTACAAAATTTTGGATAAAACCGCAGTCAAAAATAACGCCCAAAATAGATGGAAAAAGAGATTCGTTTTTTGAGTGGATGGGTTGCGGTGTTATAGATGAGAGTAAACTTTTTTCAACAATGCATGCAAACACGCAACCCGTAAAAAAAATATACTACGGGCAGGATGATAATAAACTCTATTTCGCTTTTGAGGGTGATATAAAAAAGTTGTGTAAAAAGGGTATTATTAACATTATAATCGATCCTCTTGAATTGAGTAGTACAATATCTTTTAATCAAAAAAAAGTTTTTTTGCAAAATATTGAAATAAAGTTGGCATGTAAAGAGTGGCTGGAAATAAGTCTGGATAAAACGCAAATAAAGCAAAAGAAAATTTGGTTAAGATTTGAGATAGCGGACAGTTCCGGTTCCTTGCAGACTTTACCGAGTTTTGGTGAACTTGAAATAGACCTGCAAGATGATTACTCTAAAAACTGGTTTATATAAGGAAAATAAAAAAATGAAAAAAGTATCTTTATTGTTCGGAATTCATATGCATCAGCCAGTAGATAACTTTGATGAAGAAGTACAAAAAGCAGTAGAACTTTGCTATGAACCGTTTTTTCAAACAATGCTGAAATATCCGAAATTTAAGTTTTCCCTGCATTGCAGCGGCTGGCTGCTCGATAAAATAAAATCAGAGTATCCAAAGCTTTTTGAAAATATGCAGATCTTAACAAAAGAGGGCGCTATAGAGTGGCTTAGCGGAGGATATTATGAACCTGTACTAGCTTCCATAGCGTCAAATGACCGTCGGGCACAGATAAAAAAGCTCAGTAACTATATAAAAAAACATTTCAAGGTTAAACCACGAGGTTTATGGCTTGCCGAGAGAGTTTGGGAATCCTCTTTGGTGAGTGATTTGTATGCTTGCGGTATAAAATATGCAATGGTGGATGATTATCATTTTTTAAGTAATGGATATGATGCGGATAAGATGAACGGTTATTATACAACAGAAGATAATGCACGAGAATTAGAACTATTTCCGATATCTAAAGCACTTCGCTATGCACTCCCGTTTTCAAATATTGACGATGCTATAAAGTCTGTTCTGGTACATCAAAAAGAAGAAAATGCTGCTGCTGTTATATTTGACGATGCCGAAAAATTTGGACTCTGGCCAGATACAAATAAATGGGTATATGAACAAAAATGGCTGCAAAAGTTTATAGAAGCTGTTTTGGATAATGAAAATATTGTTACCCAACACTATGGTGAATATTTGCAAAAAAACAACTCTTTGGGCTTGGCATATTTAGATAACTGCTCTTATGCTGAAATGGGAGAGTGGAGTCAGCAGACAAAAGATGCGTTAGCGTTTAAAGAGGCCCAAGAGAAAGTCTTGCCTTACATCATAAAAGGCGGGATTTGGAAAAACTTTTTTATAAAATATCATGAAAGTAATTATTTGCACAAAAGAATGTTGTATTTGAGTTTACAGCAGAAAGATTTTGATAAATATTCCCTTGATGCACTCTACAGGCTTCAGACAAACGATGCTTTTTGGCATGGTGTTTTCGGCGGTTTTTATCTGCCGAGCCTGCGTGACAATGCTTACAAATATCTTCTTGAAATCCAACAGCAACGAGCCAAAGAAAATACAGCATTTGAAGTCTTGGATATTGATAAAGACGGCTATGATGAGCTCAAAGTTCTAACGTCAAATTTGAGCCTGATGTTTTCAACAAAAAACGGTGCCCAGATGATAGAGTTCGGCTCGTTTGATACGCTGTTTAACTGGCAAAATACCATTATGAGAAGGCAAGAGAGTTATCATAGTAAAATTTTGCATGCAGATATAAAAGAAAATCATACAGACAAAGCAGCTGTAACAACCATTCATAACAGAGAAGTTGCAGTGGATGAATCATTAAAAGCCGAGCTTATCTATGACTGGCATGCAAAAAATTCATTTATAGACCATTTTTCCGGTAATGAATTTAGCTTGGAAAATTTTAAAAGTTTAGTATTTCAAGAAGTGGGAGATTTCGCAAATAAGCCGTTTTTGTTAAAAAATAAAAAGTTTGTACGTAAAGGCGGTATTTATATAGCTAAGGAAAAATATCCGGCAAAACTGCAGAAAAGTTATAGTTTTGATGTCAATACAGTGCATTTAAAAAGCAAATTTAAAACTCAATACATAGATAAACTCTACTTTGCGCAGGAGTTTAATTTTCATTTTGCCCATCCTGATAAAGTAACTTTCAATGGTAAAATTTTACAAAATGATTTTAGCGAATATAATACAGAAAAACTGATAATTAATGATGATTTTACTAAAAAAACATTGGTTATTACGGCAAATCAAAAATGTAATGTTTTTGCTTTTGTTTTACATACAGTTTCACAGTCTGAGAGTGGTTTTGAAAAAATAGCACAGCAGATCAGTTTTATTTTTACGACAAGTTTTATATCAGAATTACAATTACAATTTAGCTTGGAAGTACGCAATGTCTGAGATAAGATATGACAGACTGCACAATAAATATGTGATTATTGCACCTGAACGTCTGCACCGTCCAAATCTTATAAAAAGAGAACTCCTAGAATCTGAGAAAAAGGATTGTCCTTTTTGTGAAGGACATGAAGATTTTACACCGCCTGAAATTTTTGCCCTGAGGGATAATGCGGCAAATGCAACAGGATGGCGAACAAGAGTTGTGCCCAATCTTTATAAAGCCGTGCAGATAGAAGAAGAAGATATCTCCCAAAGAGACGGATTTTTTGAATATATCAAAGGTTTCGGTGCACATGAAATCATTATAGATGCACCGTGTCATGAGAGCAGAATATCTTCTCTTTCAAAAAAAGAGATTTTTGATTGGCTACGTACTATCAATGCGCGGATAAATGATTTGGCAAAAGACAAAAGAGTCATTTATTTAAATATTTTTAAAAACAGCGGGCAAAATGCAGGGGCTTCACAGCAGCATCCGCATACGCAAATCATAGCTTTGCCGATTATGGCACAAAATACTTTAGAATTTTTAAAAAGAAATCAGGAGTATTACTCTGTTCACGGCAGAGGAATAGTACAGGATATGGTGCATAATGAAAAAGAGGTAAAAGTCAGAATCATAGATGAATTGGGCATATTTACGGCATATTGTCCATATGCAAGTTTTTTTTCTTTTGAAGTGATTATTGCTCCGAGTAAAGTAATTTCAAATATGAGCAGATGCTCCCAAGACGAACTTACAGATTTGGCACAAGTGATAAAAAATGTTTTTACAATGCTTGATACTCAGCTTGATTCTTATGATTATAATATCAGTTTTCATATTGCACCGGTAAATAAAAATTTTGAAAATGAAAAATATATGGATGATATTGCTGAAAATTTTACTTTTTATATACGAATAATGCCAAGGCTTTACACTTTAGCCGGATTTGAAATGTCTGCAGAAACGGCAATTAACGGTGTTGCACCTGAAAACTGTGCCAAATTATTGAGAGGTGAATAAAATGCATGTTCTTTTTGCAGCAAGTGAAATTTTCCCCTATGCAAAAACAGGCGGACTTGCCGATGTCTCCTACTCTTTGCCTCTTGCTTTAAAAGAGTATGTAAAAATTAGCAGAGTAATGCCTCTGTATGGATTTATGGATGAAAATAAATATCTTTTTTATGATAATTTTACTATAAGTTTAGACGGAGGGGATTACTCTGTTGCAATTTTTATAAAAGAAGAAAAAAATATTGTTACATACTTTGTAAAAGCGCCATATCTTAGTCAAACACAAAATCTTTACACAGATGAAAACGGAGATTATAAAAATAATGCACTGCGTTTTGGTATATTTTGTATGGCAATAATTGAACTTGCTTTACGACTAAATTGTAAACTTATTCATCTTAACGACTGGCATACGGCATTGGTGGCACTTTTTGTAAAAGAGCATCAGCTAAAAATAAAAACGGTTTTTACTATACATAATCTTGCTTATCAAGGTGTTTTTGAAAAATCGGCGCTCAAAACTCTGGGTATCTCTTATAAATATTTTACTATGGATGCTTTGGAATTTTACTCAAAAGTAAATTTGTTAAAGGCTGGGATTGCTTATAGTGATATGATTACTACGGTAAGTCCGACATATGCACAGGAAATTTTAACTGAGGGGTTCGGATGCGGTTTAAACGGCTTTTTGCAAAAACATAAGGAAAAACTTGTCGGCATTATAAATGGGATTGATTACACTGTTTTTAAACCTTTACAAGATAAAGGAACAAAGAGTAAGGCAAAAGCTGATTTTTGCAAAAGGTATGGCTTTGAAAATCCTAAATTACCACTTTTTATAATGGTAAGCCGTCTGGCCGAACAAAAAGGTATTGATTTGCTTATAAGCTCATTTGACGAACTGCAAAACAAAAAAATTAATCTCTTTATTTTGGGAGAGGGTGAAGCAAAATACTCTAAAGCGTTGAATAAATTTGCTAAAAAATATAGAAATTTTTCTTTTTTTCAAAGCTTTGATGAAGATTTATCGCATCAGGCATATCTTGCCTCTGATTTTTTGCTGATGCCATCAAGGTTTGAGCCTTGCGGATTAAATCAGTTGATCGCTATGAACTGCGGCAGTGTAGCAGTTGTGCATGAAGTCGGCGGGTTAAAAGACTCTGTACATGAGCAAAAAGCTGTTTGTGGGCAGGGTATTAGCTATAAAGAACAAAATAAAAAAGAGTTTTTGTATGCTATAGAGAGAGCTATGAGCCTTTATAGAGTTAAGAAAAAAATGCAAGAGATTATAGATTTTAATCTTACATGTGATTTTTCTTTTGATAAAAGTGCCAAAAAATACTTCAAAATTTATAAGAGTCTGCTATGAAATTGGGAATTGATATAGGAGGAACATATCTTCGTTATGAACTCAGAGAAAATGATAAAACAATAAAAAAATCATCTCTAAAAAGCGCACAAACAGGACTTTGTAGTTTTTTAGAGATGATTTTACATGAAGAAAAAAAGATTTCAAGCATTTTTATAGCATATGCCGGGCAGGTAAATGAGGGTGTTATTCTCTCTGCGCCAAATATAACCATAGATAAACATGAAATAAAAGCCTATATAGAAGCTAAATATAATGTAAAACTTTTTATAGAGAATGATTTAAACTGTGCAGTTTTAGCAGAAGCAAAAAGCTGTAAAACAGAAAATATTTGTGCAGTATACGCAGGAACAGGCCTGGGGCTTGGCGTTGTCAGTTCTTCTGTGCTTATAAAAGGCAGTGATAACATTGCAACAGAATTAGGGCATATTCCTTATAAAGACACCCCCTTTACATGTAACTGTGGCAAACACAACTGCATAGAACTTTTTTGCTCAGGAAGCGGACTTTTACGATGGAAGGAGTACTATAAACTCAAACCGGAGCTGAGTTTAGAACAATTACATCAAAGTAAGAAAGATGAAGCACAAAAGATTTATAATGAGTTTATTGAAGCTCTTTTGTATGCGGTGGGTACAACCATAACGCTTTTTAACCCGAAAGTTTTGGTGATTGGAGGCGGATTGATTATGCATAACAGATATTTACATGGAATTATTCAAGAAAGAATAAAAGCGTATGCTCTGCCTCTTGCTTTGAAAAATATAAAAATTACCATTTCAACATTAGAAGATGCCTCTTTGGAGGGTGCATTTTTATTAAAGGATTTGTATGAGTGAAAAATTAAATATACTTTTTGCGGCTGCAGAGGTTGTTCCTTTTGCAAAAACAGGTGGACTGGCTGATGTAGCAGGTGCTCTGCCGAAAGCTTTACAAAAGCTGGGTCATAACATTATAGTTGTAATGCCGAGATATTACAGTATCGACAAATCGAAACTGCAAAAACTTCCTGCACCTTTAGGTGTTCCTATGGGTATTATGGGGGAATTTTGGGCTGCTGTTTATAAAACAACTTTGCCGCAAAGCGAGGTAGAGATCTATTTTATAGACTATGAACACTATTTTGGGAGAAGTGGATTATACGAAGATGATAATGGCGGCTACCATGATAATGACAACCGCTTTGTGTTTTTTTCAAAAGCAGCTTTGCAGCTTTGTAAGATGCTGCAGTTTACACCGGATATTATTCACGCAAATGACTGGCATACGGCTGCTATGCCAATTCTTGCAAAAACACGGTTTGTGCATGATTTCGGCTTTGCAGCTTCAGTCTTAACGATTCACAATTTGCAGCATCAGGGACATTTTTATAAAGGTGTAATGGATGTTATGGAAGTTGGATGGGAATATTTTAATCCGCACTCTTTAGAGAGTTTGGACGGCGTCAATATTTTAAAAGGAGGTATTGCCGAAGCAGATGCAATTACAACTGTATCAAAAAAATATGCGCAGGAGATTCAAACACCTGAGTTTGGTTTTGGACTTGACGGGCACATAAGAGCGCACAACTATAAACTCTTCGGCATATTAAACGGCGTGGATTATGCTGAGTGGAATCCCTCAATTGATACATTCTTAGCACAAAATTATGATGTTGGAAATATACAGGGAAAGCTTACATGTAAGCGGAATTTACAGAAATATTTTAACCTTTCAGTACGCGATGATGTGCCTCTTATAGGCTTTGTAGGGCGTTTTGTAGAACAAAAAGGGATAGAGCTTATCGCAAGAGTAATAAATGGACTTTTGAATCATGATATACAGGTAGTGATGCTTGGTACCGGTGAGAGTTGGGCAGAAGAATTTTTTTCTGAAGTGGCTTATTTTAGAGATAATTTTGCGCTGCATGTAGGCTATTCAAATGAGTTGGCGCATAAAATAGAAGCAGGATGTGATATGTTTTTAATGCCTTCACTTTTTGAGCCCTGCGGACTTAACCAAATCTACAGTCTGCGATACGGTACACTGCCGATAGTACGTGCAACGGGAGGGCTTGATGATACAATCGTGAATTTTGATGAGGAACATCATATAGGCAACGGTTTTAAATTTTATGATGCCACACAGGAAGCACTTTATAACACTGTTTTATGGGCAGTAGATGTGTACAACAATAACAAGGAAGCATTTGAGAGAATGCAGAAATTTGCAATGCAGGAGCACTTTAGCTGGGAAGATTCGGCAAAAGAGTATGAAAAAGTGTATGATTTTGCATTAGAGCACAAACGAGGAGAAAATTATGGAATATGAAGTTTTTCACGATGTATCACTTTTTAGTGAATTTGATATTTACCTCTTTAAAGAGGGAACACATTTTCAGCTTTACAAACATTTCGGCTCGCATAAAATGCAGCGTGAAGGTGTTGAAGGTGTCTATTTTGCTGTGTGGGCGCCCAATGCAAAAAGTGTTTGCGTGCAGGGAGATTTTAATCACTACAACAGATACGCTCATTTTTTAAAAAGAAGAGAAGACGGCTCCGGCATTTGGGAAGGGTTTATATCTAATATTGAAGAAGAAATTACTTATAAATATTTTGTAGATTCCGATAATGAACATGCAAATAAAGACAAATCCGACCCTTTTGCTTTTTATGCGGAGGTGGCACCGAGTTCCGCATCAAAAATTTATGATTTGAGCGGTTATGAATGGAGTGATGCAAAATGGATGAAAAACAGAGCGAAAAACAATTCTCATAAAGCACCGATTTCAATATATGAAGTGCATTTAGGTTCATGGAAACGTAAGGTAGAAGAAGACAACCGTTTTTTAACTTATGGTGAATCTGCAAAAGAATTAGCCCTTTACCTTAATGAAATGAACTATACACATGTAGAAATCATGCCTGTCATGGAGCATCCGTTTGAAGGTTCCTGGGGCTATCAGACAACCGGATATTTTGCTCCGACATCACGCTATGGTTCACCACATGAATTTATGGAGTTTGTTGATGTTATGCACGAGCATAATATCGGTGTTATTTTAGACTGGGTGCCTTCACACTTTGTTAATGACGGGCACGGGCTTATGAATTTTGACGGAACCTGCTTGTATGAACATGCCGACCCACGCAAGGGTTATCATCCTGAGTGGAAGAGTGCCATATTTAATTATGACAGAAATGAAGTGCGCGCTTTTCTTATCAGCTCTGCAATGTTTTGGCTTGATTTGTATCATGCTGACGGCATACGAGTTGACGGTGTGGCATCTATGCTTTATCTTGATTATGCCAGAGAAGAGGGAGAATGGATACCAAATGAAGACGGCTCGAATATCAATAGGGGTGCCGTGAAGTTTTTGCAGGATTTAAATACAACCGTGTATGAAAATTTTCCCGATATTATTATGGCAGCCGAGGAATCGACAAATTACTCAATGGTGACAGGGTTGGTGGACAAAGGCGGACTCGGATTCGGTTATAAATGGAATATGGGCTGGATGCATGATATTTTAAAATATATGAAAGTAAATCCGCTCTTTCGACAGCATCATCATAAAGATTTAACATTCAGTTTTGTATATATGTTTAATGAAAGTTATATACTGCCTCTTAGTCATGATGAGGTTGTGCATATGAAAGGCTCTTTGGTAAACAAAATGCCGGGTGATAATTACAAAAAATTTGCTAATTTAAGAGCGCTTTATGCACTTATGACGGCACATCCCGGAAAAAAACTGCTTTTTATGGGCGGGGAATTTGCACAGTTTAATGAATGGCATTATGAGCAGAGTCTAGACTGGCATCTGTTGGATTATTTTGAACATCAAGGGGTGCAAAACTGTGTGAGAACATTAAACAGGCTCTATAAAGATGAGGCTTCTTTACATAGAAATGATGTAATCAATGAGGGATTTTCATGGATAGAAGAAAATGATTATAGAGCCAATGTGATAGCTTTTATCAGAAAAGGGGCAAGAAATCAAAAGCCTGTTCTCATTATATGTAATTTTGCAGATAAAGAGCATAAAAATTATCCTCTAGGTGTACCGGCAAAGGGTGTTTACAGCGAAATATTTAATTCTGATTATATTGATTTTGGAGGTTCAAGTGCAGAACTTCACATTGTGAAATCAATTGCAAAAGAGCAGCATGGACGAAAAAACAGTGTAGAAATCACATTGCCGCCGCTCAGTGTTATTTATTTGAAAAAAACAAAGTAAGGAAGGTTTTTAATGATTGAATTTGATAATGATTTTACATGGGAAAGTGATAAAAGTATAGATGAAATGATGCAGGAAGCTTATCAAAAGATTCTACTTGAAAAAGAAAACGGTGTTTCTGGGTATTTTACACTTGGAGAGGATTCTTTGGAGATTATGGAAGATGCACTTGCTTATGCTGCATCAAATGAGTTTATAAAAAAGAGTGATACGATAGTAATCATAGGTATCGGCGGTTCATCGCTTGGAACAAAAGCCATTGATTCTATTTTTAAACATCAAAACACAGATGTAAAAAAGATGCTCTTTTTGGAAAATCCTGATGAGATTGATTTGTCTGAAAAATTAGCTTCTATTGAAAAAGAAAAAACACTTTTTATAATTGTCTCAAAATCAGGTTCTACGATTGAGACCATATCTATATTTAAAGAGATTATAGAGAGATTTTCACTTGATTTTGCAGACGGTGATAAGAGTCGGGTTACTACAATAACAGATGAAGACTCCGTTTTGCATAAGTTTTCTAAGTATTACGGTATTGAATCTTTTCTTATTCCTTCAAATGTCGGAGGACGTTTTTCTGTTTTGAGTGCTGTGGGTGTCGTACCGCTTGCAATAGCCGGATACGATATGAAAAGTATTCTTGAGGGTGCATCCATTATGGCTGAGCGTTTTTTTACAAAAAAAGAGAATCATATACTAAAAAAAGCAGTTTTTTTAACAAAACATAAAAAAGAGACACCGATGAATGTAGTTTTTTCTTATGCAAACTGTTTGGAAGATTTTACTAAATGGTATGTGCAGTTGTGGGGTGAATCTTTAGGAAAAATAGACAAGCAGGGAAATCATACGGGACTTACGCCTATCGGACATATCGGTTCGGTTGATCAACACTCTTTTTTACAGCTTATTATGCAGGGTCCAAGAGATAAAACAGTGACGTTTATAAAAGTTGATAATTTTGAAAAAGATATAAAAGTACCCGATATCACGCTGAAATTCATAGAAAAAACGGATTATATCAACGGTTACAGTTTTAACGAGCTTATAGACGGAGAGTGTGAAGCTACAAAAGAGAGCATAGTAAAAGAGGGCATTAATGTTGATGCAGTTACGCTGGATGTTTTAAATGAAAAAAATATCGGAAAACTCATTATGTATTATGAACTTCTTACTTCTCTGTGCGGGATTATGCTCGGTGTCAATACATATGATCAGCCCGGCGTTGAAATTGGAAAGCAGATTTTACTCAAAAAGTTTACAAAGAGCAGCTAATTGGTATTATTTCAGTCTGTTTGTAATGACTCCTTGAACAAATGCACCCAGAACAACGTAAAAACTCAGTACAATCGTAAAACTTATGCCGAAATAACTTATCATAAGCGGCAGCCATGGGAGTTTGATTGAACGTGCATATAAAAAGGCGACAAGCAGCCCGTCAAGTGCTCCTTTTTTGCGTAACTCTTGCAGCATCGGGTACCAGATGTAGCCCGGTCCATGACTTAAAATGCCGCCAAAAAGAGCGATAAACCAGCCTTTGACTCCGCTCTCTTTGCCTAAATGTTTTGCAATGCTTTTTTCATCTATGAAGGTATTGAGCAGTGCCATCAAAAAGAAAACAATGAGTAAAATCGGGGCTATCATCTTTAAAACATTTAAACTTGCCTTAAGGGATGCAAAAATTTTATCGGGATTATAAAAATAGAGAACAACATAGAGGAGTATTACAACTATAAGCATAATAATGCCGCTTCTGTTTTTTGGCTGTTTTTTCTTACTCACGCGAAAAATCCATGGAATAAATTTAAGGTATAAACGGTTACCCATGAAATTATAAGTGCAAAAATAATGCTTAAAATATTGCGAATTATCGCAAACCTCATACCAAATATGGAAAATTCCAAAGGAAGCTGTATAACACCTAGAGTTACAAAAGAGAGTATAAATGCCGTTACCGCATAAAAAGAGACACCCTCTTTGAGCAGTTCTCCTCCAATAATGTAACTCAAAAACGGCTGCCCGACTGAGACGGCACCGGCTACCGTTCCAATAACTGTGTCATGTATCACATGTGCATTAAAAAGGGAGTGAATTATTTGCGGTGTGATATATGTTTCAAAGAGCCCGACAAGACCTATGACGGCTAAAAGCATAGGTGTTATCATCCACAGGTTTTTTAAAGTATTTATACTGGCTGTTTTTATTTTTTGCATTATCGCTGACTTCATATTTTGATTATAGGGTATAAAATATTAATAAACAACAAAAATAGCTTTTTTTAGATTGTTTTTTTGCATATTTACTTGAAAAGGTATACAATAAATAAAAGCGATATAAAGGCAAAAAAGATGAATAAATTAGTTGCTGAAGATATGTACTATTTAATGATTCTGGGGCGTGCATTTGAGTATGGGGCAAAAGAGAACTATATGAAAGGAAATGTATCAGGATTTTTACATTTGGATATTGGACAGGAGGCTTTTAGTGTCGCTGCCATAAAAGCTTTTGAAAAAGGCGATATATTTTCAGGCTACCGCGAACATATTATGGCAATAACACGTGGGATAGAACCAAAAGCAATAATGGCTGAACTTTTTGGAAAAAGTACCGGCGTGAGCGGTGGAAAAGGCGGTTCTATGCATCTTTTTGAGCCTTCAAGATTTTTTTACGGCGGTGATGCTATAGTCGGCGGGCAACTCCCAAATGCAGTCGGCTGTGCCTACGCAAGAGATTTGCAGGGCAGTGAGGAGGGTGTGATGGTAATTTTCGGCGACGGAGCAACAAACGGCGGTGCATTTTTTGAATCATTAAATATAGCTGCTGCACATAAACTTCCGCTTCTTTTTGTATGTGAAAATAACCAATATGCAATAGCTACTAAAATAACGAGAGTTGCACCTTTTAAAGAACAGGCAAAAAAAGCCGAACCTTATATGCTGACATATTCTGTGGATGGTATGGATGCAGAGGCTGTATATGAGTGTGTGAAAAAAGCTAAAAAGCAGATTGAAGAGGGGCATGGACCAATTTTTATAGAGGCTTTTACCTGCAGATACGAGGGACATTCAGTGAGTGATTCTAATGCTTACCGTTCAGCGCAGGAAATGAAACACTGCAAGGCAAAAGATCCGATAGAATATTTTAAAAATGAGCTTAAAGAAAAATGGCTGTGCACAGATAAAGAGCTAGAAGAGATAGAGGCAAAAGTACAAAAAACAATTCAAGAAGCAGTAGAGTATGCTGAGAATTCTCCCCAACCGGAGTTGAGAGTACTATATGAAAATGTTTTTGATGAGGAAGCTTAATATGTTGTATCGTGAAGCATTAAACAGGGCACTTGATGAAATGATGAGCGCGGATGATACAGTCGTTACGCTTGGTGAAGATGTTGGACTTTACGGAGGAAGTTTCCGTGTGACCGAAGGACTGGTTGAAAAGTACGGTGAGAAAAGAGTCATTGATACACCTATAGCAGAGCTGAGCATTGTAGGCAATGCTGTAGGAATGGCCATTGGAGGACTGCGTCCTGTGGCTGAGTTAATGACGGGAAATTTTTCACTGCTTGCATTTGATCAGATTATCAATCATATGGCAAAACTGCATTATATGAGTAACGGTAAAATTATATTGCCTATGGTTGTTCGATTTCCGCAGGGAGTAAGTCGTCAACTTGGGGCACAACACAGTGAAAGTTATGAGCAGATGTTATCTGCTGTACCGGGATTAAGAGTCCTTAGTGTCAATGACGTAAATTATGCCTATCATGCTTTAAAACATGTTGTTTTATTGGATGATCCTGTTATTTTTATAGAACATGAATTGCTGTATAACAAAAAAGGGGAAGTTGATTTTGAGCAGGAGCTTGATCCTTTTAAGGCAAGAATCGCCAAAGAAGGCAGTGATATTACGATAGTGAGCTATTTGAAAATACTTGATGATGTGCTGCTTGCGGTTCCTGAAATAGAAAAAGAGTTGGGATGCTCTTGTGAAGTAATCGATTTGTGCTCTTTAAACCCGGTAGATTATGAAACACTCAGCAAGTCAATGGAGAAAACATCACGCTTGGTAATGGTTGAAGAAGATCATAAAACAGGAGGCTACGGCGCACAAATAGTCTCCTGGGCGGCAGAGGAGATGTTTTATGCTTTAGATGCAGCTCCTTTGCGTTTGGCAGGAGAGGATGTACCGATTCCTTATAACAGAAGTTTAGAACTTGCAAGTATTCCTACACCGGAGTCCATCGTTCGTGATATTGTAGCGTGGGGAAAGAAAAACGATGTATGAAATAGTAATGCCGCAGCTCTCAGACTCGATGGATGAGGGCAAGCTAATAAGCTGGAAAGTCAAAGAGGGACAAAAAGTAAATCCGGGAGATGTGATTGCCGAAGTTGAAAGTGACAAGGCGATTATGGAGATGCAGAGTTTTAAAAGTGGTGTTGTTAAAGAAATAACGGCTAAAGAGGGTGATGTTGTTCCTGTAGGGGAAGTTATCGCTAAAATTGAAACAGGCGGTGTAAAAGATGCAAAAGAGTCAACGTCAGCAGCAACTGATGAACTACCGGTGAAAAAACCAGCGCCAAAGCCTGTAGTAAAACAAGAGCCAAAACCCACAGTTAAAAAAGAAACAAAAACAGAGCCAAATCTCCAGACATCTGTTATAAAACATATATCTAAAGAAGCCACAAGCGGTATATCTCCAAAAGCAAGAGCCAAAGCTGGACAGTATGGAATTGATACGCAAATAATTGCGCAAAAAACATCCAAAAGCGTGTTACATGTAGAGGATGTAGAGGAGTACTTAAGAGAGCATTATTTTACGCCAAAAGCATTAAAACTTTTGGATAAGTACGGCTTGGATATTGCAACATTTGAACTCAATCATAAAATTGACGAAACAGAAATTCAAGAGTTTATTGCAAACAACGAAACACCTCTGCCGCAGCCTTTGAGCCAGATGCAAAAGGCAATTATTGCCAATGTCACGGCTTCGGCACAAAAACCTGTTTATCATCTGTATGAGCATATTGATGCGGCATTGTTTGTAAAAAATGAGGCTTACAGCATTACGGCCTGGCTTATAAAGATTTTTGCAAAAGTGATGATGGCGCATGACTCTTTTCGCGCGCGTCTGCAAAATGATGCGCTTATCATAAGCTCCAACGCTTCAATTTCTGTGGCAGTGGCAGACAGTCAAAATCTTTATATGCCGGTTGTAAAAGATGCAAATAAACGCTCTATTGCAGAAATTGCAAAAGAGCTTGAAAACTTTAAAACAAAGCTCAAAGAAAACTCTTTTACTGCAGCAGATATGCAGGGTTCAAGCTTTAGCATTTCAAATCTGGGCATGCTGGGAGTGGAGCGTTTTGATGCCATGATAAACAAAAATGACTCAGGTGTCGTGGCTGTGGGCAGAGTGAATGAAGGGAAAATTTCTATAACACTAAGTGCCGATCATAGGTTGATAAACGGTTATGAAGCAGCACTCTTTATACAGGATGTCAAACAAGAGGTGCAAAATCCTCTGTTTTTTCAGAATCCACACTAAAATCTGGGTTGAGTTGCTTCAAAGCCTAAACGGCGAAGCTAAAGCATCGCTTCCAAAGAGCCAAGAAAATAATTTAAAATCAGAAGAGGGGTAAAATATGTACGACATAATTTTCATCGGCGGTGGATTGAACTATGCCGGGGCAATCGTTGCTGCTAAAAACGGAAAAAAAGTGGCTTTAATTGAAAAAGATATGAAGCAGCTCGGCGGTGTTTGTCTGCATAAAGGGTGTATTCCTTCTAAAATGTTTTTACATTATGCAAATGTTGTGTATGAGAGTAAAAGTGATATTTTAGAGGGTGAAGCAGTACTTTGTATGCAAAAACTTTTTCATAAAAAAACAAATTTGATAGAGAACGCGTGGCATGCAATTACAAAACAGTGCTCTCATGTAGATTTAATAGAGGGCGAAGCAAAGCTCAAAGAGCCGCATAAGGTCGAAATAAACGGTGAGATTCTTGAAGCCGAGCATATAGTCATGGGAACGGGTTCACATTCTTTTGTTCCTGAGGGTATCGAATATAATACTAAAGATATTATTGTGAGTGATGAAGTTTTAATGATGCAGGAACTGCCGAAAAAAATTGCCATTTACGGCGTCGGGGCAATAGGGCTGGAAATGGCAAGCTTCTTTGCAACGGCAGGCGTAGAAGTGACGCTTATCAATCACAGCGGCAAAATTTTAAAACAGTCAAATCCACTTATTCAAAAAGAGATAAAAAACCAGCTGGAAAAAATCGGTGTGAAAATTCTTGAAAACCACGGGATAAAAACAGCAAAAAGTACAAAAAAAGGCGTGCATATTACATTTGAAGACAAAAGCAGTATATATATACCTGTTTTGCTTGTAGCAGCAGGACGCAGACCAAATGTAGATTTTCTTACATGTAAAGATATAAAAGTTGAAAAAGGCATTGTAACCGACAGGTTTTTTGAGACAACGCTTGCAAAACATTACGCCATAGGCGATTGTAACGGCAAACTCCAACTTGCACATGCCGCAAGAGCGGAGGTTTTGAATGTCACGGAACGTATTTTGGGAAAGAATCCGCGTCCATTAAATCTTGATCATGTTGTAAAGTTTATTCATATCCTGCCTATGAGTTATGCTGTCGTGGGCAAAACCGATGGTGAGAAATCAGGTGTTGTGCCTTTGAGTCAGTTTCCATATTCCGCGTATAATCATGCTTCTGCGGGCTTGATGATTAGTTACACAGACAATAATGGGTTTATAGTCGGTGCTGAAATTTTGGCACCAAATGCAGAGGAATTAGCAGCAATAGTCGGTATGAGCCTTGCAGGTGAGATGGATGCAGCACAGGCAAAAAGAACCATTTTTGGACACCCTACATTTAGTGAAGCATTAGAGAGAACATTTTATAAATTATAAAGTATCTTCAAAAAGGAGTTTTGATGATATATAAGCCAAAAATAAAAGTACCAAACCCGGAATTTTTACAAAACATGCAAAGTATTCTAAAATCGAATGCATTAACAGCAGTATGTGAAGAAGCAGCCTGTCCAAACAGGGCAGAGTGCTATGCGCGAAACAGTGCTACGTTTATGATTCTAGGCGACACATGCACAAGAGCATGTACTTTTTGTAATGTAAAAACAGGACATGGTAAAGATGTTGATATAAATGAGCCACAACGTTTGGCTAAGGCTATAAAAGAGCTGCAGTTAAAGTATGTTGTAATTACTTCAGTGGATAGAGATGATTTAAAAGACTATGGTTCAAAGCATTTTACTGCATGTGTGCAGGCAATAAAAGAGCAAAATCCAAATACAAAAATAGAACTTTTAACACCTGATTTTAAGTACAACACAGAAGCTTTAGATACCATAATAAGCGCAAATGCTCACAAGCTTGCACATAATCAGGAGACCATAAGACGTCTGAGTAAAGGTGTGCGTCCACAAAGTAATTATGATCGTTCGTTAAAAGTTTTAGAGTATTATGCAAAAAATTCAGGGTTACATGTAAAGTCTTCTTTGATGCTTGGACTCGGTGAAACAAAGGAGGAACTCTTAGTAACAATGAAAGAACTTCTGGATGTCGGTGTAAGTGAATTGACGCTGGGACAGTATTTGCAGCCGACTCCGTCACATCACAAGGTACAAAAATATTACCCGCCGGAATTTTTTGACGAGATGAAAGAAGAGGCTTTAGGTATGGGTTTTAGGGCTGTAGCATCGGGTATTTTGGTGAGAAGTTCTTATTTTGCAGAAAATTTGGGAGAATGAAATGAGTAAAGCAAGGTTGGTTTTGGTGCGTCACGGGCAAAGTATTTATAATCAAAAAAATATTTTTACAGGATGGACAGATATTGATTTAAGTGAACAGGGCATAGATGAAGCAAAAAAAGCCGGACTACTTTTGAAAAAAAATAATATTTATCCAGATATTTGCTTTACATCCTGGCTCAATCGTGCCATTCATACTGCACAGATTTTGCTAAAAGAGTTGGAGTGGGAGCATATCGATTCGCTTAGAAGTTATAAACTCAACGAAAGGCACTATGGTGATTGGCAGGGTAGAGATAAAGATGAGGTAAAAAATGAATATGGAGAAGAAAAATTTTTAGCCGTAAGACGCGGCTATGATGTAGCTCCACCACCACTCAAACCCAATGACGCAAGATGTGTTTCAAATGATAAAAAATATGCAAATATTGATAAAAAGCTTTTACCCCTGAATGAATCGCTCAAAGATACAAAAAAAAGAGTCTTAGAGTATTATTCAGAGCAGATTATTTCTAAACTGCAGGAACAAAAAACAGTTTTAATTTCGGCACATGGAAACTCTTTACGTGCTTTGGTGATGGAATTAGAACAAATCAGTGAAACAAATATAGTCTCTTTTGAGATACCAACGGGAGAAATAATTGTATATACTTTTGACTGTGATATGAAAATTATAGAGAAAAATGTTTTAATAGGTTAAAATATCAAGATATATTGATATTAATATAATTTGTGTTATAATTAAACTCTTAGTTAAAAGGAAAAAAATGAAAGAATTTTTTGCATATGGTGAAAAAGTACCCGGGTATGATGTCCGGATGTTGAATGAACGTGAGGCCAGAGCAGCAGCTGCAATACTTTTTGTAGGTGCTTTTTTAGGCCTTACAAATGGTGTGATGTTAGGAACGGCAGTATTTTCCGAATATTTTGTGAGTTTTTTTGCAATTGATTTTACAATGCGAGTTATTCAACCGCGATATGCCCCAAGTTTGTTGTTAGGACGTTTTTTTGTGCGTAATCAAACACCTGAGTATGTAGGCGCAGCACAAAAAAGATTTGCCTGGGCTTTGGGAATGATTTTGGCATGGCCTATGTTTTATTATCTTGTGATTGATTTTCAGCCAAACCCGCTGAAAGTATTAGTATGTCTTATTTGTATGGGACTGCTCTTTTTTGAATCTGCTTTTTCCGTATGTTTGGGCTGTAAAATTTTTAATCTTGTTAAAAGAGAAAAGGCAACACATTGCCCCGGTGATGTTTGTGAAATGAAGATTAAAGAACCTATTCAAAGATTTAACCCTATACAAAAGATAATAGTTATACTTACCGCGATTGCTATGTTCTATGGGGCATTTGCCTATATGACAAAACTACCCGACAGAACAAACTTGACTAAAAAAATGAAAAAAATAATGACGAGTGATGCAGAATTGCAAAGAATTGAAGATGAAAAAGCCGATCAAGAGTTTGAAAACGACGATTTTTAGAAATTAGTTATGAAAAATATTCTGCTTTTATTGAGTTTGGCCTCTTTTCTTTATGCTGATGGACTTTCTGTTGTAGGTTCTTTGAGAGAGCGTGTGGAGAGTTGGAGTGGTTTTAATAAAAAAGCGTATGGAGATTCTTCAATAGATGCTAATGGTAAAAAAGTAGGTGATAGTAATGACGCTATTTTACTCCAAAGAATTATGCTCGGAGGAGAATATAAAACTTCCAACATAGACTACTCACTCATTATGTATGATGCAAGAGAGTGGGGTAGTTCTTTAGCTGACTCTGACTTCATAAAAAATAAAAATACACCTTACTCCTATGCTATGAACCCTTACCATGAACATTTTGAACTCTATGATGCTTCTCTAACATTTAAATCTCTAGGCATACAGAATTTATCTTTTAAAGTAGGCCGTCAAGACATTGCTTATGGTGACAAACGTATTATAGGTCCAGGAAGCTGGGGCAATACAATCGGATGGCTTTGGGATGCGGGCAGATTCTCTTACAAGTTTGATGAAAATTTTATAGATGCCTGGTACGGACGCACTAGGACGAAAGATCCGAATAAATTTAGTATGATCGAGAAACATCTGTATGAAGGTGCCATTGTATATTCTCATTTTCAAACGATATTACAAGGCGTTGTTGAGCCTTTTTATGTTTATAAACATAGTTTAATTCCAAAGATTAGTTCAGAGCAGAAAAGTTATGAGTATCTTAACTATGCCGGAGCAAGATTATATGAAAACGATTACAAGAATTTTACTTATGATGTGACCTATGTGAATGAATCAGGCAAAGAAGGCAGCCAAAAAATCAATGATTTCGCTTACATTGTTAAAGGCGGTTATCAATTTAAAACAGCAGTATTAAAACCAAAAATCGTGCTTGGCAGAGTATACGCAGGTAAAGATTTTACAACGCCCTTCGGTTCAACAGACGGCAGTCATTACGGACGGATGGATTTAATAAACTGGGCAAATATGCAAGACAATCAAATAGCACTCTATTTATATCCAACAAGTAAAATAAATACAAAATTTACCTATCATGATTTTAGTCTTGCAGACGCAAGCGGAAAGTGGGCATATTACGGATATGTAAACAAATCAGGCTATCTTGATAAAAAATTAGGGGATGAAATAGACGCAGAATTTTTTTACAAGCCTGTAAAAAATATAAAAGTCTCTTTTATTTATGCCTATTTTAAAGCAGGAGCATTTGTAAAAAACAGTGTTGCCGACAACAATGCACAGCATCTGTTTTTGCAATTTGAATATAAATTATGATAAATGCACTAAAAAACGTCGATGAAAAAAAAAGCTGGCTTTTTGCCTCCACCTTACTAAACGCATCTTTAGCAGCTGCAAAATTAGGATGGGGCTGGTTTATGGGTTCTACGCTGGTTATGGCAGACGGAATCCATTCTATATCGGATGTTTTTGGTGCATTACTCATTTTTTTGGCACTCTTTTTTGCGGCGCATAAATCTGAACGTTTCCCCTACGGTCTGCATAAATTAGAAGATATGGCGGCATTTTTTGGCGGTTTTGGTATTTTATTTGCCGGCTATGAAATAGTTCATTCTGTTTTTTTTGAAAGTGGTATACAAACACCAACAAATATACTCAGTACGGTTCTCTTTATTTTAGTGCTTATTACTATTCAGTTTATATTTTATTTTTTTGAATTAAAAGCTGCAAAAAGGCTGAATTCTCCAGGTGTAAAAGCTGATGCAATTAACTGGCTTGGTGACATTGGTGCAGGGTTCATTGTTGTAGTAGGTTTAATCGCACATCAATACCATATTGCTTATGCGCAGGAAATTGCTGTAGTTATCATTGTGTTTATGATTTTTGAAGGTGCGTATGATGTTTTAAAAGAAGCGACACTTTCTCTTTTAGATGCAGCAGATATTGAACTTACTAAGAAAATAAAATCTATTATCCTCTCATACAGTGATATTACAGAAATTAAAAGAATTATGGTGAGAAAATCAGGTAGTGTTTATTTTGCAGATATTGAAGTGAACATCGATGAAACAATGATGAAAAAAGCACATACAACGATAGATAAGATCGTCAATCAATTACATAATGAGATAGAAGAACTTGAAGCCGTAACAATACATTATGAACCACAACATCTGCCTTATAAAACAATCATAGAACTTTTGGATGAAAATAAAAATATAAGTGAAGATTTCAAACATGCCGTATGGTTAAAAATCATTAAAAAAACAGATGAAGAAGTACTTAGTGAACAGATAATAAAAAGTCCTGTTGCAAGTGATGGCAAAGCCAAAGCCTTTAAACTCGTCGCATGGATGATAAGAAATAATGTAGATGAAGTTGTAGTAAACAAAAAAGATATAGATGAAAATATATTAGCATTGTTTGAGACGCTAGATATTACATTAAGTACAAATTAATATTTAAAGGAATATAATTAATTAAATAGTTAGTTAGTAATTTTTTAAAGGAGGTTAAATGAGTAATGAAAATACAACAGTTACCATTCATATAGAAGAAGCGCATAAGTCCCATCGTATAGGATGGCTACGAGCTGCAGTGCTTGGTGCCAATGATGGAATAGTTTCTACTGCGAGTCTTATTGTCGGTATTGCAGCGGGAGAATACATATCTGTCAGTTCTCAGGCTGACACCGAGAATGCAGATTTGGAATTGGAGAAAAAAGCACTTCAAGAGAATGAAGCCTATGAAAAAGAAGAGTTGGCACAGATTTATGAAGCAAGAGGGATTAAGCCGGAACTCGCAAAAGAGGTGGCATCTCAACTTATGGAACATGATGCACTTGATGCTCATGCCAGAGATGAATTGGGCATCACCGAAGGTGGCAAATCAAATCCTATAGAAGCAGCACTCTCATCAGCAGCTTCTTTTACGGTAGGTGCGGCAATGCCTCTGCTTACTGCTTGGTTAGTGCCTCAAGAGCAGCTGATAATAAGCGTATCCGTGGCATCACTCTTATTTCTGGCAGTATTGGGTGCAATCGCTGCAAAAGCAGGTGGTGCATCAATGACAAAAGGTGCCATCAGGGTAACTTTTTGGGGTGCCCTTGCTATGGGCTTAACAGCTGCAGTAGGTCAACTTTTTGGCGTTGTGGCATAAACAAAATTAAAATAAACAAAGGATATATCATGCAAAGACGTAATTTTTTAAAAACAGCAGCAGTAGCTGCAGGAACAATGGCAATGATGCCTGCAGTGGCATCTTCAAGTATGTTGAAACCGGCAAAAGGTGAAACAATTCCAAAGGGTGCAGTGACACTTTATATTGAATTTCGTATTATGCCTAACTTTAAAGATGATTTGTTAGACAAAGTTAATCAATACAATAAAGTTTTAGCTAAAACAAAAGGTTTTTTATCACTTAGTTTAAAAAACATGGTTGGTGATTCTACAATGGTACACAATTATGATACAAAATTAAAAGGAGTACTTAGTTCTGCTTATTTTGATGCAAGTAAAGAGGGAAGTATGCCTCTATTTTATTCTCTTTTTATCCGTTTTGAAAATTATCATGATTTAATGGCATCCAAAACAACTGAGTGGTTTAGTAAAGTGATTTCAAAATACGGTCCTTTAAGTAAAAACTACAGCGAAGGTGTTTATAAAACTGTTTCAGCAGGAGATCGAGAGCACATTTATACTTCGCAGTCAGATATAGAAAAATTCTTAAAAAATCAACAGGACAAACCGACGAACAGATATATTACGGTAAACAATCATGTTGGTATTTTTACAAAAGATGTCAATGCATTTAATAAAAAGAGTACATCACTTTTAAAAGTAGCACAAAATACTTTCCGTCCTGCAAAAGGTGATTATGACTATAATCCAAAGTTTCCTAAAGGAATTCCTGGTTCTTATCAAAATCTTCACTATAGAAGAGCGATCTCTACAGAGATTTTACAAAGTGCATTTTCTGATGGAGATAAAACACATTATCTTTTCCATGGTACTTGGGAGAGTGTATATGACCATGAAAATTCTCATACTGACCCTCGTTTTAGAGCTGACGTTATGAAAATTTTCCCATATATAGTTGAAGGTCCGGTTGAGCCGTTCTATGAAACAATTATACTCAATAACAAAGCGTAATTAAGAAGGATAATATAAAATGGGAAAAAATAGTAATAGCAGGAATCTTTAGTGCTCGAAGTTTTTTCTGCTATATTATTGATTATTTTAGTATCAAAATTTCTTGAAGATAAAACAAAAGTACCTTTTGTACTGATTGTTATTATCTTGGCATATATTGCAGATACATTTTTAGATTTGAGTACATTAGGAAATAATTTTGAAGAGATTATTTACCTGATGCTTCCTATCATCCTCATCCCTGATGTTTTGGGACTCTCACGCAGTGAATTAAAAGAGAATGCAGGTGATATCTTTTATCTGGCATTTGTAGCTGTTATTGTTTCTATCGCTCTAGCCGTTGGTGCGACATTTTATGTTGATACTAAATACCATTTTTCTCTCTTTGAGTTGCTGATTGTCTTTACCCCTTTAATGGCAACGGATGTTATCTCTGTGAGTGCAATCTTCGCAAAGTTCAAACTCCCTCAAAAATTAAAGTTATATGCTGAAGGTGAAAGTCTTTTTAACGATATTACGGCAATGCTTATTTTCTTTTTTATCGCATTACCGATCTTACACGGGGATAATTTAGATTTTGCTACGCTTACACAGACAACAATTTATACAGTTGTTATTTCTGCTGTTATCGGTGTCGTGATGGGACTGGTTGGATACTACAGTTTTAAAATATCACAAAACAGTTTTGAAGAGTTTTTATCTATCTATGTAATGGCATCTATGGCTTTTTTAGTAGCCGATAAAATGCAGCTCTCGGGAATTTTATCTGTTGTCATATCTGTACTGCTTTTTAAATTTTTGTTCGATAAAGAAGGGCATTACAAGAAACGAAACTACAATGCGATCATTAAACATCTCAATACTCCAAGCAGCTTGGAGAGCTCTTTTCGTGCCTATAAAAAAGAAGCTTATTATTTGGGCCAATTTGCCAATGCTGTCATCTTCATAGCTATTGCAAATGTTATAGATTTGGATCTGCTCTTAAAATATAAGGTCGAAATTTTATATGTCTTTACTTTAACAACAATTATACGTTATATCGTTATTGTTCCTCTAGTGAAATACCGAAAACTTTCATTACTCTGGAACAATATTTTGACACTCTCTGGTATGAAAGGCGGGCTCGCACTTATTATGATAGTCTCTTTGAGTGATAATTTCGTTTATAAAGAGATGTTCTTGGCGGTTGTTCTGGGCGTTGTTATCTTGTCAATTTTCTTTTATACTATAGTTTTGATGGCATATCTTTATACAAATAAAGACAAGCTTATTTCTGATACGGCAAAAGAACATCATCTTGAGATAAAAAATGTGCAGGATTTACTCCAAAAAGAACAACTCTCAAAAGCATATAATGAGATGGCTTTTGAAGATATTGTAGAAAAAGAGATTCAACGTGCACAACGTTATAAATATGATTTTTCGCTGATGGCGTTTCAAACAGATGCTTTAACTGCACATCAAATTTATAAAAAGCTTGTCAGAAAAAGTGACTATTTTGGAAAAATAAATGCGCAAACCTATGCTATCTTATTAACTCATAATGATGTTGATAACTCTTTGGAATTTGCAAATAAAATAAAAGAGCATTTTACATGTATAGAGCATATTGCTATTGCCCAGTATACAACTGGTGACAGTGTTGAGATGTTGTTTGACAAACTATATGCAGCATTATCGGATGATAAAGCGGTTGATGTAGAGATATAATTAAGTTATATTTTAGAGATAGAGGTATATAATTAACTAAATAGTTAGTTATGATATAAGAGGAAGAATTATGAAAAGTAAAGTAGAAGAGTTCGATAAATATCTTAGAAGTTTTGATTATCAAGAACGAAAAGATATGAAAATAAAGCGTGATGAGCTTTTTGAGAGATATGCAAAAGGCGAATTGCAAATAATAGATATTCGGTTCAATGAAGAGTATGAAGCATGGCATATAGGATTTGGCGATCATATACCACTCAATGAGCTGCCGGATAGACTCGATGAGATAGATAAAAGCAAAACCATAGTAACGATGTGTCCTCATTACGACCGTGCTGAAATAGCACGCCTTTATTTAAAACTGCAGGGCTTTGATGCAAAATATCTCACAGATGGAATGTTAGGGCTAGTTGAAGGTTTACGTGGTGATAAAGCACGCGATTATATGAAAAAATTAAAAGACTAAATTAAATCAAAGGAAAAAATATGAAAACAACATTAACAAAAGTAGTTCTAGGAACAATTTTAACAGGTACATTGGCATTTGGAGGAAATCCACTCTATGAAAAAGCAGGTACTATTAATATTGTTGACCATAAGGCAATGGTAGCAGGCTCAAAAGCACCGGGACATGATAACTTTAAGATATCTCTTGAAGATACAGGAATTATTACAGGACATATCTGTGGATGTACAACAGCTGCGTTTATTATCACTAAAAATGCACTTAAAAAACTCTACCCAAACACTACACCACTAAGACGCGGTGTTAATGTAGAGATGTCAACTTACAATATGGATATAGTTGATGCTATTACATATCTTACAGGAACAAGATTTAATCGTGCACAAACTAATTATGACTTTATTATAGATCCAAACCTACAAGGTAAAAAAGGAACTATCACTATTAAGTTTACAAGAAAAGATAATAAAAAAAGCGTGACTGCAGTTATAGACAGAATGAAAATATTATCTAAAGAAGAAGCAAAAGTAATCCAAACTATTAAACCAAAAGTAGGGCAACATAAAGCTACAAAACAAGAGATAATGAAACTTGCTAAAATACAGCAAGAGGTTGTGAAAAAAATAATTACAAATTTACCTCAAGGTTCTATATCATATAGCTCTAAGTAAATAGTGAAGGAGAAAAAAATGAATGAATTAGCAAGAAAAATAGTACCGAGTGAAATGAACAATATGCGTATAGAGATTGAAGATTTTGTCTCTTTATATAATGAAGGGAAATGTGAACTTGTTGATGTTCGTGTGCCTTTTGAAACAGCAGTATGGCAAGTGAATTTTGGATTAAAAATTCCGGCAAACGAATTACCTGAGAGATTAAATGAACTGCCAAAAGACAAGCTTATTGTCGTAGCTTGCCCAAAGACTGACCGCTCTAATATGGCACGAACTTATCTTGCAAGTGAAGGTTTTGAAGTGAAGTATCTTGTAGGCGGGCTGTTAGGCTTGATGGATGCACTCAAAGGCGGAAAAGCAAAAGGGATAAAACTCTAAGATGGAATATTATGTCATATACTTTTTCTTGACATTGGCACTCTCTACACTCTTTTCTATGGGTGGCGTAGGCTCAGCCATAGGGCTTGTTCCTATATTTTCAATGATGGGTATGCCCTTAAATCTGGCAAAAGCCATAGGATTGTTCATAAACTCCGCTTCAACGATCACTGCATCAATTATGAACTTTTTTCGCGGTGTTTTGGATGTTGGTTTTGCGATTCCCCTGATCGTTTCCATTATGATAGCAACGCCTGTAGGTGCATGGATGAGTCAGTATGTGCAAAAAGAGATTGTGGAGTGGGTACTTGTTGCATTTTTGGTTGTAAGTGCCTTATTGCTGATATTTTCAAACAGAGAACAAAAAGTGGTCTATGACAAGGCATGGATTCTTTATGTTATAGGTGGAACTGTTGGGCTTATTTCAGGAACTATTGGTGTCGGTGGCGGTTCACTCATTATGCCGCTTTTGATTCTTTTGGGTTTTGATGCGAAAAAAGCTGCCTATGCCATCAGTTTTGTGATTCCATTTTCAACTCTTGGTGCATTTGCGACATATCTTAGTTTTGTACACATGGACTGGATTCTTTTAGGTGTCGTGACAGTGGCGGCAATCATAGGCGGCTACCTGGGTGACAGAATTATGCACTACCGTTTAACACCTTCGCAGGTAAAAAAATTGATTGCAGTCGTATTGTTGCTGCTTGCAGCAAAAATGATCTATAAACTTATAGGAGTGTAAAAATGTTACATATAATGAAAAAAATAGCTATGAAAATGCTGGAAAATGAGAAAAAAGATGCTTTAGACTGTAGTGTTTCAGATGAAGTTGTTGATGAGTGGTTAGATACTATAGAAGAACGTAAAAAAAGAATGCAAGAGCATCATAAAACAGATACGGAACAGTATGATATGCTACTGGGTGTAGAAAAAGAGGTAAAGAAGATTAAAGAGATTCGTGCAAAAAAATGTACGAAACCTGATTAGAAAAGGACGTTTATAATGTTACATGTAATGGCGAGAATAGCTGATTGGCTCATTGAAAACGAAAAAAAATCCGCACTTGATTGTACTATACCTGATGAAGTTCTTGATGAATGGAGAGAGACTATAGAAGAAAGAGAGAAATCTATGAAAGAACATCATCTCAAGGGGAGTGAGCAGTATGATATGTTGCTTGAACTTGATAAAAAAGTTAAAAACTTAGAAGCGATACGTGCAAAAAAATGCGCGCAGAAAGAGAAGTAAAACTATGCTTAAAACACTCTGTTTCCAGAGTGTTTTGAAGATAGGATTTAGCCTGTCTCAATTTAATTTTACAAGGAGTTTGTCATGCAAATGCCAACACCAGAACAAGTTTTAGCACAAATGGAAGAAAAGTTTGGACACGAGGGTGTTCCTAATTCAATTCGTCTCGCGATGGATGTAGCACCGGAAATGCTTGTAGAACAAGCTATGAGCTCTAAAATGAGTATGCAGAGTGATACAAATGCACTTGATCCAAAAACATCTCTTTTGGTCTATTTTTCTGCCGCACTTGGCATGAAAGATCAGTCATGTATCGATACTTTAACATATGCTGCATTAAATGCCGGTGTTTCTAAAGAAGAACTGCTCTCAGTTGTTAAAATAGTGAGACACGCTGCGTTTAGCGGTATTGTCGGTGCTGCGGAAGATGTTCTTAAAATCATCAAGGAACATGAAGCTAAATAAAGGGATGTAAAATGGCAAAAGATTTCAGCAAAACGCAGTGGCACGGAATAGAGCGAGAAGAGATTCCATGGTTTCCAACGGTTGACAAGGTAAAGTGCATCGGTTGTGAGCTTTGTTTCGTGACTTGCGGAAGAGATGTTTACGATATGGTTTTGCCCGATGGTAAACATCGAAAGGCAGAAGTCTTGCACCCTTACAACTGCATGGTCGGATGCACAACATGTGCAAGTGTCTGCCCGACACATGCCATATCTTTTCCTTCACAAGAAATTGTCTGGCAGGCAGAAAAAGAACATAAAATCTTTTCAGTTGTCCACAAAGAGGCAAAAGAAAAAAGAGAAAAACTGCAGGCACTTCAAGAACGTAATCAACAACAGTCAAAACCTGAAAAAGTCACAAAACAAAGAGTAATGATAGCAGGAGAATTTGCAGAAGAGAACTTTCTGAAAAATCTTCAAGAGTTCATACAGGACAAAGCTGTTGATATAGTCAATTTAAAACTTGAAGTACCTACACTCAAAGGCTTGCTTGAAAATACTCCTGCTCATATGGAGTTTGAAGTCACATCGACAAAACAAGAGGATATAGCGGATTTTTTAAATGAATTAAGAGGTTTGGTTAATAAATCCGGTTTGGTTTGGGTAAAATAAAAAATTAAGGAGAGTGTCATGAAAAAAGTAGTTATTTTAGGTGCAGGGTTTGCAGGATTACATATCTTTTATAAAATCCGTCATCTTATCGGTAAAAAAATAGATGTAACAGTTATTGACTCACGTTCTCATTCACTTTTAAAGCCTTCTTTGCCTGAGGTTGCGTTTGAAGGTGCGCCGATTTCTCACTCTTTGGTAGAGTTGAAGCATACACTTGAGAGTCGCGGAGCTGAGTTCATTCAGGATGAAGTTGTCAGTATTGATGAAAAAAACAATTCTTTATCACTAAAAAGCGGAGAAAGTGTCGGGTATGATTATCTGATGGTAACACTCGGTGCACTTAAAGACTATGACGCCATCAAAGGTTTTAGAGAATATGGATATTCTGTTTGTGATGATGAACAGGCACAAAGACTTTGGGAAAGAGTAAAAACCTTTGAAGGCGGAAAAGTAGTTACCGGTGCTGCAAAAAGTACCTGGGGAACACGTGTCGATGCACCACCGCTTAGCGCACCTTGTGAAGGTCCTATTGGCGAGATTATGTTCATGCTTGATTACTATCTTGACAAAGATAAAGGCAAAAAAAGAGCCGAGGATTACAGTATAAATGTTTTTACTCCTGGAGAAGTGTTTTTTGAAGATGTAGGCGATACCCCGCGTGAAGCTATTGGCAAGTTTATGAAAGAGTATCAAATGAACTTGTCAAACAATAAAGAATTGACGGAAATAGGCAAGGATTTTGTAGCTTTTGAAGATGGTACGAAAATGGATTGTGATTTGGCAATTATTATTCCGCCGTATTCTGCGCCACAAGTTTTAAAAGATTCAAATATCGGCGATGAAAAAGGTTTTATCCCAACAGATAAAACAATGCGTCATTTAGACTTTGACAATATTTTTGCAGCAGGAGACATTACAGCGCTTGCTCAACCAAAACTTGGACATGTTGCCATTATACAAGGCGGTATAGCAGCTGCGAGCTTGATGAAAGAACTTGGCGAAGATGTAGAGATTCCTCCGCATGATTTATCTGTCTTTTGTATTATGAATATGGGCGGGCATAATACAACACTCATAGAATCGAATGTTTTATATGGCGGAAATGTCGATATTGGTTTTTACTCACCGATTGCAAAAATGATGAAATGGGGATTTGATAATTATCTCTATTATAATAAAGGGCATATGCCACCGGATCTTGCGCTTGAGGCAACAGATAAACTGATAAAATTACTTTAAAAAAAGAAAGAGATGAATGTAACTGATTTAAAGCCAAATCAAAAAGCAATTATTAAACATATAGGCGATTTGGGAGATTTAAGCCATAGACTAGTGGAGCTTGGCATTACGTGCGGAGAAATTATCAAACTTGTCAGAGTAGCACCTTTGGGTAATCCTTTGGAGGTGAAAGTTCACGATGAGAGAATAGTTATGCGAAAAGAGGATGCAAAAAAAATAGAGGTAGAAGAGCTGTGAACATTGCTTTCATTGGAAATCCAAATACAGGAAAAACTGCACTCATTAATGCCATTGCAAAAAGTGATCTTGAAGTTGGAAATTGGCCAGGTGTGACGGTTGAGAAAAAAGAAGCGCATTTCAAGTATGAAAATCAAGAAATAAATCTTATAGATTTACCGGGAATTTATACGCTGACACCCTATTCTCTTGAAGAAAAAGTTACAGTAGACTATTTGCTGGATAACAGTATTGATGGAATTATCAATGTTCTGGATGCAACGAATTTAAGAAGGAATCTTTACCTAACACTTTCTCTCATAGATATACAAAAACCAATGGTTTTAGCACTTAATATGTTTGATGATTTTAAAAAAAGAGGCTATGAAGTAGATACTAAAAAACTCTCAGATATTTTGGGTGTCAAAATTGTTCCGACTATTGCTTCAAAAAAGATTGGCTCACAAAAAGTGCTTGAGAGTACAGTTGAAACTATTACAGATAATAATTTACCAAAAATACAACCGCTGCAGCACCATATAGAAAAAGAAATAGTCTTTATGGAGCATAAACTCCAGATGATTGATAATTTTAATTACTCGCCCAGAGCTTTTGCTATAAAACTTCTTGAAGATGATAATTTTATAAAATCTTTGCAACTTAATGAATCATTTAAAAATGTAATTGAATTTACAAAAGAGGCAAGAAAACGGATAGAAGCACATACACAACTTCCAATAAAAACAATTATATCCAACTCAAGATACTCCTTGATAGATAAAATTTTGGATGAGGTCTTGAGTAAACCGTTAATGGATAAAGTGGTATTAAGCGAAAAGATTGATAGAATAATTTTAAATAAATATTTGGCATTTCCTATTTTTATACTTGTAATGTATATGATGTTTGATTTTACTTTCTCATTGAGTATGCCGCTTGTAGATTGGATGAATAATTTTTTTACAGATTTTATAGCAAAATATATAACGATAGTGCTTTATGATTCTCCTGAGTGGGTGAAAGGGCTGGTTGTTGACGGTGTGCTTAACGGTGTGGGATTACTGCTCTCCTTTTTACCTTTACTCTTCTTTTTATATCTTTTTATGGCAATACTTGAAGAGAGCGGGTATATGTCTCGAGTGAGTTTTTTGCTTGATGCTCTGGCAAAAAAACTGGGAGTCAAAGGAAATGCTTTTATCTCAATGATTATTGGTTTTGGGTGTAATGTCCCCGCAGTTTATGGTACACGGGTATTGACAACGAAAAGAGAAAGAGTTATCACAACACTTATGATACCCTTTATGAGTTGTAGTGGCCGTTTGCCTATTTATGCCCTTTTTGTTGCTATCTTTTTTAAGGAAAATCAGGCTCTAACAGTACTTTCTATTTATCTACTTGGTATTATTGCTGCATTTTTAGTTGGCTTTATTGCAAACAAACTACTGCCAAAGCAACAAGAAAAACCGTTTTTCTTGGAACTTGCAACATATCATATGCCAAATATTAACTCTATTTGGATTTTGATGAAACCAAAGCTTATAGATTTTATTTTTAAAGCCGGAAAGTTTATCATTTTGGCTTCTGTCATACTCTGGGTAGTCATAAGTCTGCCTCTTAATTCAACGCCACAAACATCATATCTTGCAAAAGGCGCAAAAACAATTACCCCAATTTTCAAACCTTTGGGCTTTGGTGAGCACTGGGAACTTGTAGCAGTTTTAATCCCGGGAACACTAGCAAAAGAGGTTGTGGTAGGTTCTTTGGGAACTATATATGGGATAGAATCGCAAAATAAAATGACAGAAGAAAAAGCAGATATTAAAAACGACATAAGAAGTCAAATGATACTTTTGAAAAATGCTTTGAGAGAATCTATATTTAATGTCGTAAAAATAAAACCAGCAATAACATCTGATGAACATGTGGCTTCAAAACTGCAAGAAGTGATAAAATCACAATTTTCTTCCAAGGCTGCAGCCTATAGTTATATGATATTTATACTGCTTTATATTCCATGTATATCCACCATGGCAGCAATACAACAAGAATTTGGAAATGCTTTTATGATATTTGAAATTATGTTCCTCCCTTTATTTGCATATACCGTGTCATTTGTATTTTATCAAGTTATGTTATTATTTGCTTAGGAGCTGAATTATGTGGGACTTTTTAACTTTTAACAGTTTTATTACGCAGGATGTATTGTTATTTTTTTATTATATCGGAGCACTTGTGATTCCGATTACTTTGTATTATTTTAGAGATTATCTTATGAAGAATTTTTCTCTTTTCAAAACTGTGAATGACAAAGTAAAAGATTTTTATATTTCACTGAGCGCTACAGAACAAAAAGTGTTTTGGATAACTTTTATAACGCTCTTTCTTTGTATGGAACTTTGTTGGCGCATGATTTTTGAAGCGATGATAGGTTATTTTGATATGCATGATTATTTATATGAAATTTCAAAGAAAATGTAAATTAGCAGGAACTTCTTATGTGCAAAGCACTGCTTTACCTATAGTTGTCTTTTTTTAAGGGGAGAAAAATGAACGCTGAAAAAGAATCAAAATTGCAAACAACACCCTCTTTGCTACAGTTAAGCTGGGCTTTTTTGATTATTGGTTTGACTGCGTACAGTGTTGCTATGCTGCAGCAGCTTAAAACGCTTGTTGTGGGTCGTAAATGGCTTTCGCAAAAAGAGATGGATGAAGGCTTGGCTATGGTACAACTTTATCCAGGACCAATTATGTTCAATCTTGCAACCTACTCTGCCTATCGTATCAAAGGGTTTTGGGGTGCATTGATCGCAACATTTTTGTTTGTACTTCCTTCATATTTGTTGATGCTGTTTCTTTCATGGCTCTATTTTAATTATGGTAATGTAGCGTGGGTACATCCACTTTTTATTGTGCTAGAAGCTATGGTCGTGGGTATCATTATTCATGTTTCTCTTGATTTTGCAACACGCTATATAGATGATGGAAAAACGGCATTTATAGCTGGTATTGCATTTGTGTTGATGCTTTATAAAATCAACGCATTTTGGGTTATTTTACTTGCTGTTGTCGTGGGAACTATGCTTTTTTGGCGAGATAAAATGAATATTGATAGTGAAAAAAATGAACAAATACAAAGTGTTCCCATACCTGGATTATGGCAGTGGCGTTTAGTATCTATTGTATTGAGCGGTTCTGTTTTTCTTGCTATGATTGTGCTTGGTTTATTGTGGAAAAATGAATTAAGTCTTTTGTTTTTGTCAATGTTTAAAGTGGGAGCTGTGGCTTTTGGAAATGGTATGACTATAATGCCGCTACTCCAGCAAGAAGCTGTTATATCACATCATTGGCTGAGTATGAAGCAGTTTGCCGACGGCATTGCCTTTGGACAGATTACACCGGGACCATTTTTGATTACTGCAACATTTATCGGTTACAAAGTAAGTGGATTAATAGGGAGTTTGCTCGCGACTGTTGGAATGTTTTATCCTTCATTTTTTTATACCATCGTGATGTCAGAACTTTATAGTAAAATCAAAAAATATTTGTTCATTCGTAAAGTAATTAAAGGTATTTTGGCTGCCTTTACCGGGATGCTTTTTTTCGTTGTTTTGAGTATGGGAACAGTCAGTCTTATCTCTCCGTCTGTATACATCTGGGCTATAGGCGCGTTAATTGCCGTTCGCTATTATGAAATGAATATTTTGTGGATATTTCTCACTGGAATTGCTGTAGAACTTGGATTGTTTCTAACGGGCATTTCGATTTTGTAAAAATGTATGCAAAACATAAATCTCTTTATATCAAAGATAGTGCTAAATGGATGAAAAAACCGAAGATGGTGATATAATGAAAAAATCATTTATTTTAATATTTATATGATAAGGAAAAATAATGAACTACTATTTTGCTCTTTTGCTGCTAATGATAAGTATCGGACTAACGCTGTTTGGTGCTTATTTTATTTATACATTTTACAAACAAAAAAAACTGCAAAATATTTTGGCACAGCCAATCAGGAAAGAGTATATAGATATACTTGACAACATTCCGCTGTATGGCAGACTCAACGAAAAAGAAAAACAACAAATATACAAATCTATTCTTATTTTTATAAATACAAAAGAGTTTGTGGGTATAAATATTGGGGTGACAGAGGAAATGAAAATAGTGATTGCTTTTCATGCCTGTTTACTGCTTTTACATGTAGAGCTGGTGAGTTGTTATGAAAATCTTGCGACAGTCCTGATATATCCGCATACTATGGTTGCCAAACAAGTGAGTGCAAATGGCGGTATATACACCAAAGGTGAGTTCTTTCTTGAAGGCCAATCTGCGAGCGATACTGTTATTGTAGCCTGGCATGATGCCAAAAAAGATGCTTACCATCTGCATGAAAATAATGTTATGCTGCATGAATTTGCGCATGAAATAGACTTTCTTGACGGCAGTGCAGATGGGACACCGCCCTTGCCCTATTCAAAATATCATGAATGGGCAAAGGTGCTTTCACAGGAATTTAACAAGCTCTCAAAAGTAGCACTGAGAAATCGTGACTGGGGAAAATACAAGCTTATTGGCTCATATGCCGCAACAAATGAAGCAGAATTTTTTGCTGTTGTCACGGAACGTTATTTTGAAAAGTCTGAAGCCTTGAAAAAACATTTTCCAGAGCTGTTTAAAGAACTTAACAGTTTTTATAAAGTATACATTTAAAAAAAAGGAAAAGAATGTCAGAACATCACCATCATCATGATGTAAGCGGAAAAAATCTCTTCATTACAATAGTATTAAATATTATCATAACACTCTCACAAATCGTGGGAGGAATTTTCTCGGGCTCACTTGCTCTTTTGAGTGATGCTATGCATAATTTCAGTGATGTTTTAGCACTACTTATAGCGTATGTTGCAAACAGGCTTGCAGCAAAAGAAAATACAAAAGCCAAAACATTCGGCTATAAAAGAGCCGAAATTATTGCTGCCTTATTTAATGCATCGGTATTAATAGGAATAGCAATATTTTTAATTATAGAGGCCTTTCATAAGTTTTATCATCCTGAAGTGATAAATTCTATTTGGGTTATTGGCCTTGGTCTGCTCAGTATTGTGCTTAATGCTGCAAGTGTATTGCTTATAAAAGATGACGCTCATAGCAATATGAATATAAAAGCAGCTTATCTACATCTTTTAACTGATGTTATGACAAGTGTTGCAGTTGTACTTGGCGGTGTGTTGATGTATTTTTATCAAATATTTTGGATTGATCCGCTCATTTCATTTTTAATTGCTTTATATCTTATTTGGGCATCGTTTGATTTGGTAAAAGAATCAAGCGCAATTTTGATGCAGTTCACACCTAAAGGCATTGATATTGATGAAATTGTAAAGTTTATAATGCAAGAAAAAGAGATTGCGAATGTGCATCACTTACATATATGGAAACTTGATGATCACCGTATACATTTAGAAGCACACTTGGATTTTAACGAAGATGTGACATTGTCTGAATCAAATAAGGTAATTGACACGTTGGAAAAAATACTTCATGATACTTTTGGTATAGAACATACAACTTTTCAGTGTGAATACAATAGAGAAGATGATAAAAGTCTAATAGTGTGATATAATTCGCTCGATTTACGGAGCGAGACTCTGTACTTCAATAAGGAAAATCGATGACGAAAGAGTATATATTTACTTCAGAGTCTGTAACAGAAGGGCACCCTGATAAGATGGCAGATCAAATCAGTGATGCAATTTTGGATTATATTATTGAGCATGATGCCAATGCACGCGTTGCGTGTGAAACAATGGTATCAAATGGTTTTTGTGTAATTGCAGGCGAACTGAAAACGACGGCTTATGCCCCAATGCAAGAGATTGCAAGACAAGTAATTCGAGATATCGGATATACAGATGCAACATATGGCTTTGATTATAGATCAGCCGCAGTTTTAAACGGAATAGGTGAACAGTCACCGGATATCAACCAGGGTGTTGATCAGGCAGGGGGTGAAATAGGCGCAGGTGATCAAGGTTTAATGTTCGGTTACGCTTGTCGTGAGACAGATGTTCTTATGCCTTTACCGATTCACTTATCACATCGTTTAACAGAGCGATTGGCCGCAGTCAGAAAAGAAGGTATAGTTCCTTACCTACGTCCTGATGGAAAAGCACAAATCAGTGTAAAATATGTAGGAGATAAACCTGTATCAGTTGAAACTGTCGTTATTTCTACACAGCATGCTCCTGAAGTTTCTCAAGAGCAGATTCACAAAGATGTAATCGAAGAGGTAATACGAAAAGTAATTCCTGTCCAAATGATGGATGAAAATACAGTTTTTCATATTAATCCAACAGGAAAGTTTGTAATTGGTGGCCCTCAGGGAGATGCCGGTCTTACAGGTCGTAAAATAATAGTAGATACATACGGAGGAAGCTGCCCGCATGGTGGTGGTGCATTTTCCGGAAAAGATCCAACCAAGGTTGATAGAAGCGCTGCATATGCTGCTCGCTGGGTTGCAAAAAACCTTGTAGCTGCAGGTGCATGTGATAAAGTTACAATTCAAGTTGCCTATGCAATCGGCGTTGTCCAGCCCGTTTCTATTATGGTTGATACACACAATACGGGCAAAGTTGCTGAAGAGAAAATTGAAGCTTGTGTAAAAGATATTTTTGATCTTTCACCGGCAGGTATTATTAAATCATTGGATTTATTAAAACCGATTTATCGAAAAACGGCAGCTTATGGACATTTTGGTCGTGAAGAAGCCGGCTTTAACTGGGAAAGAACAGATAAAGTTGATGAAATAAAAGAGTATTTAAGCATCTAAGATATTTCAAATAAATGTAACTATAAGCTATAATTTTTAGATTAGCTGAGCACTTTTAGCTGTATTTAAAAGTCTAAAGTGTATAGTTACTTTTAATAAAAATTAGGAGAAGAAAATATGGCAGTATTAATAACAGATACATGTATTAATTGTGGTGCTTGTATAGATGAGTGTCCGGTAGAAGCAATCGTAGATGAAGATGATAATCCAACAGGTGAAGAAATTTACTATGTGTATGGTGATAAATGTGTAGAATGTGTTGGTCACCATGATGAACCTGCATGTGCTACAGCATGTCCTACTGAAGGATGTATCACATGGGATGCTGTTGGTGAGAGTCCAGAACATCGTGAAGATGTTAGTGCTGAACAACGTTCAAACCACGAACCAGTAGTAGAATAGTTTATTAGAGCATTCTATGCTCTAATAAACCCCCTTATAATCTATATAAATCAAAAAATTTACTTTTTAAACTAAAAACAATCTTTTTTAGGTATAATTCCATTCTAATTTTATATTTTCAGAGGAGATTTGATGGAACGTACACTATCAATAATCAAGCCAGATGCAGTTGCAAAAGGTGTTATAGGCAAAATTTTAGATCGTTTTGAAAGCAATGGTCTTAAAATTGCAGCAACAAAAAAACTACAACTTTCTCGTGGTGATGCGGAAGCATTTTATGCTATTCACGCTGAGAGACCTTTTTTCAACGACTTAGTTGATTTCATGATCAGTGGGCCAGTTGTTGTTTCAGTTTTAGAAGGTGAAAATGCTATGCAGAAAAACCGTGATTTAATGGGTGCAACAAACCCTAAAGAGGCTGAAGCAGGTACTATCCGTGCAGATTTTGCTGAAAATATCGATGCTAATGCAGTTCACGGCAGTGACTCAGTTGAAAATGCAGCTAATGAAATTGCATTCTTTTTTGCTGAGAGAGAAATTTCGTAAGTAAATCCAATGAGGATTGTGCTAAGAAAAGTAACAAAAACTCCTTTAGATTTTGAAGTTGTTTCTAATGAAATAGCTTTTAAAGGTTATTTGGAGTATCATAGTGCAAAATTGATTTTACTTAAAGCAAAAATCAGTGGAACACTAGAAAAATCTTGTGACATATGTGCAGAAGATTTTGATCTTATGGTTAATGAAGATATTGAATTTTTCATTAACGACGGGATATTTGAAGATGACGACAGCACTCTTTTAGATGTTGTGGAATCTTTAGATGGTAATGTAGACATCGAAGAGCTTTTACGCTCCGAGATTGAACTTATCAAAAGCGATTATCACTCTTGTAATAATTGCAGAGCTTTAGTCGCCTCAGCGGCGCAAGCGAAGTAAAAGGGACTTTGTTTCTTTTACGGACTAATAAGATGAGGGGTCTCCTTCATTTTATTTTTGAAAAAAATTAAATTAAGGAAGTATTACTATGGCAGTACCTAAGAGAAGAGTCTCTCATTCACGTTCAGCGAAGAGAAGAACTCATTATAAAATTTCTTTAGCTCGTCCGGTTAAAGATAAAGACGGAACTTACAGATTACCACACCACATTAATCCAACTACTGGTGAGTACAAGTAGTCAATGGTAAAAATTGCTATTGACGCAATGGGCGGGGACTTTGGTCCTGAGCCGATTGTAAACGGATGCATCAAAGCACTCAAAAAGAAAAAATTTACACCTATACTCGTAGGAAACAAATCAGAAATTTTACCTCTGTTACCAAAACGTTATAGAGATAAGATTTTAATCATCGACTGTGATGATGTTATTGCAATGAGTGATGCTGCAACAGATGCTGTTAAACGCAAAGAAAGTAGTATTTATAAAGCTGTAGATTTAGTAAGGGATGGTGTAGCTGATGGTATAGTATCGGCTGGACACAGTGGTGCAACTATGACCCTGGCTACTCTAAGACTGGGGCGCTTAAAAGGTGTTTCCCGTCCTGCATTAGTAACACTTATGCCTACAAAAACAAGTCGCCGTTCTGTACTTTTGGATGTTGGCGCCAATGTTGATTCAAAACCTGAACATTTAGCCGAATTTGCTGTAATGGGTGGCTGTTATGCTGAAGATGTTTTAGGCATCAAAGAACCGAGTATCGGTCTTTTAGCAAATGGTGAAGAAGCATCTAAGGGAAATGAAGTTACAAAAGCAGCTTTTAAACTTTTAGAAGGTTATAAAGGTTTTAAGGGAAACGTAGAAGGTGGCGATATTTTCAACGGCAGTTGCGATGTAATCACTTGTGATGGTTTCGTAGGAAACTTAGTGCTTAAAACGGGGGAGGGTGTCGCTTCAACAATTTCACAACTTATAAAAGACTACATTAAAAAATCTCCTATTCGTATCACTGGTGCACTTTTAATGAGAAAAGTTTTTAAACTGCTGAAAAAAGAGATAGATTACGCTGAAATCGGTGGAGCTCCGCTTATCGGTATAAAAGGTTGTGCTATAGTCAGTCATGGTAAAAGTAATGCAAGAGCGATTGAAAATGCAATTTATCAGGCAATAAGTTATGTAGATACAGGTGTAAATGAACACATTATTACACGACTTCAAGAGTTAAAACAAAAGGAAATCTAAGATGGCTTATGCTGCATTTCGTTCTATAGGTGCTTATGTACCTCAAAAAATACTTACTAATGAAGAACTTTCTCATATGGTTGACACTTCAGATGAATGGATTACAAAAAGAACAGGAATAAAAGAGCGTCATATTGCTTCTAAAGATGAGTTTACAAGTGACTTAGGTGCAAAAGCTGCTCAAAAAGCATTAGATAGAAGTGGCATAGATAAATCTGAGATTGATATGGTTATAACGGCTACTATTTCACCGGATTATTTTTGTATGCCCTCAACGGCAACGGTTATTTCTACAAAACTAGGTATTAAAAATGCGACTGCTTTTGATATTTCTGCTGCATGTACAGGTTTTATTTATATTTTGGCAATTGCAAAATCATTTATAGAATCAGGAATGAAAAAAAATATTTTAATTATTGGTGCTGAAAAACTCTCTGCCATTACAGATTATAGTGACCGTGGAACTTGTATACTCTTTGGTGACGGGGCAGGGGCTGCAGTGATAAGTGCTACTGATAATAAAAGTGAAGCTATTATAGATGTACATACCGGTGCTGATGGTGAATATGCAGACTTGCTTATGACACCAAACGGTGGAAGCGGTTCTGCTCATGATGCCCTTGATGCAGAAGCAGGAACATGCTTTATGCAGATGAAAGGAAATGAAACTTTTAAAGTTGCCGTACGTACATTGACAAAAGATGTCAAAGAAATACTCGAAGATAATAACATTAAAAGTGAAGATATTAAACACTTTATTCCGCATCAGGCAAACTTGAGAATCATTAAAGCTGTCGGTGATGCCTTGAAAATGAGAGATGATCAGGTTGTTATTACTGTAGAAAAATATGGAAATACTTCCGGTGCCTCAATCCCGATGGCTATCAATGATTTATATGAAGCGGGTGAACTTGAAAAAGGTGAGTTGATGTTGCTTGACGCGTTTGGCGGAGGATTAACCTGGGGAAGCGCCCTAGTCCCATTTAGCCCGTTAAAATAACACTTTTGTCCAACTTCTGCGTTGGACTTTAATTTTTCTTCGTCACATACTAAAGTATGCTCCTCTTAAAAATAAAAATCCGCCTTGAATTTAAACAAAATTGTGAATTTTAACAAGCTAAATTAAAAGAGTGTACTTATTCTATTTATTTTATTGTCTGTCTTTTTGAAACAAGACTTCAGTCTAGACTGAGCTGTTTTAAAGCCTCAACAACTCTTTTATGAAACTCTTCCTCATCAGGTAAATCCAAATCAGCATCTCTTAATTTTGCACCCCACATCGGGTTAGGAAAGTAGCTGTCATTTTCAAATCTTGCCATTACATGTAAATGTACACGTGGGAGCATATTTGCAAACGAAGCCATATTGATTTTTGTAGGTTTGTAGTATTTTTTCATTTCGTCTTCAATGATATCAAAGACTTCAAAGAGCTGCAGGCGCAACTCTTTTGGAACATCTCCCAACTCTTTGTAGGGCTCTTTTGTGAAGATTTTCAGCCAGGGAATTTCACTGGCTTCTTTTTCTACATATAAATGAGCATTTTCAAAGATGGGAACTTGAGTCATTAGTCTCTGTTTCTATTTCTATTAGAAGAACTTCTATTTCCGCGGTATCCACCACCGTCACGATTTCTTTCTCCACCAGAACGATTTCTATCACCGCCTGAACGGTTACGACTGTTACCACGGAATCCACCACGGCTTCTTCCATTACGTCCACGACTGTCATTACGCTTAGAGGCACGTTCTAAAATAGCTGTAAGCTTATCAGCAGGAATACCAATATTACTTGGTCCTTTAATGTCTTGTCTGTCTAAAATCATAGAGATAAGTTTGAACATAATTGTCTCTTCATCTATATCTTCTTTTAAACGGTCAAGAACTTTGTGCGCTTCATCGTAAATTTTTTGATCTTCAATGCTTTTTACCATTTTATCAACAGTAGAAGCTTTTAAATCATTTTTACTAGGCACAAAAGCATGGTTCATGGAAGTGCCTACTTTTTGCTTAATACGCTGTAGTTCTTTAAATTCCAAAGGAGTTAAAAGTGTAATAGCTTTTCCTTTAGTACCTGCACGTCCTGTTCTACCAATACGGTGAACATACGACTCAGGGTCAAATGGAATATGGTAGTTAAATACGTGTGAAATGTTGTTTACATGTATACCACGAGCTGCAACATCAGTTGCAACAAGAACTTTTACAGAGTCGTTTTTGAAACCTTTAATGACAGTTTCACGTTGACGCTGCTCCATATCTCCATGAAGTCCGTTTGCCAAATAACCTGCATTTGAGAGTACGTTACTGAGTCTGTCAACTTCAGATTTTGTTCTACAAAATACTACTGCTTTTTTTGTATCTTCTGCATCCATAAGACGAATAATTGCATCATCTCTTTCATGCTCGTCAATTACATAATACTCTTGTTCAATATCTGTATTTGTCGTTTCACCTTTTGTGATTGAGACAAAAGCAGGATCTTTTAAAATTCTGTTTGCAAGGTTTTTTATAGGCTGTGGCATAGTTGCTGAGAATAGCAATGTCTGTCTGTTTGTCGGAAGGTATGAAAAAATTTCATTAATATCATCCAAAAATCCCATATCAAGCATTTCATCGGCTTCATCAAGCACAACCACGCTTGGTGCAAAGTTATTAAGCATATTTCTTTTTAAAAGATCTAACATTCTTCCCGGCGTTGCTACGACAACACTAGCACCGCGTCCGATAAGGTCAAGTTGACGCTTGTATGAGCTTCCGCCGTATACTGTAACGGTTTTTACGCCTAAGTTGCGTCCGTATTTGAAGATTTCATCACTGACCTGTGTTGCAAGCTCGCGTGTAGGTGTGATGACAAGCATCTCTACACTGCCGTCTAGTTTCATGTTTGAGAGAACCGGCAGTGAAAAAGCTGCTGTTTTTCCTGTACCTGTATGTGCCTGACCGACCATGTCACGGCCTTCTAGTATTATTGGAATAGCTTGTGCCTGAATAGGTGAAGGTATTGTAAATCCTGCAAATTTAACACTCTTAAGTATTTCCGGTTTTAAGCCTAAAGAATCAAAAGTGATTGTAGGTTCTTCATTTGTTGTTTGTTTGTTTGTTTGTTGTGCATTTTCTTGCATCATTATCCTTTAATGAGACTTCTAAAAGTCTTTTTATACATAAGGAGATGACGCAAGTTCTACTAAAATTTCCACTTAAGTCTATCAGGGCATCTTCCCCTTAAAATATTTGTGGAATTATACCCAAATTTTACTAAGTTTAGATTAAAGTAATGAATATTTTAAATTACTTAAGTTTATAATGCTACAAATTATCATTACATGTAAAAATTCAGTATAATACATAAATTAAAATTACATAAGGTTTTGTATGAATGAAAATATATATTTTGCAGTAATTGCTTTTTTAGTTTTGTCTTTTTTGATTGTTTTGTTTTTTTATTTCAAAGAAAAAAACATGAATCAAAGATTACATGTAAAGGCAGAAGAGTTACAAAATTCTTATTTTACGATTAGTAATTCATATGAGCAGTTAAAAGAAGATTATAATGCCTTAGAAATTGAATATGCAGTATTAAGTGCTAGATATACAGATGAAATGAAAGCATCAAGTGAGAAATTAGAAGTACTCAAAAATGCAAAAGACGAGCTTTCTCAGGAGTTTAAACTTTTGGCAAACAAAATTTTTGAAGACAAATCAAAACAGTTCACATCATCCAATAAAGAGCAGTTAGAACTGCTTTTAAAACCGTTTCGAGAACAGATAACAAATTTTTCCAAAGAGGCTCGCTCACAATTTGAAGTAGAGTTAAAAGAGAGACATCTGCTAAAAGATGAACTCGGGCGTTTGAAACTTATGAATGAGACTCTTGCGCAAGAAGCACTGAATCTGACTAATGCGCTCAAAGGTGAGAATAAAACGCAAGGCAACTGGGGAGAATTGGTTTTAGAAAACATTTTGGAGCAGTCCGGGCTTCGCGAAGGTGTTGAGTATGAACTCCAGGCAACATTAAAATCAAACGAAGGGAAAGCTTACAGGCCCGATGTCATAATTCATATGCCGCAAAACAGAGATATTATAGTGGATTCTAAAGTATCTTTAACAGCGTACGAAAGATTTGTCAATGTCGAAGAGCCGGAGCAAAAGGCAAAAGCATTAAAAGAGCATATAGCAAGTATATCTTCTCATATCAAAGAGCTGAGTGCAAAAAATTATGAAAAGCTTGAAGGCGTAAACACACTTGATTTTGTCTTGCTTTTTATGCCGATTGAGGGGGCTTTTTTGCTTGCCCTGGAGCAAGATGGAGAGTTTTTTAAACGTGCTTATGAGAACAATATTTTAGTCGTATCACCCTCGACTCTGCTTGTAACACTTAGAACTATTGAGCATATCTGGCGAACACAAAGACAAGAAGAACATGCAAAAAAAATAGCTGCCGAAGCCGAGGCTATGTATGACAAACTTGTACTTTTTGTTGATGAGATGAAGCATATAGGAACGCATTTGCAAAAAACACAAGACTCTTATGATAAAGCCATGAACAGGCTTAGCACTGGACGCGGTAATGTTATAAAAAGAGCGCAAAATATGAAAGCGCTTGGGTTAAAACCTAAAAAAGAGCTGCCGCTGCAGAGTGAAAATGATATGGAAGAAGTATGAAAATAGAGACGCGCTACAATTATGAAAAAGTATGGACGCTGACACAGGAGAAAGATTTGCTTAAAATTATAGAAGAAGAAGTGGGCAGCAGTGATGGTGCGCAGGGTACGCTTGTCTATATAAAAGAAGCTATTAAAAATGGAAAAGAAATCAGTGTCGGTACATGTAAGTTTCGACTGCAAAAATAAAAGGACAAAAAATGTTTATAAATCCGGATATAGCAAAATTATTGCTCAGAGTCAGTTTAGGTGTTTTGATTCTTTTTCACGGTATTCATAAGGTGATACATGGAATCGGCGGAGTGAAGAGTATGGTTGTGAGTGCAGGATTGCCGGAGTTTTTTGCCTATGGTGTTTATGTTGGAGAATTAATTGCTCCAATATTTATTATACTAGGATTGTATGCGAGAGTTGCTTCTACAGTTCTGGCACTGAATATGTTTGTTGCCATATATTTGGCCTATGGGTTTTCTCTGACGCTTTCAAAATTCGGAGGGCTTGCATGGGAAACTCCATTGTTTTACTTTATAATGTCTTTACTTGTTGTGTTGTTAGGTAGTGGGAAATATGCAGTAAATTCTAAATAGGTATTATCTTTTACATGTAGGCTCGTAAACTTTTTCGGAAGCAAGGTTTCAACCTTGCTTCCGAAGAGCAAACAGAGTTTTTAGTTACGGATGTCGTACTTTAATAGTAGAATTTAGACTCCATCCAATCACCAACATACAAAACATAACTCCGTATGCCGGTAAAATATTATACGCATTTAACAAATATACAAGCCAAAGAAGAATCGCTCCAAGCGGAGTAGGCACTCCTGTAAAATACTTCTCAATCGCACCGGCATCTGCATTTAAATTAAAATGTATAAGACGGCGAAGTCCTGATATTACATAGTATATACTTACAATTGCTGCTACAATAAGCCAAAATCCATGCAAAGACGGTGCATAAGAAGCTTGAAATATTAAAAACACAGGTACAAGCACAAAACTTAAAAAATCTGCAAAACTGTCAAGTTGTACACCAAACTCATTTGAAAGTTTATATTTTCTGGCAATCTTACCGTCAAAGATATCAAAAGCACCGCCAATCCATGCTAAAATTATTGCTAAAGTAAAATTGTTTTGTGTTATAAAATAGGTTGCCATAAGACCGGCTGTAATGTTGACAAATGTAAACATATTTGCAAGATTAAAGTGTGAAGAGGGTGTCCATAAGAATTTCATATAAATATTTACCTTCATAATTGATAACTGAAATTATAGCAAAATCATATTAAACAGAGTGAAGATACAAATGATAAATATTATCAATATTATTAAGCTGTATCTAAGTTGATATAGATTATCATTTGCAAATCAAAAATAAAATAGGAAATTTTATGAGCAATATCATTAAAGTAAGTATATTCTGTTTGTCCCTTTTTACAGCGCTTGCTGCTGCAGAACAAGAAATAGGAGAAGATAAACGTCTTCACTCTGTAAGAGAAAATATAGATAAAGAAGCAGTAATGGAAGTCAAAGAGGTTTCTGTAACAGACAATTTGAAACATATGTTTAAAGATGCTAAAGTCTCAGGGCAAATCAGAGCTATGTATGCAGGGTATGAACAAAAAGAACAAAATGTAGATAATAATTATGCAACGGCTCTTGGGGGCAAGTTAAAGTACGAGTTGGCGCAACTGCAGGGTTTTAATGCAGGTGTTGCTTTTTATACATCACATGATTTGAATTTTGCAAGCGGAGATAATACATATCACAATAATGAACTTTCCTCAAGCGACGGCAGTTATACGCAAACGGCTGAGGCATACTTAAACTATAAGTATCAGGACTTTAATTTCAGAGCAGGACGTCAGGTTTTAGATACGCCGCTTGCAGATAGCGACGATATTAGAATGATAAGCAATAGTTTTGAAGCATATGTGGCAACATATAACTACAACGGTTTTGAATTTATGGCGGGAAATATTCAGTCTTGGCAGGGATATGATGCCGGTTTAGATACACCCTGGGAAAAAACAGGTAAAAACGGTACGAATTTTGGCGGTGTTGCGTATAATAATGTATGGGAACTTAATCTTTGGTATTATAATATTACAGATGTCGTTAATGCTTTTTATTTTGACGGTGGTATTGAATATAACATAAATAAAGATATATTGATACACGCTATGGTACAGTATTTAGATGAAAATGAATTAGCTTTAAGCGGGTATGAAAGTACAATATACGGTGCGATGGCTGAATTTGTATCGCATGGTGTCAGTGTAGGCATTGCTTATAACAAATCTTTTGGCACTCAATCAAAAATGAGTTTCAGCGGTTTTGGAGGCGGAACACTTTTTACAAGTATGGATACACTCATCTTGGATGATATAGCCGATGACAGAGATACACACTCGCTGGTACCGAGTATAGGGTATGAGATACAGAATTTTAGTTTTTTGTATGCATATGGAGATTTTAAAGGAGATGCCGACAGTTTAGGCAAGAAAGCCCATATAATAGAACAAGATGTAAGTTTAGAGTATAATGTGAATGATGAGTTTTTAGTTGCTTGTGTATATGCTATGCAAGAGGACAAAGCAAACTCTGTAAAAACAGACCATGATTGGAATCGTTTTCAACTCATGGTAAATTATAATTTTTAAAAAGAATAAAATATGAAAAGATTAATAGATTGTGAAAAAGGCGAGAAAGTAAAAGTTTTAAAATTAGATGCAAATTATGATTTAAAACAGAGACTAATTTCGTTTGGTGTTATGAAAGATGCACAGATTCAAGTGCTGGAACATGCGCCAAGAAAAAAAACAATAGAAGTCAAAGTCGGTAAAATGCGTATAGCGTTACGCGCCGAAGAAGCAGAATTGATTGAGGTTGAAGAAGTATGAATGAAGATGTTAAAACATGTCCTATAATAGCGAATCATATAAAAGTAGCACTAGTCGGACAGCCAAATGTCGGTAAAAGTATGCTTATTAATTCTGTGTCAAATGCGCACTTACATGTAGGTAATTTTTCCGGAGTGACAGTTGATAAAACTGAAGTATTGTTTGATTATAAAAACTATCATTTTACGGTCGTCGATTTACCGGGAACCTATGCTTTTACAGATTATACTATAGAAGAGAGAGTGACAAGAGATTATCTTTGTGCAGAAGATTATGACATAATTATTAATGTTGTGGATTCTACGAATCTGGAGAAAAACCTTCAACTCACGGCAGAACTTTTTACTATGAGTAAAAAAATGGTCATTGCGTTAAATATGAGTGATGAGGCCGAAAAAGAAGGCATAGAAGTTAATGCCGAGTATATGTCTGAACTACTCAATATCCCCTGTGTAAAAGTTTCAGCAGCACAAAAAACAGGTATAGAAGAGTTAATTAATACAGTAGTAAAAGTACATGAAAAACCAAAAGCAGAGCCTAAGCTTGTTTTTAGTGAGGCTGTAGAAGAGGAAACAGAAAATATAGTTACATATTTACAAAAACATAAATACGAAGCAACAAACAGTTATAGAAATATTGCAACAAACCTTTTAAAAGAAAATAAAAAAACCTATGAAAAACTGCATGATAATCCAATTTGGACAGAGTTGCAACCTATCTTAATAGAAGCATCAAAACATATAGAACTGCATCATAATACAGATGATATTAAAGAAGCATTTGCTGAAGAGTATGCATCTTTTAACAGAGGTATTGTGGCCGAAGTTGTTAAAGTGAAAAAGCAGGAAAAAGAGGAAAAAACGCTTACAGAAAAGATAGATTCGATTTTAATCCATCCTGTATATGGTATTCCTATATTTTTATTTTTAATGTGGGGACTTTTTCAGCTTACTTTTGTGTTGGGTGCTGTCCCTATGGACTGGATTGATGCATTTTTTGGCTGGTTCGGTGATGCTGTAGGCGCTACAATTACCAATGATGATATGCGTTCTTTAATTGTTGACGGGCTTATAGCCGGTGTCGGTGCGGTAATTCTTTTTACACCCAATATTATTATTTTATTTATTGGAATTGCTTTGCTGGAGAGTACCGGTTACATGTCAAGGGTTGCTTTTTTACTTGATGGATTTTTTCATAAATTTGGTCTGCACGGGCAGAGCTTTATTCCTTTGGTAACCGGTTTTGGATGTTCTATTCCGGCTTATATGAGTGCTAGAATTCTTAAAAATGACCGAGACAGACTCTTAACGCTTTTTATTATAAGTTTTATGTCCTGCGGAGCGAGACTTCCTGTATATGTGCTTTTTGCAGGAGCGTTTTTCAGTGAATCAATTGCGGGAAATGTTCTTTTTGCGATTTATATAACAGGAGCAATGCTCGGTCTTATAGCTGCTAAAGTTTTGAAAATGACAGCATTTAAGGGTGAGGATGAGCCTTTTGTCATGGAAATGCCAAAATATCGTCTGCCTTCAGCAAAGCTGATTTGGCACACAGTACTTTCAAAAACTTTGATGTATTTGAAAAAAGCGGGAACATTCATCGCCGGTGCTACGGTGCTTATATGGTTTTTGAGTAACTATCCACATGATACCCAATTGGAAAAAAGTTATGAAGCTAAAATAGCACAGGTGCAATCAAAAGAAGAAAAAAACAAGTTGACAAATGAACTTGCAAGTAAAAATTTAGAACAGAGTTATTTAGGACGTATAGGAGCCTTTTCAGAACCGGTCTTTAGACCTTTAGGCTTAGATTGGAAAATGGCAGTAGCACTTGAAGCAGGACTTTCGGCAAAAGAAGTGGTCGTATCAACATTGGGTGTACTCTATGCACTGGGTGAGAATGTAGATGAAACGACTTACTCTCTTAAAGATGCCATCAGTAAAAATATCTCTTTTGCCTCAGCTGTGGCATTTATAGTGATTATTATGGTGTATCTGCCGTGTTTTGCAGCTTCGATTGTCTTTACCCGTGAAGCAGGAGGGATTAAATATTTCTTCTATTTACTGGCATTTACTACCATAACGGCATATGTTCTTGCATTTTTGGCATATCATATAACATTACTGCTGGGTTATTAACTCAATATTAGATTATATTAGTTAAAATAAATTATGCAAAAAATATTAATGATTGAAGATGACTTGGAACTGGCGGAGATACTTACAGAGTATCTTGAACAATTTGAGTTTGAGGTTATCACCGAAGATGACCCTTTTAAAGCAGTAAGTATATTAAAATTAGAACCTTTTGACTTGGTTATATTGGATCTTACTTTGCCGGGTATGGACGGGCTGGAAGTATGCGAGGCTATTCGCGAGCGTCAGGATATTCCTATAATTATATCAAGTGCGAGAAGTGATGTAACTGATAAAATAAAAGCACTTGAACTCGGTGCAGATGATTATCTGCCAAAGCCGTATGACCCGAGAGAACTTGAAGCACGAATTCACTCCGTACTGCGTCGTTATGAAGCAAAAAGTGAAGAAAAAGCCGAGTCTAAAAGTGATTTTAAATGCGATAAATCAACGATGACTATTAGCTATAAAGGTCGTAATATAGATCTTACTAATGCAGAGTTCGGCATATTATCCTATATGATTAGCAAACAGGGCTTAGTCGTTTCACGTGAAGATTTGATTCATAACGTCAATGCCATCAATGAAGACTCATCCAACAAAAGTATAGATGTTATGGTGGGACGTATTAGAAATAAACTCGGAGACAAATCTCTTATAGAATCCGTCCGCGGAGTAGGGTACAAACTTCTCAAATGATAAAACGCCACGCTGTTTTACTTACTGTTCTTTTTGCACTGACAGTCTCTCTCGTGAGTTTGAGTGCAATCTTTTGGGAGTTTTACAAACTCAATAAAGAGCAGTACATCAACCATATTTTTACAAAATATTCAGTTATTACCCAAATTTATCGTGAGCATCAGCAGCGTCAAAGTTCTGAGATTATGCTTGAAGCCAATTTGGCTGTGTATAATTTAGAAGTAACAAAAGATGAAAAACTTAAAAAAGAGATATTTGAAAAAGGCAAAATCCTCAAGAGGGAAGGTTTTAAAAGTTTTAACACTTCATTGCTTATAAACGACAAAGGTTTATATACAAAAAATGTCGTGACAAACCTCCGGGCGACAATGATTCAGTATAAAAGAAATATATATTTTCATATAGAGACGCCAAACGGCGATATTTTGATTAAAGACAATGAACTAAAGCCATACAGTTATATTAATTTGCTTTACTCATATATTACAATATTTATGATTATCAGCCTTTCTTTTATTTTGATACTGCAAAGATTACGCCCATTAATCAGATTGAGAAAAAAGATTGAACTTTACGGTAATGGAAATATGGACATATCTTTTAAAACAAACAGAGATGATGAAATTGGGGCCGTTGCCAATGAACTTGAACATGCACGACAAAAAATAAACACTATTTTAGAATCCCGTACGCTCTTTTTGAGAAATCTGATGCATGAGCTTAAAACGCCGATTGCCAAGGGTACAATTGCTACTCAGATGCTCGATTCTCAAAAACAAAGAGACAGGTTCAGCTCTATTTTTAAACGTTTAGAAACGCTAGTTACTGAATTTGCCATGATAGAAGAGGTGACAAGTCTGGATGATAAAAAGGATTTTTCTGAGTATAGGCTGCTTGATGTGATAGACGGCGCCATAGACATGGCTATGGTTGACAAAGAACATGTAACAATGAAAATCAGTGGAAAAATAAAAGTACATGTAAACTACAGACTCTATACAACAGCTATTAAGAACATGATAGATAATGCTATGAAGTATTCAACTGATTCGCATATAACAATTCTTATGAATGACAAAAATGAACTTTGTTTTGAAAGTAAAGGCGAGTGTCTGGCACATCCTTTGCAGTATTATATAGAGCCTTTTACAAAAGAAAACCCATCAAAAAACAGCTTTGGGTTAGGACTCTATCTTGTTGATTCTATATTAAAAGCACATGGAGAAGTCTTAGCACATGAGTATGAAAATGGAGTCAATCGTTTTATATTCGCATAAGTTTAAAAATGTAAACTAATGCAATGAATAAATACCTTGACAGCTTTTTACTCCTCTTTTTTGCACTTTCTTTTTTTGCATTTGGCTGGTTGAGCCATACTGCGTATGTGCCATATATAAAAAAAGAAGAGCTTTCTACTTTAGATAGAATCAAACAAGCAAAGAACTTGAATGTAGTGCTTTTAAATGCTCCTTCAACTTATTATATCGGAACAGAAGGACCACAGGGGTTTGAATATGATTTACTTCAATCATATGCAGACCATTTAGGTGTAGATTTAAATATTACGGCTGCTCATACTATTAAAGAAGCTATAGAATTATCTAAAAATCCCAATATTCATATAACATCGGCATCTTTGGCAAAAACACCACAAAGAGAGCAGAAGTTTCATTTTGGTCCTTCTTATTTTGAAGTACAAGAACAGGTGATATGTAACCGGGGAATGCTGCGCAGTTCAAAGTTTCCAAGAGATGTTGAAGATTTGGCAGGACTGAGCATCATGGTAGGCGATGACACAAGTTACAGCGAAACAATCAAATCACTTCAAGCAGACGGCTTTGAAATAAATGCTACAACAACCTCAGAATACTCCACAGAAGAACTGCTTGAAAAAGTTGCCAACCATGAAATAGACTGTACAATAGCCGACTCAAATATTTATGCGTTGAATTTACGATACTTCCCCGAAATTGCCCTTGCATTTTCTGTCAGCGGCAGAGAACAACTGGCATGGTTATTACCAAAAAATGAAAAGAAACTTGAAGCAGATATGTATGCCTGGCTGAACGATTATAATCAAAAAGGAATGATGACACAGTTAAAAGACCACTACTACAGCTATATACTCTTTTTTGATTATTATAATACAAAAATGTTTTATAAAAGGATGAAAAGCAGACTGCCAAAATATGAAAAATATTTTCAAAGTGCCGCTAAAAAATTTAAAATTCCATGGACGCTTTTAGCCTCTGTTGCGTATCAGGAATCACACTGGAATCCGCGGGCGAAAAGTTTTACAGGCGTGCGCGGTTTGATGATGCTGACAAAACGTACAGCAAAAATTTTAGGCGTTAAAAACAGACTTAATCCCAAACAGAGTGTTATTGGCGGCACAAGACATCTCAAACAGATGATAAAATTTGTTCCAAAAGAGGTAGAGGGCGAAAACAGATTAAAATTTGCACTAGCCGCTTACAACATAGGAATGGGACATATAAAAGATGCGCAAAGATTGGCAAAAAAACTTGGGTTAAATCAGAATGTTTGGAGTGATTTGAAAATAGTCCTGCCGCTGCTTTCACAAAAAAAGTATTACAGAAATCTGAAATACGGATATGCAAGAGGAGCAGAACCTGTAAAATATGTTGAATCTATATACAACTATAAAGATATTTTAGATAAACAAAAAAAGGCTTTAGTGATTCCCTAATTCACCTAAAAATGTTTCCATATCGTATTTGATTCTGTATTCTGGAGTCATAATATGAATAAGTATATCGCCTAAGTCAACGACAACCCAGTCACCGCTCTCATCAACATTATTAAAATGTTCTTCTGGCTTCAAGTCATTTTTTAAATGGTCTAAAAGTGCAGTTGTATGCTTTTGTCCAAGTGAAGAAGCTATAATGGCATAATCTACAAAGTAGTTTTTATCACGGAGGTCAAAAACCTCTATAGATTCGGCCTTGTTCTTATCGAGTGTATCTGCTATTTTTTGTATTCTGTTTTGCATTGTGTTCCTTGTAATATTGTGTTATTTTATCTCTAACTTTTTTTGGTATTTTTAAGCTGTCAAAATTTTTTCTTAAATCTGATGAAGAAATATCTTCATGTAAATCAAGTCGAATGAAATTTTTTGGTATAGCAATTTCATCTCTTGTTACAACTATAAATGTTACCACTCTTTTTAGTGCATCAAATTTATACCATTGATGCAGTGACTTTAAATTATCAGCGCCAATAATCAAATAAACTTTGTCGTAACTATTGAGTAAATATTTTACCGTCTCAATAGTCGGTACTTTTTTTTTCAAATCGACTTCATACGAGCTGACTTGGACATCTTCATAAGATGAAAAAATATCTTTGAGCCATTGTAATCGCAGCTCAGCCGGAGCTGTAAAAGTTTCTTTAAACGGATTTAAAAAAGTAGGCATCACTACCACTTTATCTATAAAATCCAGTTCTCTTAAAGCCTTGACTATTGCCTCATGCGCGAGGTGTGGAGGGTCAAATGAACCTCCGTAAAGTGCTATTGTTTTCATTTAATGCGAATTATAACTAATTTTGGATAAAATTACCCAATTATTTTATATAGGATATATAATGGCACTAAAAATAGCAATTAATGGATTTGGTAGAATAGGTCGTTGTGTAGCACGTATTGCACACAAAAGAGATGATGTGGAAGTTGTAGCTATAAACGACACTGCAAGTATAGATATGATGATGTATCTGTTGAAAAATGATTCTGTTCACGGAACATTTGAGAGCGAAGTTGTGCAGCTTGATGATGAAAATATTGCAATTGACGGTAAAAAAATAAGAGTTTTTTCTGACCGTGACCCTAAAAATCTGAAGTTTGCTGATTGCGGCGCTGATATGGTTTTAGAGTGTACAGGCGTGTTTTTAACACAAGAGTCTGCACAGGTGCATATTGACAATGGTATTCAAAAAGTTCTTTTCTCTGCTCCGGCAAAAGATAAAGCGACACCGACATTTGTAATGGGCGTAAATGAAGAAAAATATGCAGGACAAAAAATAGTATCAAACGCTTCATGTACTACAAACTGTCTTGGTCCTGTTGCCCGTGTGCTTGACGATGCTTTTGGCATTGAAAAAGGTTTGATGACGACTATTCACTCTTACACAAATGATCAAAATATTTTAGATGTAAAGCATACAAAAGACAAACGTCGTGCACGTGCCGGTGCTATAAATATGATTCCTACAACGACAGGTGCCGCAAAAGCCATCAGTCTTGTTATGCCTCAGCTTGAAGGCAAGCTTCATGGCCAGTCAGTACGTGTTCCAACGCCTGACGTTTCCATGGTTGATTTAAATGTTGTTGTTTCAAAAAACACTACAAAAGAAGAAGTGACTGCTGTATTTAATGAAATGGCAAATACGAGACTTAAAGGTCTTTTACTGATGGACAAAGAGATGAGAGTTTCTCAGGATTTTGTAGGGTGTAACTATAGCTCAATCGTCGCAGAAGATTTGACACAGGTTATCGGCGGCAATATGATAAAAGTTATGGCATGGTATGACAATGAGTGGGGATATTCATCAAGACTCTTAGATATGGCACTCCATATTTCAAAATAGGAAACAATTTGGAACTACTACAACTGAAAAAATTAAATTTAAAAGATAAAAAAGTTTTTATAAGATGTGATTTTAATGTACCGATGGATGAATTTGGCAATATCGCGGATGACCGTCGGATTCGTTCTGCTATTTCTACTATAAATTATTGTCTTGACCAGGATTGTGCTGTTATTTTAGCATCACATTTTGGACGTCCAAAAAGTGAGGTTGTAGAAAAATACTCTATGGCACCGATAGCAAGAAGACTGCAGCAGCTTTTAAAACGTCATGTTGAATTAGCACCGGGTGTAGTAGATGATGTGACAATGCAAATAGCACGCAAACTTCCGCGCCATGAAGTGCTGTTGCTTGAAAATTTACGTTTTGAACCGGGTGAAACAAAAGATGATGAAGAGTTGTCAAAAAAACTTGCCTCAATGGCAGAGTTTTATGTGAATGATGCTTTTGGTGTAAGTCATCGCGCGCATGCTTCTGTTCATGGTATTACAAAGTTTTTTGATAATGAGCATAAAGCTGCAGGCTTTTTACTCGAGAGAGAAATAAATTTTTTCTCTAAATTGATGAATAACCCTGTACGCCCTTTTGCAGCCATAGTAGGCGGGAGTAAAGTTTCTGGAAAACTTGAAGCTCTCGTTAATTTACTTCCAAAAGTAGATAAGATTTTTATCGGCGGCGGTATGGCTTTTACATTTTTAAAGCAGATGGGCTATGAGATCGGAGCTTCTTTGGTAGAAGATGATTTGCTTGAAGAAGCACAGCATATAATGGATGAAGCTAAAAAACTCGGTGTGAAGTTTTATCTGCCGGTTGATGTTGTTGCAGCACAAAAGTTCTCAGAAGATTCGGTAAGTAAAATTGTAACCGCACAGGAAATTCCGCATGAATGGATGGGACTGGATATCGGTCCGGCCACTGTGAGACTTTACAGAGAAGGGCTCAATGATGTGCAGACTATTTTATGGAATGGACCTATGGGTGTCTATGAAATGGATAAATTTGCAAGAGGTTCATCTAAGATAGCGCATTTTGTGGCAGACAGCTACTCTACAACTGTTGTCGGCGGCGGAGATACGGCTGACTTGGTGCAAAGAGTCGGTGTTGATGAAGATATTAGCTTTATCTCAACAGGAGGCGGTGCTTCGCTGGAACTTTTAGAAGGTAAAACGCTTCCCGGTGTTGAACCGCTAATGATTAAAATGACTCAAACAAAGGACTAAAAGATGATAATTGCAGCGAATTTGAAAACAAACCTTACAAGAAGTGCGACACATGAGTATATAAAACAATTGCAAACATGTGTACAAAACAGTTCACAAGAGGTTCTGGTTTTTCCTGCAACATCATCACTTGACGGTTATGACACAAAGATAACTATCGGAGCGCAAAATGCCTACCCTGTAGAGCATGGTGCTTTTACCGGGGAAATAGGACTTGATCATTTAAACGAGTTTGGAATTAAAACTATACTTATAGGACATAGTGAACGTCGTCATATTTTAGGTGAGAGTCAAGAATTTATAGCAAAAAAGTTCGATTATTTTAAAGAACAGGGTTTTAAAATCGTTTATTGTGTGGGTGAGCCTCTTGCAGTGAGGGAGTCCTCAAAAGAAGAAATGCTTACATATATATATAATCAATATGAAGGTATCGACACGGAGTATGAAAACCTAGTTATTGCGTATGAACCTGTATGGGCAATAGGCACGGGAAAAGTACCGACACTAGAAGATATACAAGACATACATAAAGAGCTGAAGAAAAAATCATCCGCACCGCTTTTATATGGAGGAAGTGTCAAAGTAAACAATGTCAAAGATATTTTGAAAGTAGAAAATGTTGATGGTGTTTTAGTAGGAAGTGCGGCTCTGTATGCAGACCACTTTTGCTCCATGATACAAGCAGCAGAGGAATTAGGAAAAAACTAAATTTTTTCTGTAACCTTGCCTCTTGAGTCTTTAAAAATTAAAATTTAATTATAAGGAAAAAACACAGATGTTAATGAAAGGAAAAAAAGGCCTAATCGTAGGCCTTGCAAACAATAAATCAATAGCATACGGAATAGCAAAAGCATGTGCAGCACAAGGTGCCGAGATGGCTTTTACATACCTCAATGATGCACTTAAAAAAAGAGTTGAACCCATAGCCAAAGAGTTTGGCAGTGAATATGTATATGAACTTGATGTTTCAAACGAAGAGCATATGTCTGGCATAGCTGCAAAAATCGAAAAAGATTTCGGAAAAATTGACTTTTTAGTACATTCTGTTGCTTTTGCACCAAAAGAGGCACTCTCTGAACCTTTTATGAAAACAACAAAACAGGCTTTTCAAATCGCTATGGATATTTCAGTTTACTCTTTCATTGATTTAACAAACCGTTTGGAGTCTGTTTTGTCTGATGATGCATCAATACTGACACTTTCATACCTTGGCGGACCAAAATACATAGTCAACTACAATGTTATGGGCGTTGCAAAAGCAGCACTAGAATCAAGTGTAAGATATATGGCAGTAGATTTAGGTAAAAAAGGACAGCGTGTTAATGCAATTTCAGCAGGACCAATCAGAACACTTGCCGCAGCGGGTATAGGTGACTTTAAACAGATACTTAACTGGAATGAAGTGAATGCACCGCTGAAGAAAAACGTCACTATAGATGAGGTGGGCAATTCTGCTATGTACCTGCTGAGTGATTTAAGTTCAGGTGTAACAGGTGAGATTCATTATGTAGATGCAGGTTATAACATTATGGGTATGGCAATGGCTGAGACAAATGAAGAGGGGAAAACAGTGCTTTCCTGGGATGCTTGTAAATAAGCTTACATGTAAGTAAGCTTACTTCCCAATAACAGGCATACTCTCCAATTTTTGAACATTAGAATCTTTATCATCAGACGGATGTACTTTCATATACGCTGATGCTTTATCAATATACTCTTGAAGTGTAAAGTTTCTGTCCTCTTTCTCTACATATTTTACTTCAGTATCGTTGTCTATTTTTTCAGTGCTATTGTTCGTGTCTTTACTAAGACTTCCATCTGCTTTTTTAAGATACTTCTTTTGTACCTTTTTGTCTTTATTTACAGTAAGTGTCCACTCATTTTTGAGCCAACTATCGAGACTTTTTTGTATTAAACCCGGTTTTTCTTTGCCGTTTGAATTAGTTATCTTATTTAAATCACTATTTTGTGATGGTGCCACAGGAGCGTCAGTAGCGCAACCACTCAGTAAAATAAATAGAGATGCTGTTAGTGATGTTGTAATTAATTGTTTCATATGGTAATTATATCTTATTTTGTATAATAATTAATCATTTTAATCGAAAGTTAAGAAAGACTTATGCTATACTACCCGTGAAATTTGTAAAAAGATAAGGAGAAAATATGAAATTTACAAAAATGAGTTTGGTGGCTGCGCTACTAATAGGTTCAAGTGCATTTGCAATTGAAAACACAAAAGTTAGTGGTGATGCTAACTTATTCTACAACACAACTGATGCAGGAAGTAATTCTTTATTTGATAAAGATAATAGTGCAGCAGATACTGCTATTAACTTAAATGTTACAACAGACTTAATTAAAAACAGTACTGTTGCAGTGAGTGCAGGTGCTGGTTATACAGTACTTTCTACTCTTGGATTAGAGCAAAACCTTGTTAGCTCTGTATGGGGTGGAGCTCATGGTATTAAGGGAAACTCATCAAGCCGTGGTGCACATGTAAGTACTCCTAACTGGATGACTGAAGCGTGGTTGGCAGCAACTGCTGGTAAAACTACTGCAAAAATCGGTCGTATGGAATTAGACACTCCATTAGCATTTACAGAAACTTGGACAATTGAGAAAAATACTTTTGAAGCGGCAGTAGTTATAAATCAAGATGTCCCTGATACTACTTTAGTTGGTGCTTATGTAGGGAATGGAAATGGTACAGAAAGTCTTGGTGGTTCAACTATGCCTCAAGGTCCTGTTGCAATGGGTGCAGTAGTAAACCAAGATGGTGCATTTGACACTTATGGTAAATCAGGTGCTTATGCTATCGGTGTAGTTAATAACTCATTTAAACCATTAACTGCTCAAGCATGGTATTATAACGTAACTGCTGTTGCAGATGCATATTGGTTACAAGCTGATTTAGATGCTGGTTCTTTAGGCGCTGAAGGTCTTACTGCTGGCGTTCAATATACTTCTGTAAAATCTGTTGCTTCTGGTGCTAAAGCAGATAATGTATATGCAGTAAAATTAGGTTATGAAATGAAAGATTTATTTGCTGCAAGCATAGCTTATTCTTCAGTGAATGATAATGGTACAATTGGTTATGCTGGTTTCAATACTGCAACAGCAGCTGGTACAGCACAATCAAAATTATATACTGAAGCATGGTGGAACTATGGGAAAATAACTCAAACTGATACTGATGCATATAACATTACTATTACATCTCCGGTTCAAGGTTTATTTGACTTAGGTCTTTACTATACTGATGCAGATCAAACTGCAGCTGCAGGTGATAATGATATGACTGAATTTACTTTAACTGCTGGTAAATCATTTGGACCATTAGATGCAACTTTAGCTTATATCTATTCAGATGTTAAAACTGCAACTGTTGGTGATGATGAAACAACAAATGCAATTCAAGCTTATTTAACATTAAACTTCTAGTCTAACCCCTAAACTCGAAGTACAACTAATTCCCTGACGGGAGTTAGTTCCCCTCTTTTAAAACTTTCAAAGACAAGTTCATAATCATCTTTTCTTTTATGTTATAATTTTTTATGCAAACACTTATAAAAAAACTCTCTTACATTATTTTTATGTTATTACTCATTTCCATCATCTCCTTTCTAGCAATACACGCAGCACCAAACAGCTTTTTTGGAGCAGGGGAACTGAATCCAAATATGACAAAAGAGGCAATAGAAAAACTTAAAGCCGTGTACGGGCTTGATAAACCTCTTTTTGCTCAGTATATTGACTGGATAAAAAATCTTTTAACACTGAACTTCGGTATCTCTTTTGTCAGCGGGCAGGATGTAAGCAGTGAAATACTCAAACGGCTGCCTATTACACTGTGGATGAACATCATCTCTCTTGTCGTTGTTTTTGTTTTGTCTTTGTATTTGGGCATAAAAGCGGCACTTTCGTTTGAAAAAAAAAGTGATTATATTATACGTCAAATCTCTTTGGTCTCTTTTTCCATGCCTTCATTTTATCTTGCACTGCTGTTGATTATTGTGTTTTCTATTAAACTGGAGTGGTTTCCTATAGCAGGGCTGCACGCCATTGAGCCAAAAGAAGGCTTTGCAAACTATATAGATATGGCATGGCATGTGACTCTTCCTATAGCTGTGATGATATTTACAGGGCTTGGAAGCATGATTATTTATGTGCGTTCGCTGACTTTGGAAATACTCAAAAGTGATTATTACTTTTTTGCTTTGTCGCGAGGATTACAAGAAAAAGAGCTGCTGCGGTATTATATACTGCCGAATTTAATGCCGCCGATTATAACTCTGTTAGGACTCTCATTACCTGGGCTTATCGGCGGAAGTGTTATTTTGGAGTCAATTTTCGGTATAGAGGGAATGGGGCAGTTATTTTATATATCAGCACTTTCGCGTGATTATCCTATAATTATGGGAATACTAATGATAACGGCATTACTGACATTACTGGGGAATATGATAGCGGATTTGATACTTGTGAAATTGAATCCGTATATGAGTAGAGGGTAGGGAACTCGGGGGCTGTGTTGCTTGAAAGACGTACAGTCCTAGGTTCCGAAAAACATTCTCTTCGGAAGCAAGGTTTTAACCTTGCCTTTTAGGCTTTAGAGACACACAACTCCATTTTTACATGTAAACGTTATTAACTAAAAAGTGCCTCTAACGCGTCAACATTTTCTTTTTTCTCTTCGACTGTACCATCTTCATTTGTAGTGACAGCATCATTTTCAAGAAGTTCTATCTGCATGCCTGTGAGCATTGAAGCCAGACGGATATTGATACCGCTTTTTCCGATTGCTTTGCTTTTTTGATCTGCAGGCAGAGTGATGATGGCTTTTTCGTTTTCGCCTTCTTCATTTTTGACAATCTCTACATGAGAGATGATAGCAGGACTCATAGTACGAGATACAAAAAGTTCAGGAATAGTTGTGTACTCTATACAGTCAATGTTTTCACCGATAAGTTCTTGGCTTACCGCATTTATACGTACACCTTTTACACCGACAGTCGCACCGACAGCATCTACTTGAGGATGTGTACTTAAAAGAGCGATTTTTGCACGCTCACCTGGAATACGTGCAGCTTTTTCTATAATTACAGAACCTTCTGCTATTTCAGGTACTTCAAGCTCTAACAGTGCTTCTAAAAATTTTGGGCTTGTTCGTGAAAGCTCGATTTGCATACCGTTTTCTTTGTCCATATTTACACGTCTTACAACAGCTTTTATATGGTCGCCTACATCGAATATTTCACCTTTTATACGACTTTTCATCGGCAGCACTGCACGAATTTCATCTACTTCTATATATGTGTTGTTTTGTGCATCGACACGTGTGACACGACCGCTGACAAGGGTACCGACTTTTGATTTGTATTTGTTGTAAATTTCATCTTCTACAAGTCTCTGTATATGGTATTCTATTTCGCGGTGCAGTTGTGAGGCTGCAGTTCTTCCGTAGTCTTCTAAATCATGGTCAATTTGCAGCTGGTCGCCGAGTTCTACCTGGTCATCATATTCTCTGGCTTCTGTAAGCGAAATGTATGCAGGAGCAACTTCCTCATCTTGTAGTTTTTCATCATCATCTGCAACAACTGTAATTGTTTGGACAATTTTTATATTTTTTGTGTCTTCATCAATTTGTGCCTCAAAAGCAAAGTTTTGTCCGATAACTCTTTTTGCAGTTTGCACGAAAGCTGTTTTGAGCGCTTCCATTACTTTTTCAGGCTGTAAACCCTTTTCATGTCCGATAGCTTCGGCTATATCTAAAATTTTTTCCATAGTTAATTCCTTGGTATTTTTAAGAAATCTGACATTGATAATTGTTATGTGGGGGATTTCTTATTGAAGTGCATAATTATACCAAAGATCTACTAAAAACATCTTTAACCCAGTTTTTAGTAGATATAAAGTATAATCCAAAACTTTTTAGAGTGATATAAAATAGCCACAAGGTGGCGTGGGCTTTCTGCCGAAGAAAACCTAGTGTTAACGTAGTCAAAGGAATTACTTCCTTTGGCGTATAAATAGGGAATAAAAGGTTCCCTTGAATTTATTTATAAATTAAAGGAAAAGAAAAATGGATTTGAAATTCGCAAGAACTGATTTAGATGCAAAACCTAAGAAAGCTGATTTGGCTAAGTTGGATGCAGAAGTAGCAAAAAATGACAGTATTATATTTTATTTTGACAGAGAAAATTCGCATAAAGATTTGCTGGAGCTTCAAGATCATTATGAGGCAATGGGAAAAAGTTTTTATATGAGTGAAGTGAAGTACGGGTTGTCAGACAATGACTACATGTACCAAGTTCACATAATGAGTTAGAGAGCAGTTTATGAGTAAAAAGTTATTTATTGAAACTTTGGGTTGTGCTATGAATAGTCGTGATTCTGAGCATATGATAGCTCAATTACGTGAAAAAGAGGGCTATGAAACAACACAAAACCTCGAAGATGCCGACCTTATTTTAATAAATACCTGTTCAGTAAGAGAACGCCCGGTGCATAAGCTTTTTTCTGAACTCGGCGGTTTTAAAAAAAGAAAAAAGCCATCCGCAAAAATCGGTGTTTGCGGATGTACAGCTTCTCATCTTGGTGAAGAGATTATTAAGCGTGCTCCTTATGTGAACTTTGTTCTGGGTGCGAGAAATGTTTCTAAAATTGGTGAAGTTTTGCATAAAGACAAAGCGGTTGAGATTGACATCAATTATGATGAAAGCGAATTCGCTTTTGATGACTTTAGAACCTCTTCTTATAAGGCATACATTAACATCTCCATCGGCTGTGACAAGCAGTGTACCTATTGCATTGTCCCAAAAACACGTGGTGATGAAATTTCTATTCCTGATGATTTGATTATTAATGAAGCCAAACGGGCTGTAGATAATGGCGCTAAAGAGATATTTTTACTTGGTCAAAATGTCAATAATTACGGTCGCCGTTTTTCATCAAGTGAACACGAAAAGGTGAATTTTACAGAGCTTTTACGCAGACTTTCAAAAATAGAAGGACTCGAACGCATCCGTTTTACATCTCCGCACCCTTTTCATATGGACGATGAATTTATAGAAGAATTTGCCAAAAACCCTAAAATCTGTAAATCTATGCATATGCCTCTGCAAAGCGGTTCAAGCAAAGTGCTTAAAGAGATGAAACGCGGATATACAAAAGAGTGGTTTTTAAACCGTGTGCAAAAACTTCGTTCAGTCTGTCCTGATGTGAGTATTTCTACAGATATCATTGTGGCATTTCCGGGTGAGAGCGATGAAGATTTTGCTGATACCATTGATGTTATGAAGCAGGTCAAATTTGATCAGATTTTTTCATTTAAGTATTCGCCTCGTCCTGAGACTGAAGCAGAACACTTTACAAATGTAGTCGATGAAGATGTGGCGTCAGACAGACTTGCATACCTGCAGTCACTACATAATGAACTTTTGGATGAGATAAATACTAAGTATTTGGGAGAGACTTTCAGAGTATATTTTGAAAACTTGAACAAAGATAATTTTGTCTCAGGCAGAAGCGACAACAACCTTGTTATTAAAGTAAAGGGTTCAGAAGAACTGTTAGGAGAGTTTAGAGATGTTAAAATTACTTCAATCGGCAGAACAATTTTAACAGGCGAAATCGTTGCTTAAAAAAATCAGCAGAAAGCTAGCTCTTTATCTTCTCCCTTTTATAGGCTCTGTGCTTATAAAAATACTCTACAAAACAAATAAAAAAGTTTTTCATGCGCCTCAAGAGCTCTCAGATGAAAATTTCATTATGGCTTGCTGGCACGGAGAACTTTTGATGATTCCCTATGCTTATTTAAAATACAGAAAAACTCCGCATGTCAAACTTATAATCTCAGACCATTTTGACGGTACACTTATAGCAAAAACACTCAGCTATTTTGGTTTTGGAACCATTAGAGGTTCAAGCAGACGTAATGCTGCAAGAGCACTGCTGCAGGCTATAAAGGCTTTAAAAGAGGGTTGTGATTTGGGTATTACGCCTGACGGTCCCAAAGGTCCCAGGCATGAAGTTGCTGACGGCATCATTGTCATGGCACAAAAAGCAGATGTAAAAATCACGCTTGTAGAGATTAAGCCGAGCAGTTTTTGGCAGCTAAATTCATGGGATAAGTTTGTTATTCCCAAACCTTTTGGTACAATTACCTATTACATCAGTGATTTAATAGATATTGGAGGGCTTGAACTTGAAGAAGCCAGGACCTTAATAAAAGAGGGGTTACTCAAACATGAACAATAAATTTCTTTTTCCGGGTTTAGCCGCTCTTTTTTTAGCAATTATGGGTATTTATTTTTTAGTCAATCCATCCTATGAAAAATCTATAGAAGCACAGTATTATTATAAGATAGGTGATTATGAAGAAGCGTATAAAGTGGCAAACGAAGCCTTTAGCATAGATGTTTATAACCGCATGGCGTCAACCATAATGGCACAATCAAAGACCTCTATAAAATATAAAAAGTATATAGACCAGGCAAAACAATATATGACTGAGATTAATCAAATAGCAGCAAAAGATACAATAAGTGATGCCGATAGAGCCAGAATAAAACTTATGAGCGAAATAATGGTTGATTCTTATAAAAAACTTGCTCCGAGTGTTATCACAGACAACAAGCTGGTGCGTGAAGCAGCAAAGTATTATAGTGATTTTGAGAAGCTTCTTGAGAAAGTCAATAAATAAATATAAAAAAGAGTTCCTCGTCTCTTTAGAAGAGTATAGAGGGTATTCCGAATTGACTGTAAAAACTTACGCCGATGTTCTTGGTGAAGCATTTCAATATATAGAGATAGTGCAAGAAGACGGGCACACTGTTTTTAATTTGATGCCTTACCGCATTTATATAGCCGGCTTAAATGCAAAAACAATCAGTAAAAAGTTAAGTGCTATTAGAAGTTTTGTCGAGTTTTTAAATGAACAGGGTTTACATGTAGCACTGCAGGCAGATGAGAGCATAAAGGTTGCAAAAACACTACCCAAGCCTGTGTCACATGCACATATTTTAGAAGCTCTTTCTCAGTCTGATTTGCAGGAAAAGCTGCTTGCAGTCATGTTATATACATTAGGGTTACGTATCTCTGAGCTTGCATCTTTAGAACTTCATAATATTACCAATGAATGGATACGAGTTATAGGAAAAGGTAATAAACAAAGAGATATACCGCTTTTGGGAACTACAAGAGCATTAATTGATGAATATTTATCGACTTTTGTGGTAAAAAAATTCCTTTTTGAGAAAAATGGCGAAAGATTAAGCGAAAATAGTCTAAGATATATGATAACTAAAATATTTAAGCGTGTAGCTTTGAAAGTAACGCCCCACCAGCTTCGTCACTCTTATGCATCTTCTTTGTTAAATGGGGGAGCACCCATAGTCGATGTAAGTGAGCTGTTAGGACATTCATCGATGGCAACAACGCAGATATATACAAAATTAGGCAGTGCATTGAAACAACAAAATTACAACAAAGCACACCCGTTAGGGGATAGTGAGTGCTGAGTACAATACTGGAATCTTTATACCTTAAAGTCCTTGTTAATATTGTTGTCCAAAGAGAGAGCACATTAGTTCATATAGAATTATGCTCAAAAAAAGGTATTGTCGATGAAGTAAGCACAGAGTTTAATACAACTTTACTTAACAATCAAATGTATGACTTCATATCTGAGTACATAAAAGAATCTCCATATTTTTACATATCTATTTTAGACACTTCCATAGTTCAGGGAGCCATACCTACATGTGAAAAGAATAAGTTGAGTTATTATTATGACTTGTCGATGTCTGAGTACAAATGTTTTGATAATAAATGGAACTTTTATACTGCAAAAAATGATATTCACCAGATAGAACGCGAGTATGAAGATATCGGAATTGATATGATATTTTCTCCTTTTGTTATTTTGGCAAATTTCTTTCAAGATAAAATCAACAATAATTTGGCTATGTATGCTCTCGTTCAAGACGGTTTTATCTCTGTAGCAGTTTTTGAAAATTCACAACTTTTATACGCGGAGCATTTAGATATGCTCACGGGGGATGAAAATGAAGATATTTTACTAAATGAAAATATTGAAGAAGATTTGGACTTGGACAGTGGCATTGACTTAGAAGATATAGACGTTGATGAGGGTGATATAAACTCTTTAGATGAATTCGGCGATATTGAAGATTTAGATTCTCTTGAAGATATTGATGAGTTTTCAGATAATAAAGATGTAGAAGAAGAACTGTATGAGAGTGATAAGATTTTGCCAGAAGATGAAGAGAATGAAGCTTTTAATGAAGATTATCAAAGATTTTCTTTGATGCAGTCGGCAGTTGCAAATTTTTATAGAGATGACAAATATGAAAGCAGATTTATAGAAAACGTTTATATTGCTGATTGTGCAGGTGTGACAAATGATTTGAAAAAGTATCTTGAAGAAGAGATGTTTTTCAATGTCTATGTAAGACGCGCTGACCTTGGGGTAGAAGTATGTGAACTTGCAAAAATGGAGCTTGGTTTATGAAATACAGCTATATAAAACCAAGAAAGAAAACGCCTATTACGCCGGAGCTACAAATAATTTTCACTTTTTTTGCTATTACGCTTATTATGCTTTTTACAACATATGCATTTTTACTGTATAAAGATTATACATTTGAAAAAGACAAGCGGACGATAATAGAGAATAAAAAGGAATTAAAAGCCAATACAGAACACATGCAAAAGCAAATAAGTTTTATTCAAAAGCAAAAAGCCTTGGCAGAAAAAGTATTTACACAAAATATGGTTTTAAAAGATTCTATTGCAAACCTATTTGATTTAGTGCCACAGCGTATCACTTTATCACGTGTAAAACTTTTAAAAAATGGTTTGATCCTTTATGGCATTACACCAAATAAAGATGTTTATAATTTTATGTTGCAAGCACCTTTACGCTCAATATTTCATAAAACATACAGCAGTTTCTATCCTGCGAAAAATGGCTGGCTTATGTTTGTATCTACAAATTATATGGATGAATCACAAATAGAGGAGTTAGACAGTGAAAATTAAAATTTCTCGTCATTATTTATATATTTTACTCATATCTATTTTTCTTTTTTTATTTGTGATTATCTTTTCTTTTGGCATTTTAATTCCTAAGGGAAAACAATATCGTGAATCTAGACTAGAGCTGCGTAAAGAAAATTCGGAGTTGCGCAAGTATCAGAATTTTCATGATGATACTCTTACAACATTCAAAGATTTACAAAGTAAAAACAGACATATTATAACTGCTTTTGACACGGCTTTTAATCCAGATAGGTTTGAAAAACAGCATAAAATCTTTTTCTCATCATTACGTGTTTCCAAGATTACGCGTTCCAAAGATGAAGAAGGTTTTGCGACATACGAAGTCAATACAACATCACAAATAAGTTCACCGACAAATTTTTATGACTTTTTGGATGCACTCAACAAAAGTGACTGGATAATCGGTGTGAATTTTCCTATTGATTTTAAACGTGACGGAGAGATGATAAAATCATCTTTTACTATGAAAGTTTATACCAATAACAAAGATAAAAACTCAACTGCTTCAGAGTCCGTAGCCAAATAACCTCTTAATTTCGGCTCTACATGTAAGAGACGCATCTTCTCTTTAAAATTTTTTGGCATATTTTCAGCTTTGATGTAGGGTGCTATACAAATATAATCCCGCAGAGTTGTTGCAATGTATTTTCTGCCTATTACTACTGTCTGCTTTTCTTGAAGCTGTTTTTTTTCATCACCACTCATGAGATGATTGAGCGATTTTAAATATTTATCAATCAGATATATATCATTTCTTGACGTAGGTGTTTTTTTAAAGCAGACTAGCTCATTTATCTTTTTTAAGGGGGAGTCTTGTATTAAATCTTGCACATCTGCATCTATATACTTAAAACTTTTTTTAATGCCCTGCAGATATTTCTCTAAGAGAGGCTTTGTATAGTTGTGTCTAAAAGTATTGCGTGTATACTTTTCATCACTATTGCTTTTATCCTCAAAGTATTTTATATTGTTACCATGTAAGTACTCCAGCAGCTCTTGTTTGTCTACATGTAAAAGCGGTCTGTAAAGTATATAACCATTGCGCAGCGCCTTTTCCTGCATACCCGCAAGCTCTGCACAGCCTGCACCTTTGCAAAACTGCATAAGCATCCACTCAAATCTGTCTCCCAAATGATGGGCTGTTAGAAGGGTGTCGTAATCATGTTCTTGTATAAGTGTTTCAAAAAAGTCATAGCGTATTTTTCTGGCATTGGCTTCAAAATTACTTTCAATCTCTTTTGCCTGATGTACGTTACATGTAAAGTTATATTGTTTTGCAAGTGCTTTTGCATAGGCAACTTCTTCTTTGCTTTGCTCTCTTGTGCCGTAATCAACAATGGCGATATCAAAGGGAATGTTATTTTCTAAGAGCATAAAAAGCAGGGCAGTGGAGTCGCCTCCGGCAGAAAATGCCAGAAGATTTTTACTTTTACGCAGATCTTCTTTAGTCTTGTTGTGCAGCATTGTCTACGGTTGCCGTGAGAACATTACCGACAAGTTCTGTGATTTTTGCCGGGTAAATTTTACCAAATTCCAGTTCTTCATCAACAGTTCTGTCATTGACATAAAGTTCACCGTCAATTTCCGGTGCCCAGATGAGTTCTCTTGCACTTAAAAGGTACTCATGCTCATCACTTTCTCCATCTATTACAATTTGACGTGTTTTGCCGACTTCTTTTTGGAGTGATTTTTTTGTACACTCTGCCGCAATATCGCCAAGAATTTGTGCACGCTCGGCTTTGACTTCATCTGAAATTTTATCTTGCATATCATATGCTGAAGTTGTCTCTTCATCAGAATAAGAAAAAACATTGATGCGGTCAAAGCTGAAATTTTCAGCAAATTCGCACATTTCGTCAAACATTTCCTGTGTTTCATGTGGATGCCCGACAATGAAACTTGTGCGCACAAAAGAGTTTGGCAGACTTTGCATATAGTTTAAAAGTTCAAGTGTTTTTTCTTTACCAAAACCACGTTTCATAATACGAAGCATATCATCATTGATGTGCTGAATAGGCATATCAAAGTAGTTGTGAAAAATCTTGCTTTTGCCAATATTTTGTAAAAGTTTCATACTTGTAGTTGATGGGTAAAGGTAAAGAATTCTAGCAGATTTCACACCTTCTATAAGCTCTATTCTCTGCATCAGCAGTGAAAGTCCGTCTTTTACATTTTGGTCACGCAGGTATGAACTTGAGTCTTGTGACACAAAAGAGAAGTCCCAGTATCCTTTTGCTACAAGTCCTTCAACCTCTTTGGCTATAGAGTCCAAATCACGTGAATGCAGCTTGCCTTTAAATGAAGGAATCGCACAAAAACTGCATGTTTGGTTACATCCTTCTGAGAGTTTAATGTAGGCATGATAGCTAGAACCCGTTACAACACGTTCGGCTCCGTCTATTAAAAAAACTTCATCAGAAAAACGGCTTTTTTTCGCAACCAAAAGCTCATCAATTTTGTCATAATCACCCACACCCGTAAAAATATCCACTTCAGGAATCTGCTCCATCAGCTCATCCTGATAACGTTCACTCAAACATCCCGCCATCACAAGAACAGAGTCCTCTTTTCTTGCATCATGGAGTGAAAGTACTGTGTTGAGTGACTCCTCTTTCGCCGCGTCAATAAAACCGCAGGTATTGACAATGATGACATCAGCCTCTTCATTGTTGTCTGTGAGTTCAAAATTTTGTAGTTTTCCCATCATCACTTCTGTGTCAACCAGATTTTTGGTGCATCCAAGTGAAACTATGTGGAGTTTGTTACTCATATTTCTTCTTTATAATTTATTTGTCCCATGGTAATTCAAAATTAATTTTTGAATTACCATATATTTGTGTAATTATAGCGTATAATTAGCCTATGAAAAACTATGATGTGATAATTCTTGGAGCCGGTGCAAGTGGATTGATGTGTGCAGCCAATCTGTCTAAAAAAATGCGTGTTGCTATAATTGACAGCAATGAAAAACCCGCCAAAAAACTCAAAATATCCGGTGGAGGCAAATGTAATATAACAAATGTCAGTGTACAGATAGATAATTTTGACGGTGATAAAGGGCTGATAAGTTCAGCATTTAAAAAGTTTTCAAAAGATGATTTACTGGACTTTTTAGATAGAAACAGAGTAGAACTTGAACTCAGAAAAGGACGTTATTATTTTTGTAAAAACTCTTCTGATGATATTATCAATGTTTTGAAAAAAAATGTCAAAAAGAGTGAAATCATTTTAAATAATACTATCTTACATGTAACCAAGTCTGATGATATTTTTAGTGTCACAACAGATAAAAATATATACAAAGCAAAAAAAGTTGTTGTAGCTACCGGTGGTAAGAGTTTTCAAACACTCGGTGCAAGTGATATAGGACTCAAAATCGCAAAAAGTTTTACTATATGTGTCAAAGAGTTTACGCCTGCACTTGTAGGATTGACTTTGCAAAAAGAGCAGTTTTGGATGAAAAACTTAAGCGGATTGAGCTGTTATGTACATGTAAAGGTCGCAGACAGAGTGCTGAAAGAAGAGATGCTTTTTGCCCATAAAGGCATCAGCGGACCTGCAATTTTATCGGCTTCACTTTATTGGAAAAAAGGCGATATCAGCATAGACTTCTTACCAAATAAAAATATTTTGGATTTGACACAAAAGAGCAAAAAACTTGTAAGTTCTGTTATTCCTTTGCCAAAAAGACTCTCAAAAGCTCTTTTGTCCGCCATAGATTTTAAAGACAAAGAGTGCTCCAAACTGAGTAAAAATGACAAAGAACTCTTAAAATCATTGCACAATTATACCTTTGCTCCTGCGGGCAACTTTGGTTTTACCAAAGCCGAAGTAAGCAGAGGCGGTGTTTTGGCAGAAGAACTCGATAGCAATACATTAGAGTCTAAAAAAGTAAAAAACCTCTATTTTATAGGTGAAGTAGTAGATGTGACAGGAGAGCTTGGAGGCTACAACTTCCAATGGGCCTTTTCAAGTGCTTATTCCTGTGCAAAAGTATTTTAGTAGTCGTCACGAACTAGATTATGGCAACGAAAACACGCACCCTCTATGTAAGTATAAGCTACCTGTGAATTTTCTCTGCGAGTTCTGCCTGATTGCTGGTATTTGTTATTTATAGCATCTAATATTATTTGAACATTATGTTCTATAATTTGTGCAGCCATAACTGCTTCATTCACTTTGTACTGCTTATTCTTAGGAAGCATAGTTTTAAACTTCTCTTTATTTCCAAGCAAATCTTGTGCATGTTTTGCAAATTTCAGTATTGATTTTTTTACGCCTTCTTGATCACTTATCATAAAGGTCCTTTGAACTTCACTAAGTTCTGAATTAAGCTGTAACATATTTGATTTTAAATCATATGCCGCGAGTGATGTAACTGATAATAACAGTGCTGTTAAGCCTGTCAGTAGTAATTTTTTTGCCATATCGATACCCCTTTTTATTATGTATATTAATCATAGCATAAATTTTTAAAATAATATCTTATAGTAATTTTTTATTTATACTATGTTCTGAACATAAGTAAAAATGAATAATGTCAATAGTTTTTTAGCAAAAGCTCTTAAAACTACTCAGATAATAATGCTATAATTCCATTAATGAAAAATAAAGTAAATTTTGAGGTCGTTTCACCTTATCAACCTGCAGGTGACCAACCTAAAGCCATAGAACTATTAACAGACTCTATACTTAAAGGGAATCGTTACCAGACACTTGAGGGTGTGACGGGATCAGGTAAAACACATACTATGGCACGTGTCATAGAGAATGTGAAGATGCCGACTATTATAATGACGCATAACAAAACTTTGGCCGCGCAGTTGTACTCAGAGTTTCGTCAATTTTTTCCAAACAATCATGTTGAGTATTTTGTGTCCTATTATGATTATTATCAGCCTGAGGCTTACATACCTCGTCAGGATTTGTTTATAGAAAAAGATTCTGCTATTAACGATGAACTGGAACGCTTACGTCTTAGTGCGACTGCAAATCTGCTCTCTTATGATGATGTAATCGTTATTGCTTCAGTATCTGCCAATTATGGGCTTGGTGACCCCGAAGAGTACCAAAATATGGTGCAGTCTTTGGCAGTCGGTGATGAAATAGCACAAAAAAAACTCTTACTTCGTTTAGTTGAAATGGGGTATTCTAGAAATGACACCTATTTTGACAGCGGTCATATTCGAGTCAACGGGGAAAGCATAGATATATATCCGCCTTATTTTGAACAAGAAGCTATACGTGTTGAATTTTTCGGTGATGAGATAGAAGCCATTTACACTTTTGATGTCATTGACAATAAAAAGCTTGAAGAGCATAAAAGCGTTACCATCTATGCCACTTCACAGTTTAGTGTAAGTCAGGAAAAAATGTCCGTGGCGATTAAACGCATAGAAGAAGAACTTGACGAGCGACTAGCCTACTTTCAAAAAGAGGGTAAACTATTAGAGTATCAAAGACTCAAACAGCGTGTGGAATTTGACTTGGAGATGCTGCAAACGACGGGGATGTGCAAGGGAATTGAAAACTATTCAAGACTTTTGACAAATAAAAAACCAGGAGAAGCGCCTTTCACACTGCTTGATTATTTTGAACAAAACCATAAGGAGTATCTTGTTATTGTCGACGAATCACATGTTTCTCTACCTCAATATCGTGGTATGTATGCAGGGGACAGAGCGAGAAAAGAGGTGCTTGTCGATTACGGTTTTCGTCTGCCCTCAGCACTCGATAATCGCCCCTTAAAGGCAGATGAGTACATAAACAAAGCACCGCATTATCTTTTTGTATCAGCTACCCCTGCAGAGTATGAGCTGGAGATGTCAGTTGCAAAGGCTGAGCAGATTATTCGTCCAACAGGACTCCTTGACCCTGTTATAGAGATAAAACCCTCAGACAATCAGGTAGAAGATATACATGATGAAATAAAAAAGACTGTAGTAAAAGATGAGAGAGTTTTAATAACGGTACTAACAAAAAAGATGGCAGAAGCGTTGACGAAGTATCTGGCAGATTTAGGCATAAAAGTACAGTATATGCACTCAGATATTGATACAATAGAACGTAACCAAATTATTCGTTCTTTGCGTTTGGGTGAGTTTGACGTTCTTATTGGGATTAATCTTCTACGTGAAGGGCTGGATTTACCAGAAGTCTCTTTGGTTGCAATTTTGGATGCCGATAAAGAGGGTTTTTTAAGAAGTGAGACAGCACTTGTTCAGACAATTGGGCGTGGTGCAAGAAATGAAAACGGTCGGGTGATTTTATATGCAAATAAAATGACGGGCTCTATGCAAAGAGCTATAGACAAAACGACTGCAAGAAGAGAAATTCAAGAAGCTTACAACAAAGAACACGGCATTACTCCAAAAACGACAAAAAGAACATTAGATGAAAACTTAAAACTCGAAGATCACGGAGATATTTACCAAAAGTATAAAAAACAAGATAAAATACCTCCAAGTGAAAGAAAAGCTATGGTGAAAGAACTTTCATTAAAGATGAAACAAGCAGCGAAAGAACTTAATTTTGAAGAAGCAGCAAGACTTCGAGATGAAATAACAAAAATAAAAAAACTATAAGTTTTTAAAAGAAATAATATAATTTACTTTGCTCTATAAAAAAAGAAACTAACAAATATAAGGAAACAATAAAATATGGAAGATACATTTAGTAATTTAGCAACATACGGATATATAGGACTCTTTATATACTCTTTAGGCGGTGGATTTATTGGGCTTGTTGCGGCAAGTGTTTTGAGCTTTATGGGTAAGATGGACTTGACATTGTCAATCAGTATAGCATTTTTAGGAAATGCTCTTGGCGATGTTTTACTCTTTTGGCTGACAAGATACCAGAAATCTATGATGGTTGAGGGTTTGCGTAAACATAGAAGAAAATTGGCACTTGCTCATATTTTGATTAAAAAGCATGGTGATTGGGTTATTTTTATTCAAAAGTTTATTTATGGATTAAAAACTGTCGTACCTATTGCCATTGCACTCACTAAATACGATTTTAAAAAGTTTGCTGTATTAAATGTTTTTGCAGCTGCTGTGTGGGCTTTGGCATTTGGTTTAAGCAGTTACTATTTTGGTGCGGTTTTAAGCAAATTTGCAGTTTTTATCGGTGATAACAAATGGATAGCACCTGTGATACTTATAGTTATCGGCGGATCTGTTTGGTTGTATCTGGAAAAGGCGACAAAGAAGAAGTAGCAAAAAAGTAAAAAGCTTTGAAGCTTTTTACTTTTCTACTTTAGGACCAGCTGCAGAGAAGTCAAATTCACTCTCAGCATCTTGGTATCTTTTAAAGTTTTTAACAAACATTTCTGCAAGTTTATCGCGAGTTTTATCAAACGCTTCTTTATCTTCCCACGCATTTCTAGGGTTTAAAAGTTCAGGATTAATATCTCCTAATGTTTTAGGTACTTGAAGTCTAAATGTTTTTGTTGTGTCAAATTCACTATTATTAATAGAACCATCAAGAATTGCATTGATACATGCACGCGTGTCTTTTAAGCTCATACGTTTTCCAACACCATACTCTCCGCCTGTCCATCCAGTGTTAACAAGGTAAACATTAACATTGTGCTTGTCAATTTTTTCACCGAGAAGTTTTGCATAAATTGTAGGATGAAGAGTCATAAATGCCTCACCAAAACACGCAGAAAAAGTTGCAACAGGCTCAGTAATACCACGTTCGGTTCCGGCAACTTTTGCAGTGTAACCACTCAAGAAGTAGTACATTGCCTGTTCACGAGTCAGTTTTGATACCGGAGGTAATACACCAAAAGCATCAGCAGACAAGAAGATAATATTTTCAGGATGTCCGGCCATTAAATCAGGTTTATGGTTCTCTATATGCTCGATTGGGTATGAGACACGAGTGTTTTCAGTTTTAGAATCATCTTCATAATCCACTTCACCTTCGTCATACATGACAACATTTTCTAAAAGTGCATCTTTTTTGATAGCACCATAGATTTCAGGTTCACTTTTCGCATCAAGGTTGATGACTTTTGCATAACATCCGCCTTCAAAGTTAAATACACCGTAATCATCCCAACCATGCTCATCATCACCGATTAGTGCGCGTTTAGGGTCAGTAGAAAGAGTTGTTTTTCCTGTTCCGCTCAAACCGAAGAAAAGAGCAGTGTCTCCACGCTCTCCTACATTTGCAGAACAGTGCATTGAAAGTTTTCCATCAAGTGGCAACCAATAGTTCATCATTGAAAAAATACCTTTTTTCAATTCACCACCATACCATGTACCGCCGATTATAGCCATGTTCCTTTCAACATCAAAGAGAACAAAAACTTCAGAGTTCATACCATGTTCTTTCCACTTGTCATTTACAGCTTTACAAGCATTTAAAACAGTGAAATCTGATTTGAATACTTCTAATTCTGAGGGAGTAGGGCGGATGAACATATTTTTAACAAAGTGTGACTGCCATGCAATCTCTGTCACAAAACGAATAGATTTTTTTGAAGCGGGACTCGCACCACTGTACACATCAGTAACATAAAGGTCGTTTCCTGAGAGCTGTTCACGTGAGAGTTCTAATAATTCGTTGAAAATTTCTTCACTAATTTTCTGATTTACATCACCCCAAGCAATGTACTGATTTGAAGGCGCACGGTCAACGAAGTATTTGTCTTTTGGTGAACGCCCTGTGAATATACCGGTATCAACAGCGGTCGCGCCTGTTTTGGTTTCTCTGACTTCACCGTTTTGGAGTTCATGTTTAATTAACTCATCATAGTCGAGATTATGATAAACCTCACCTACATTTTTAAGTCCTAAATCTTCTAATTCTTTTGTTAAGTTCATACTTTACCTTGTGGTACATAATATAATTGATACTTTTTAGCAGTGTATCTTCTCTAGAGTGAAATTATACTACTTCTAAACCTAAATTAAAAGTAAAATACTTAGTTTTTTAAAATATTATAGAAAAGAAAAAGATATTAAAAAAAAGTTTAAAAAAGAAAATTAGTTTAAGGATTTTTTGATAGAATTTTACTCTTCATTAACAAAGCTCGATTAACTCAGTGGTAGAGTGTCACCTCGACAAGGTGAAAGTCACTGGTTCAAGTCCAGTATCGAGCACCATCATTTTTTAATTTTGATTGTTCAACTAATTAATACCGTATTATTTCTGATACACTGGGGTGTATATGAATAATTTCTTCAACTTCTTTCATTGTAAGCTGCTCCTCAACAGCGACAACTATTTCATGAATAATTTCCGTTGCTTCAACACCGATAATGGAAGCACCTAATATAACTCCGTTTTTGGCATTTGTGATTATTTTAATAAATCCGGCATCATCTCCATGAATTTTTGCCTTCGCATTTACTTTAAAGTATACTTTTTTGACATTGGTGTCTATTCCTTTCTCTTTTGCTTTCGTTTGATTAAGACCGCAACTTGCAATGGGGGGATTACTAAAAACAGCCATCGGTGTGATATGCGAATTTGTTGTTTTAGTGTTGTTGAGAATATTATGCGCCGTAATTCTGGCTTCAGCATAAGCTATATGCGCAAGAGCCGGTGTGTTTATGCAGTCACCTATCGCATAAATATTTTCCTGTGAAGTTTCAAATGATGCAGAAACTTTTATAAAACCTTTCTCATCTAAGGTAATATCGGCATTTTCAAGGTTGAGTTTATTGGTATTTGGGATGCGGCCTGATGCATTGAGCACTATTTCAGATTCTATGTTTTCTTGTGAACCCAGTAAAAGTTTTATACTTTTGTTACCCACTTCACTTTTTAATACGGTTGTAGAGAGCAAAACATTAATATTGCGTTTTTTAAAAGCTCTAAGCAGTGCCTTGGATATGTCTTCATCCTCTTTGCTAAGAAGTTGTGTTCCTCTTACAATCATAGTGACTTCTACTCCTAATGCATTGAAAAAAGTGGCAAATTCACAAGCTATAGGACCGCCGCCGACGATGGCAATGGATTTTGGCAGCTTTTGAAGTTTGAAAATATCCGTACTTGATAAAATGTGCTTCGAATCAAAGGAAAGATTTGACAGTTCTCTTGCATATGAACCGGTGGCGATGACACATTTGTTAAAAGAAACTTTTTCACCTGAAACTTCAATAGTGTCTGCATTTATGAAAGTCGCATTTCCATATAAGAGCTCAACTTTTGCCTGGTCAAGCATCCAGACGACACCGGAACGGATCTCTTTTACAAGTGCCAGAGTTTTTTCTCGAAGTTTTTGTATGTCGAATCCATTATTTTGCAATAAAGCTCCACACTCTTGAAAATAGGGAACTCTTGATAAAAAAACAGCACTTTCAAGATAATTTTTAGTCGGAATACAACCAACATTCAGACAAATACCGCCAATATTTTCTTTGGCTCTGTCGATAAGCAGCGTTTTTTTGCCGCTAGCTGCAACTTTTAGTGCTGTTTCATATCCGCCGGGCCCTGCACCTATGATAACTACATCATACTCTTTCATCTTCTCTCCTTTATTTACAAAAGTTTATTTTCCATAGATATTCCAATCTTCTTGTGTATATTTGTCTCTTAAAAGATTTTCAGCATATTCTTGTTGAAATGGATTGAGTTGAGATATTGAAAACTTGACATTGAATGTTTCGCAAAAGGATTCAATAAGCAGGTTTGTTAAATCTTTGTACTCCATAGTGACATCCAACTCTCTTAAAGATGCTGCATCTTTTAAACCTGAATCTTCTAGAAAAAGCGGCTCAAAATATTCTTTGTCAAAATGCACCGGAATAGTACCGTGTTGAAGCAGAGTATTTTTGATATAACGTTGTGCATTACCGCCCATCTTTTTTTCATCTATAATAATATCATATGCCTCATGTCCTGCTAAGCAAATATCTGAACTTTGTATGTCCAAATCCAAATCAGATGCAAATTCAGCTTTGAGTTTAAGTTTTTCATAAAATTTTATAAGAAATTTGCATAAATAATTATAACTCTCTTTTATGCCATAACTCTTTAGCATTTTTCGCGGCATGATAATTGAATATGATATGTCGCCACCGTGAACCAGTATTCCGCCTCCGCTGGGACGACGGACATAAGAGACTCTTTGAACTGATAATTCGTTCATATCCAGGCTTTTGTGTGGTTTTGAAAATCTTCCGAAACTCAAACTTTTATTCCAGCCATATATTCTGAATATAGGTCTGTCACCCTCTGACAAAGTATACAGCAAAGCTTCATCTACCGCCATATTCCAATCGGGAGAGCCGATGCCGGTATCAATTACATTCCATATCTGCAAGTAATTTTCCTTCTGTGTAAAATGACTATATGTAAAGTCTAGCCAAAGAGTCTTTAAGGACTCTTTAACATAATCTGCAATAACATTAATAATATTATTGTGTTAAAAGGACTCATATGCAAAATAATTGGATTGTGAAAAAGAAAAGTGATTTTTTAGTTGAACCGAATCTTTTAGATTATGAAAAAGTCTATAACTCTTTTAAATGGGAAGATGTAGCAAAAGAGTTTGACGGTTTGCCCTCAGGTGGATTAAACATCGCTCATGAAGCAATTGACCGGCATGCTGATTCTGATAAAGCCGATAAAGTGGCTTTATTATGGCTTGGAGAGAAAGGGCAGAAAGTAAGCTATACATATATGCAGATGAAAAAAGAGACGGCGAAGTTTGCCAATGTATTAAAATCATTAGGCATTAAAAAAGGGGAAAGAATTTATACACTTTCTCCGAGATTGCCGGAGCTTTACATCGGAGCTATAGGTATACTTAAAAACCTGAGCGTGATGTGTCCTCTTTTCTCACAGTTTGGTCCCGGTCCTATACTGCAGCGTATGCAAAGCGGTGATGCGACGGCTCTTCTAACAACCCAAAAACTTTTTAATAAAAAAATCCGTCCGATGCTCAATGAACTTAAAGGGTTGAAATATATACTTTTAATAGATGCCGAGGAAGATGAAAATGAGATAATACGTTCACTTCCAAAACTTATGCAAGAGGCTTCGGACGAATTTGAAATTCCTCCAACTGATCCTGAGGATATGTCACTGCTGCACTTTACAAGCGGAACGACAGGTATGCCAAAAGGTGTAGTTCACGTGCATAAAGCAATATATACACACTGGATGACAGGCAAATATGTTCTTGATTTTCATGAGCATGATAACTACTGGTGTACTGCCGATCCGGGTTGGGTAACGGGGACCTCATACGGAATTATTACTCCATGGGTGCATGGCGTGACTAATATTGTTGATGAATCTGAATTTAATGCAAACAGATGGTATGAGATACTGCAAAATGAAAAAGTCAGTGTTTTTTATACGGCACCGACAGCCATACGACGTTTGATGAGAATCGATAATGAACCGACTGAGGAGTATGACCTTTCTCATCTGCGCCTTATTCAAAGTGTTGGCGAACCGCTGAATCCTGAAGCTGTTATATGGGGTGTTGAAAAACTGAAAATGGCTATACATGACAACTGGTGGCAGACTGAAACAGGCGGCATAATGATAGCAAACCTAATATCTCAAACAGTAAGACCAGGCTCGATGGGACGGCCTCTTCCCGGAATAACTGCGGCAATCGTTCGTCAAAATGGGGATGGAACGGTAACGGAGGTAACAGAGCCTGGAAAAGATGGAGATTTGGCTCTTAGACCCGGCTGGCCGTCTATGTTTAGAGCGTATCTGCATAATGAAGAAAAATATAAAAAATCTTTTGTCGGTGGATGGTATATCTCAGGAGACTTGGCTTATAAAGATGAAGACGGGTATTATTGGTTTGTCGGCCGTGCAGATGATATTATAAAAACATCCGGACACATGGTAGGTCCTTTTGAGGTTGAAAGCGCCCTGATGGAGCACCCTGCGGTTGCCGAAGCTGGAGTTATCGGTAAACCGGATGAGCTTATCGGACAGCTTGTCAAGGCTTTTGTGTCTTTAAAACACGGGTATGAGCCGACAGAAGAATTAAAACGGGAACTTATTGGTTTTGCACGCAAAAAGCTAGGTGCAGCAGTAGCTCCAAAAGAGATAGAGTTTCAAGAAAAGCTTCCTAAAACCCGTAGCGGCAAGATTATGAGAAGACTGTTAAAAGCAAGAGAAATGGGATTGCCTGAAGGTGATACTTCTACCTTGGAAGAGTAAGGAATTATTATGAAATTAGACATAAATAAGGCAAAAGAGTTCTATTCTCAAATGCTTTTAATTAGACGATTTGAAGAAAAATGTGCACAAGAATACTCTCACCAGAAGATTCGTGGTTTTTTACACCTTTACATAGGAGAAGAGGCCGTCGGAGTGGGTGTCATTGATGCTTTAAGTGATGAGGATGCAATAGTGGCAACATACAGAGAACATGGACAGGCGTTGGCAAGAGGCATACCGGCAAACAGTATTATGGCGGAACTTTATGGAAAAGCGGAAGGTGTGTCACATGGTCGTGGCGGTTCAATGCATTTATATAGTGCACAGAAACGCTTTTATGGAGGAAATGCAATTGTTGCGGCAGGGCTTCCTTTTGCCGTCGGTATGGCACTTGCCGATAAAATGGCGAAACGTAATCGTGTTACGTTATGCCTTTTTGGTGACGGTGCCGTGGCTGAGGGTGAATTTCATGAATCGTTAAACCTTGCAGCATTATGGAATCTTCCTGTTTTGTTTGTATGTGAAAATAATCAATACGGCATGGGAACAGCTTTGAAGTATGCTGAGTCCGAGACAAATATTTCCAAAAAAGCGGCTGCTTATAAAATAAGTTCACATCAGGTAGATGGAATGGATGTGCTTGAAGTTTCAAAAATGGCACAAAAAGCTATTAAAAGCATAAAAGCCGGTAAAGGGCCTCAGTTTATAGAAGCTATTACCTACCGTTTTCGTGCGCATTCCATGTTTGATGCAGAACTTTACCGGGATAAATCTGAAGTTCAAGAATGGAAAAAAAGAGATCCTTTACTTGTTTTTAAAGATAGGCTAAAAGAAATGGATATCGTAATAAATACTCAAGAGATTGAAAAAGAGATAAGTAAAACAGTTGAGGATGCAGTAGCATTTGCTGAAGCCGGTACACTTGAACCTGTAGAAGATCTTGAAAAATTTGTTTATTCCCAAGGAGCTGTAAAATGAGTGAAAATATAACATACCGTGAAGCAGTCAAAAGGGCTATACATAAAGCATTAAAAGAAGATGAGAGAGTTTTTTTAATGGGTGAAGATGTAGGACGTTACGGCGGGTCATATGCTGTAAGCATGGGATTTTTAGAAGAGTTCGGCAAAGAAAGAATCATAGATACACCACTTTGCGAATCCGGATTTACAGGAGCAGGAATAGGCGCGGCGGTTAATGGTATGAGACCGATTGTTGAAATAATGACAGTCAATTTTAGTTTTTTGGCGCTCGATCAGATTGTCAACAGTGCTTCAGCACTGTTTTATATGTCCGGAGGACAGTTTAATGTTCCTTTGGTTATTCGCATGGCGACAGGAGGAGGGAATCAGCTTGGAGCACAGCATTCTCATTCGCTCGAAGGCTGGTACGCTCATATACCGGGCTTAAAAGTTTTAACTCCTGCAACAATACAAGATGCATATGCAATGGTTGGATTAGCACTGGAGGATCCAAATCCTGTTTTAATCTTTGAAAATGCAACTCTTTATAATAAAAAAGGTGATTTTGATGAGAAAGCACCTGTACTTGCAATAGGGAAGGCTTTTGTTCACAGAGAAGGGAAAGACATAACATTTCTTGCGTATGGTGTCAATTTACTAAAAGCACTCGAGGCAGCTGACATATTGGCAAAAGACGGGATAGATGCTGAAGTTATTGATCTGCGTTCCCTTCGTCCTTTAGATAATGAAACCATTATGGCTTCAATTAAAAAGACACATAGAGCATTGATAGTAGATGAAGATTGGAAATCAGGCAGTATTTCTGCTGAAATAATGGCTCGTATCAATGAAGATGCTTTTTATGAACTTGATGCTCCGATGGCAAGAGTCTGCAGCAGAGAAGTTCCATTTCCCTATGCAGCACATCTGGAACAGGCTGCTATGCCTCAGGTAGATAAAATTGTGCAGACGGCACATGAGGTGATGGAGTCATGAGTACTTTTGTAATGCCGAGTCTCGGGGCAGATATGGAATCTGCCGTTTTGATGGAGTGGAAAGTTAAAGAAGGAGACAAAGTAAAAAAAGGCGATATTATTGCCGAGGTTGAAACAAGCAAGGGTGTTATAGAGATAGAGGTTTTTGAAGACGGAATTGTTGAAAAGCTTTTGGTTGAACCCGAAACCGAGTGTAAGGTTGGTGATCCGATTGCTTTGATTCATTCTGATAATGAGAATTCATCTGAGAAAACAGAACAAAAAGTATCTCAGAAAATACCTAAAATAAAAGAAGAAATAAAAAAAGAGATTTCCCAAGTTAAAGAAGATTCAGCAGAGGAAAAACGCATAAAAATCTCACCGGCAGCAAGAAAAAAAGCTAAAGAATTGGGTGTTAATTTAGAGGAACTTTCTTCTCATATAAAAGGTAAAATTCAGTTAAGTGATATTGAAAAGGCCGTGAAGAAAACCCAAAATACAAGTTTTTCATCAGACGGCATGCGTCAGGCTATTGCCAAGGCAATGAGTCGTTCAAATGCAGAGATACCGCATTACTATCTCTCAACTTCCATAAATATGACACCGGCACTTCAATGGCTTAAAGAGTTAAATGCCAAACGCAGCATAAATGAGCGTATTTTACCGGCTGCATTGATGATAAGAGCTGTAGTATCGGCACTAAAAAAAGTTCCGGAGCTCAATGGTTTTTGGAAAGATAATGCTCCGCAAATATCCGATGCGATAAATCCAGGTATTGCCATAGCACTTCGCAAAAGCGGTTTGATTACACCTGCTATTTTAAATACACAGCAAATGAATCTGGATGACGTTATGAAATCTTTAAGTGATTTAATCACCCGTACACGCTCAGGTAAATTAAAAGGCAGTGAAATGACGCAACAGACAGTCACTATAACCAATCTTGGAGATTTGGGTGTAGAGAGCGTACTCGGTGTTATTTATCCCCCTCAAGTCGCTATAGTAGGCATTGGCCGTATAATAGATAAGCCTTGGGCAGAGAATGATATGTTAAGTGTTCGCAAGGTTGTTCAAGTTACGCTTGCAGGTGATCATCGTGCAACAGATGGCCGTACCGGAGCACAATTCTTAGACAAGCTGGATAAAATTTTACAAAAACCGGAGGAGTTGTTATGAATATAGAAGATATAAAAAAAGTCATAATAAAAGAGATATTGAATATAGCACCTGATGTGGAAGAAGATGAGATAGAAGGGGATGAAAATATTCAAGAGTCATTGGAGATTGATTCGTTTGATTTTTTAAAAATTCTTACCGCATTAAATGAAGATTTGGGTGTAGAAGTTCCAGAGTCTGATTATGATAAAGTAGAAACTTTAAATAAGATGGCAGAATATTTTGCACAAAGAGTATAAAAGATTAGTGGAGCTGTGCAGAACAATTGCTACTAAAGTTTCATTGTTTTTTACTCCAAAAACTGTATAATCATAAAAACACACAGGAGTATAAGATGGAACGAAAAATTATAATTGAAGGTAATATTTCTATAGTAAATTTGAGTAATGTCGGCACATTAGAGGAATATAATGTAGACAGTGAAGACATTAATGAAGAATCAGAAATTAAAAGTATCATGGAAGAGGTAGATGCTTATGCCCAAAGCGGTGAGCTTGACGTCATGACCGATGTTTGCACTTTTAAAGTAATGAACGGTGAAAATATAGAATATTTAGCGATAGCAGATGAAGAGAGTGATGAGAAAAAAGTTTCGATTGATTCTTTTAAGTTAATTAATCAAAGTGTTGAACCTATTAAAAGTCTTTTGGCACGTGCAAGTGTCGGTGATATTATATACCTAAGAAAAGAACAGGGAAAAGCAAACATTACTTTAAGTCTTGAAATGCAAAACAGTGATGAGGTAATGAACCTTTCTTATTTTGATTGCAGTACTGATATGGATTCATATGATTTATTGCGTGAGAGCTATTATGATACAGTTTGTGATACATTCTTGCCTGAAACATTGTCTGTTCAAGAAAATAAATCAACTGTAGAAAATTTTCTTTTTGAACCGCAAATTGTTTATGGTGAATTGTATAAAATGGTAGAAAATGAAGAGGGCATAAAATCTTTAGAAAAAGTAGAAATTCCGGGATATTATTTTCAAGATGCTCAAAGAGGGATTGACGAGTAGTTAAAGTTTGGTGGAGCTGTGCGGAATCGAACCGCAGTCCGAAACCTGGCTACTCCCAACGTCTACATGCTTAGAAAGGTTGTTTAATCTTGTCTTGCTTCACACAACCTGCAAAGCTACGCAAGACCAGCCTCAAGGATTCATCTTGAGCTAAGGCGTACTCAAGATATATCTAAATGAAGGTTTATACTTCGAGTCCTGCTTATTTAGAATCCACAGGTGAAGCAGCCCGCCTCTTGCGAGGGGTTAAAACTTAAGCTACTGCTAAAGCTGGGCGATAATTTGTATTGTTTGCGTTTAAGCAATTGTGAGCCGTCTAACGGAATGCTCAGTCCGACATGCAGTTGAGAGCCACCAGATCCCGTCGAAACCAGGTCAGCCCCATTTTTTACCTATTTAAAAGTAATTATATATTATATCAAATTATTGTGTTTAATTGTAAATAAAGTTTGGGAATATGATATAAAAAAGTGGTGGCCTGTCTCGGAATCGAACCAAGGACACAGTGATTTTCAGTCACTTGCTCTACCGACTGAGCTAACAGGCCATAATATAAGTTTCTTAAAAGTGGTGGCCTGTCTCGGAATCGAACCAAGGACACAATGATTTTCAGTCATTTGCTCTACCGACTGAGCTAACAGGCCATCTTTTAAAGAGCGAAAGTATAGCCCATGGGTACTGAAAGTTAGCTTATATTGAGAAAAGGATTTATTTTAACGGAATAGACCATTTTGCATAATAAGCAATAAGTCTCAGTGTCAGCGCTGCAAAAAAGAGGATGGAAATATTTGTGTATGTGGTTACATGTAAGGTGTGTAGAGCATATAAAATAATAGCAATAAGTATGGAAACGGTGCCGTAAAATCCTGTTTTTAAAACAAAAGGAACTTCGTTTATAATGACATCACGGGCTATTCCTCCTCCCACTGCGGTAAGCAAAGACATGGTTATGATTCCCGTTAGATTAAAATTGCTTTCAATGGCAATGAGTGCACCTGAGATGCTAAAAGAAACCAAGCCGATAGAATCACTTAAAATAAAAAGTGCTTTGTTCTCAATGGAGTTACGTTTATGAAATTTAAAGATGATTAAAAGTAGTAAAACAAAAATAACAATAAGTGCTGGATAATTATGGGAAAAGGTAAAAGGTACTTTGTTAATGGTGACATCTCTCATTATCCCACCGCCCAGAGCTGTTAAAAATGTGGCTATGAGCACTCCGAGCAAGTCAAGTTTATTTTTTGCTGCAACAAAGAATCCACTCATTGAAAAAGCAATAATGCCTATATATTCTGCTATTTCAAACACAAGGCAAGACCTTCAACGATTGCAGTTTTTTCCAAGTTTTTGATTTTTTTTTCAAGGGTGTCAACAGTATCCTCAGGTGAAATTTGTAATGATTTTTGCAAAATAATTTTTCCATCATCATAGTGCTCGTTTACTTCATGTATGGTTACACCGCTTTTGCTTTCATTATTTTTGATGACAGCTTCATGGACAAATCTCCCATACATACCGGCTCCGCCATATTTTGGCAGTAATGAAGGATGTGAATTGATGATTTTGAAGTTACATGTAAGTATAGAAGGAATTTTTTTCATATAGCCGGATAAAAAAATATATTCGCAATCGTGTTCTTTGAGTAGTTCATAAAGCGCATCATCGGGATTATTATGTGTTTTTGCATTGATGAGTTTACATGTAAGGTTGTAATCTTCTGCTTTTTGCAGTACTTTCGCCTCTGTATTGTTTGAGACGACAAGTGCAATGTTAAGAGGCAGAATTTTTTCATGTACAGCCTGCATAATGGCATCAAGTCCGCTGCCGTTATGGGATGCAAGAACTGCTATACTTTTCATATTTTATCTGATTTTGAGTGTAATAAGAGCCAGGATATTTGAGAGAATGGCAATAATCCAAAACCTGACAATGATTTTATTTTCCGCCCATTTTTTCATTTCAAAATGGTGATGAATCGGCGCCATTAAAAATACCCGTTTTTTTCGCAGTTTATAACTGCCTACCTGTAAAATTACAGAGAGTGTTTCTATAACGAATATAGAACCAATAAGCAGTAAAAGAATCTCACTTTTACTGATGATTGCCAAATAACCTAAAAATGCTCCGATAGTCAAAGAACCGCTGTCTCCCATAAAAACCTCTGCTGGATGGCAGTTGTACCATAAAAAGCCTGTTAATGCACCGACAAGCGCACTGGCAATTATGGCAACTTCACTCACTTCAAAATGAGGCATAAGCAGGTAAGAACTTATTTTGACGTTTCCGATAATGTATATAATGATGCTGAATGTTGAGAGTGCAACAATGGAAGGCACGGTTGCAAGGCCGTCAAGCCCGTCTGTCAAATTGACCGCATTGGATGTGGAGACAATGACTAAAATCCAAAGTAGTATGGCAAATGCACCCATATCAAGCAGAGGTGTTTTTAAAAATGGCACATACAAATCTGTGTTAAAGTCGGCAAAATAACATAAAAAACAGGCAATAATCAAAGCTGAAATGATTTGTAATGCAAGTTTTGTTCTTGCTTTAAACCCTGCTAGGTTTTCATTTTTTTTGATTTTCGCGAAATCATCCTGAAACCCAATAAGTGCAAAAAGCATGAGTGTTAACAATCCACCGAGAGCGTAGGTATTGTTTAATCTAATTGTTAAAAGCGAGGCAATGAGCGTTGCACCGATAAATATTACGCCTCCCATTGTAGGGGTAGAAATTTTTTCTTGGTGCCTCTCGGGTGCCCATTCATTTATAGGCTGTACACTCGATGTTTTTTGTGCCCATCGAATAAATTTCGGCATTAAATATAATGTGAGTGTCAAGGCAATAAAAAAAGCAATACCTGCACGGATAGTGATGTACCCTAAGATGTTGATGTCGAAAAATTCATGTATAAAATATAGCAAATATTTGTCCTGATTTGAGTCTTGTTTGTTATTTAAAAGTGACATTATAGTATAATCACATAAACAAAATTAATTACCATAGGAATAAAATTGAGTAAAAAAGCAATTTTAGTCATTACAGACGGAATAGGGTATTGCTCCAAAACAGAACATAATGCATTTTATAATGCGAATAAACCTACTTATGACAAACTTTTTAGTGAAGTGCCTCATGCTCTTATAGATACTTTTGGACTCAGTGTCGGGCTTCCCGAGGGACAGATGGGCAACTCCGAAGTCGGCCATATGAGTATAGGCAGCGGGCGTGTTTTGTATCAAGACTTAGTGAAAATTTCATTGGCACTGCAAGACGGCTCTTTAGAGCAAAATGAAGTTTTGCAAGATTTGTTTAAAAAATCGGACAGACTTCATCTTATAGGACTCATGAGTGATGGCGGTGTGCATTCACATATAGATCATTTTATGGGTATAGCAGATATAGCGGCAAAAAATGGTAAAACTGTTTTTCTTCATCTTATTACAGACGGAAGAGATGTCTCGCCTACTTCGGCACAAAAATATCTTGAGGAAGTAAGAAAACATGTCAATGAAAATGTCAAAATTGCTTCAATATCAGGACGTTTTTATGCAATGGACAGAGATAACCGCTGGGAGAGAATCAAACGGGCATATGATGCGATTGTAAATGCCGAGCCTAAAACAGATATGACACCTGAATCCTACATAGGGCACTCTTATTCACTTGGCGAAACTGACGAATTTGTAGAACCGACCGCATTTAAAGATTATAATGGAATGCAAGAAGGGGACAGTGTACTTACTATAAATTTCAGAAGTGACAGAATGCGAGAGATGGTTAGAGCCATAGCAGATGAAAATTTCACAGAGTTTGAAAGACGTGTACAAGACGTAAATTTGGCAACAATTACAGAGTATGACAAAAGTTTTCCTTATCCTGTGATGTTTAGAAAAGACGTGCCTAAAAATACTTTGGCTGAAGTGATTGCAAATGCGGGTTTGAGACAGTTGCACACGGCAGAGACGGAAAAATACGCGCATGTAACTTTCTTTTTAAACGGCGGAATTGATGAGCCGTATGAAAATGAAACACGGGTATTGATTCCTTCACCAAATGTTAAAACATATGACATGAAACCTGAAATGAGTGCAAATGAAGTCTGTGAAGCTGTTTTAGAAGCAATGGATGCCGATTATGATTTTGTTGTTGTCAATTTTGCCAACGGAGATATGGTTGGACATACCGGTGATTTTGAAGCGGCAAAAAAAGCTGTTGAGGCTGTTGATGAGCAGTTGGGCAAAATATATGAAAAAGCAAAAGAAAAAGAATACGCTTTTGTGTTGACCAGCGACCATGGAAACTGTGAAGAGATGCGTGATGAATACGACAATGTACTGACAAACCATACGGTTGGAAAAGTATGGTGTTTTGTGGATGCCAAGGGTGTGAAAAAAGTAAAAACAGGCGGACTCAACAACATAGCTCCAACTGTTTTAAAACTGATGGAATTAGAAATTCCGGTAGAAATGGACGAAAGTTTAGTTTAGGTTTTTCGGAAGCAAGGTTTCAACCTTGCCTTTAGGCTTTCAAGATACACAGCCTAGGTTAAAACCTAGGTTCCGAAGAGCAAGCAAGGGTATGAAAAAATTAAAGGAAATAGCAATGAAATTTAGTGGAAAAAATGTTTTAGTAACAGGTGCAAGTAGAGGAATTGGTGCAGAAATAGCAAAGACTTTGGCTGGTTTTGACCTCAAAGTATGGATAAATTACAGAAGTGGTGCAGCAGAGGCTGATGCAGTGAAAGAGACAATAGAAGCAAACGGAGGCAGTGCGGCAGTTATCGGCTTTGATGTAACAGATGAAGCGGCATTTATTGACGGGATTAAAACAATAGTAGATGCAGACGGGGAACTTTCATATCTGGTAAATAATGCGGGAATTACAAAGGATAAATTAGCTCTTCGTATGAAAACCCAAGATTTTATGGATGTTATCAATGCCAACCTGACATCTGCTTTTATCGGTTGTCGTGAATCTATGAAAGTAATGCGAAAGAAAAAATTTGGTTCGGTTGTGAACATCGCTTCAATCGTAGGTGAAACAGGTAACGGCGGACAGACAAACTATGCAGCAAGTAAAGGCGGCGTTATTGCAATGACAAAAAGTTTTGCCATAGAAGCAGCAACAAGCGGTATACGTTATAACACTGTTACACCGGGATTTATTGCAACTGAAATGACAGAAGTACTGAGTGATGAGGTGAAAAAAAGTTTTACAGACAAAATTCCTATGAATCGTTTTGGTAATCCAAGTGAAGTTGCCGAGGCGACAGCTTTTTTACTTTCAGACCACGCAAGTTATATTACAGGTGAAACTTTGAAAGTAAACGGCGGAATGAACATGGCATAAATGTTATCTAAGATATTTATGCTATAATTACAGGATTTTAAACTTAAAAACAGGAGCTATAATGGCACTTTTAGATGATATTAAAGAAGTAGTAGTTGAGCAATTAAGCGTTAACCCAGATGAAGTAAAACCGGATTCAAAATTCGTAGAAGATTTAGGTGCAGATAGCCTTGACGTTGTAGAATTAGTAATGGCTCTTGAAGAAAAATTCGACATCGAAATTCCTGATGATGAAGCTGAAAAGATTCAAACAGTTCAAGATGTTGTAAACTATATCGAAAACAAATAGTCAGTTTTTAACTTGTAAAAGAGGAATTCTTGCCTCTTTTACAAGTAAATATTTTTAATAGTTAATTGCTGTATTGATTTTTAAAAGTATTTTATTATTTTATGGAGAATATTTAATGAGAAGAGTAGTAGTAACAGGTCTAGGAATGATAAATTCAGTGGGTCATGATAAAGAGAGTTCTTTTAAAGCAATGTGTGATGGTGAGTGTGGAATAGATACTATTACTATATTTGACCCTGAAAAATTCAGCGTAAAAATTGCCGGAGAAGTAAAAGATTTTGATCCTGCAACGGTTATGCCTCCTAAAGAAGTGAAAAAAGCAGACAGATTTATTCATCTTGGACTTAAAGCTGCTGAGGAAGCAATGGCAGATGCTGCACTTCCTGAAGATACGGACATGGAAAGATTTGGAATTAGTGCAGGTTCAGGAATTGGTGGTCTTCCATCAATTGAGAAAAACTCTGTTATTTTAGACACACGTGGACCTAGAAGAATTTCTCCATTTTTTATTCCCGGAGCGCTTGTAAATATGCTAGGTGGATTTGTTTCAATCGCACATGGAACAAAAGGTCCTAACCTTTCAAGTGTAACGGCATGTGCAGCAGGAACACATGCAATCAGTGAAGCAGTAAAAACTATTATATGTAATGGTGCAGATAAAATGTTAGTTGTTTCTGCAGAATCTGCAATAACAGGTGTTGGTGTAGGTGGATTTGCTGCAATGAAAGCACTTTCTACAAGAAATGATGACCCTAAACATGCATCTCGTCCTTTTGATGCTGACCGTGATGGTTTTGTTATGGGAGAAGGTGCTGGAGCATTGATACTTGAAGAGTATGAAGATGCAGTTGCACGTGGTGCGAAAATATATGGAGAAATAATCGGTTTTGGTGAAAGTGGCGATGCAAATCACATTACTACACCATCACTTGATGGTCCAGCGCGCGCTATGAAAGCTGCATATAAAATGGCAGGCGAACCTAAGCTTGATTATGTAAATGCTCACGGAACTTCTACCCCTGTAAATGATAAGAATGAGACATTAGCGCTTAAAGAGCTTCTTGGCTCAAAAGAGAAATGCCCTCCAATGAGTTCTATAAAAGGTCAACTAGGACATTGTCTTGGTGCAGCAGGAAGTATAGAAGCTGTTACATGTTTAATGGCAATGAGAGATGGAATTATTCCTCCGACAATTAATTATGAGACACCTGATGAAAACTGTGATTTAGACTATGTAACAGAGGGTGCTAGAAAAGCAGACTTAAATATTGTTATGAGTAACTCATTTGGTTTTGGCGGAACAAACGGCGTTCTTATATTCAAAAAAATCTAATTGATAAGGATTTAATTTGGCTACATACTTAGACTTTGAATATAAAATAAAATTTATTCAAGAAGACATAATTTCTGCACAAGTTCGCCATGATCAGGGCGCTGTTGAAGAGTTAAAAAAGAAGCTGGATAAAGAAGTTGCAAAGATTTATAAAAATCTTTCTGATTTTCAAAAGCTTCAACTTGCACGTCATCTTGATCGTCCTTACGCACTTGATTATATTAATCTCATTATGAGAGATAAGTATGAAATTCACGGAGACAGACACTTTCGTGATGATGCTGCCATTATCTGCTATATTGGCTATATCGGCGATGAAAAAGTTATGGTTATCGGCGAGCAAAAAGGGCGTGGAACTAAAAATAAGCTCAAGCGAAATTTTGGTATGCCGCATCCTGAAGGTTATAGAAAAGCATTACGTGCTGCAAAATTAGCCGAGAAATTTAATTTGCCACTTTTGATGCTTATAGACACACCGGGTGCATACCCTGGAATAGGTGCAGAAGAGAGAAATCAAAGTGAGGCAATTGCAAGAAATCTACTGGAATTTGCAGAATTGAAAACACCTACTGTTTCTGTGGTTATTGGAGAAGGGGGTTCAGGTGGTGCACTTGCTATCGGTGTAGCTGATAAATTTGCTATGATGCGATATTCTATATTTAGCGTTATTTCTCCTGAGGGCTGTGCAGCAATTCTTTGGAATAATCCTAAAAAAGTGGAAACTGCTACCAATGCGCTTAAGATCACCAGTGCAGATTTAAAAGAGCTTGATTTAATTGATGATATTATTGATGAGCCTTTGATCGGCGCACACAGAGAAAAAGAAAAAGCGGCAGAAGTTCTTAAAGACTACTTTTTAGAAGAAGTAAGCAAACTCAAAGCAATGAGTGATGAAGAAAGAATGGACACTCGTTATGCTAAACTGACAAAGCCAGGGGCTTTTAAAGAGTAGTTTTACTGCCCTTTTTCCTCTTGTTTCACCTCTAAAAGCGGGTCGAATTTTGGACGCTTCAGACGCGGTGCTTCTTTAGAAAACTTTATAAGATCCTCCACCGTTTTTATATTCTCATCCAAATTATCCAGACTCAACAAAAATAATCCATAGGTAGTGATAACATCGCTCATCGCTCTGTGATGTCGTGCTTTTGGATTTAGTTTAAGTGTTTCATTTAAATATGAAAGTGCATATCTGTAAGATACAACCGTGCGCTCAGCTAAAGCGAGAGAGCAGAGACTCCTGTTTAAAAGCGGCTCCAAACCGATTTTTTGCAGGCTTTTAGATATAAAACTATAATCAAACTTGACATCATGGGCAACAAATACGGCATTGCCTAAAAAGAGTTTAAAACGTATAAGTACATCTTTGAGCTGTGGAGCATTTGTTGTGTCATCAGCAGCTATACCGGTAATCTCAGTGATATGAGGATTAATTTCTTTTGTATGGACTAACGATTCAAATCTATCGATGATCTGTCCGTTTTTTACTTTTACCGCAGCAAGCTCAATAATCTGGTGTTTTTCTATTTTTGAACCGTTTGTCTCAATGTCGACTATGCAAAATTCTGCTTCCTGGATAGGAATGAATTTTGTATCAAAGTAATAATATCCCTGATGTCTGATTACATGTAAACCTTGGGCTCTCCACAGTTCTATGGAGAGTTCCAACTCCTCAGTAAGTTGTTCTTTGAGTGTTTTTAAAGAGAGTCCGCGTGAAGAGAGACGTGAAATGCTCTTTGCATCGAGATTAAAATCATTAGCAAGCATTTTGTATAAACTCTTTTACTTTTTTTGCATCTTTTTTACCGTGTGATATTTCAACGCCGCTGCTGACATCAAAAGCATAAAAACCGTACTTTTTTAATGCGGTAATATTTTGCGGATTGAGTCCGCCGGCAAGAATTATTTTGGAGCAGTTAATACCCTCAAACCATTCTGTATTTATTTGCTTGCCTGCGCCGCCATAAGCTTCGCAGTAAGCATCAACAAGTCTGTATTCATCAGAGTATTTAAGTATATCTTCTTTTTTTTGTGCACGTATTACTTTGATGTGAGGAATTTCAAGCGCATCATAAAATGCTGTATCTGCATCAAAATGAATTTGGGCAAGTGTGGCACCGACATCTTTACATGTAGCATTGACCGTTTGTGCATCTACATTGACGAATAAAGCCACTTTTTCAATAAAGGGAGGCAGTTTTTGAATAATCTTTTTGGCCTGCAAAGGTGTTAGATAGCGCGGTGATTTTTCATAAAATACAAATCCAAGAGCATCAGCTCCGGCATCTATTGCCATTATTGCATCTTCATAAGAGGTAATGCCGCAGATTTTTGTACGCATTATATTTGCAGACTCTTTATAGCTTTAGCTCTGTCTTCATGTTTAAAAACATAACTGCCTGCAACTACAACATCAACACCGGCTTCTTTGAGTGCATGGATGTTTTTATCACTAACACCGCCGTCTACTTGAATAAGACACTCAGGATTGAGTCTTTTTCTCATCTCATTGAGTTTTTTTGCTTTTGGAAGTACAGACTCAATAAATGTCTGTCCTCCAAAACCAGGATTGACACTCATAAGCAGAACCATATCCAAATCTTCAAGAATGTATTCAAGTTCTTCGGGAATTGTGTTAGGATTGAGAACAATACATGGTTTTATACCAAGTGAGCGGATTTTTTGAATCAGTCTGTGGGGATGTTTTTCTTCTTCTATATGAAAAGAGATATATTGCGGTTTTAAAGGAGCAAACAGCTCTACAAAAAATGTGTTGTTCTCTACCATTAGGTGAATATCAAGCGGTTTTGTAGCAGCTTTGGCTATTGCGGAGACAACAACGGGACCTATGGTAAGATTGGGTACAAAATGACCATCCATTATATCCACATGGACTAAATCACATCCCGCGTCACATATTTCTTGTACATCACGTGCCAAATTTCCAAAGTCTGCTGAGAGAATACTAGGAGCTACTTGCATTACATTCCTTTAAGTTATTGTGAAATTATAATCTAGAGTAGCTTTTATCTTGTTAAGAAAAATAAAAACTTATCATTGTCAAATGATAAATCAACTTGTACACCCTTTTTGTCCTCTGCTACTTCTAAGAGTCCGTCGACATCATGGTAGGTCCTAGGGAGTGTAATATCCACACGGATATGTTCGTCGGCCAAGAGTGTTTTGACCTTTCCTCCAACAATATTGACAAGTTCGGCAAGCGTATCAAGTATCATCTCTTTATCATCAGTACTTTCGCCTATAAGCAGTTCACATGCTTTTTTTGCTATGCCAAGAGGAAAAACAAGCATTACCATACCGTCAATATCACCATAAAAACCTATAGAACTTGCTATCTTGTCATTTTTATCGGCAATTTCAATTTTATCAACTTTTGCAGCATCTTTAGTCGCCTTTGAGTTAGTCATCATCTCTATGGTTGCTACAGTCGCGTCAATAAAGTTTGGTAACTCTGTTACAAGGACTTTATTCAGAGCCCGTTTATTTTTTCCTGAAGCGGCACTGCTGGCACCAAGTTCATCCAAAAGTTTTTTATTTTGCAAAATATCATCCATCTGGTCAAAAAACATCATACCGGCATCTTCAAGTGTTTCTTTAAAAGAGATAGGAGTTTTGCTAAATGACATACCTACAAAACAGATCGTTGCATTATACTCTGCAGAAGAAGATGCGAGTTTGGAGAAAAAGTTCAATGCATGAATATTCATACTGACAACTTTATAGGCATCGAAAATAAAGAGTCTAAAACCTACATTTAATGAATTGTTATGATAAGCAATATTAAAAGTACTGCCTATTTCGGCATCTAAAAAAGAAGATACTGTATAAATAATGGCATTACCTGTTACTCTTGTTGCAACTTTTTGCCCCATTTGCCCAAGAAATGTATTTTCAATGATGACATCATAAGCATCTTTTACTTCTGCTTTTTGCAAAAATTCTTCTTCGGTTTGCGCAACTATAGGATTGTGTCCATTATCATGCAGTTCTATTGCGAGTGCTGCTCTTTGTGATTTGTCTTCACTGTAAAGCAGAACATTTTTATTTTTTTCTTTAAAACTTGAAGAAAAAAGAGATGCAATTTTTTGTGTTTGAAAAAGTGAAAAACTTAAATCATCATCATAAAACTTTTTAAAAGCATCGTATTTTTTTTTGTCATAATCGCAAAAGCCTACGACAATATGGTTCGCAGTCCTTATTTTTTGAAACATTTTTACAAAGGTGTCAAGACCGTTTCTATTAAAGAAAATTACTTTTTTAAGTGAAACCAGAATCATAGAAGCATTACTTTTGACAGTTACATCAATATCTTCAATACTCAGGAGTGCAGCACTTGAAGTGCCGTCCAAAAATCCTTGAGGATGAAATACTCCGATACCGTCTTTAATTACCGCTCTCATGAAATCTTCATCACTTTTGAAAAATCATCATATATATCAGCAACATAATCTATTTGAAAATCAATAAAGTCATTGAGCTGAGCTTCTATGAAAACAGGTTTTGACAGGGTATAAAACAGGAGGAGATGCATCCATTTTCCCAGTGTGTTTATCGTCTCATCATTAGAAGGTTTTACGCCGGAAGAAGCTTGAATTATATCTGCAACATTTTGGGGCATCTCCCACTTTTGGGCAATTCTTTGACATATATCAAAAAGGTCCATATTGCATAATCTTTGTAAAATTGTGTTTAAATCAATTTCATCTATACTTCTTAAAAGCTTTACATCTTCTAATTTTTCACTAAAAAGTGCTTCTGACACTATGATACTGCCAGGCAGTAAAGCGGCGGCACTTTGTATATCTTTGTCATTGATACCAAGGTGCGTTGTAATTTTTTGCCAATTTGCCGAGAGCTGTGCCTGCAGGTCATAAAAAGAGGATTTGTTGAGTTTAAAGAGTTTCCACTTTGAGGGTGAGAGAAGTGAAATCATATAGTTATAAGTTGCCTGCTGTGACTTTGAGACACCCAGTATTCCAAATATTTGCGAAATTTCATTGACCTCATTTCTAAATCCGTAAATAGGTTTATTAACAAGTTCTTTGAGGTAGGCATTGAGTGCAGGATCTTCTTTGCCTACTTTTGCTGCTTTTATTAAATCACCTTGGTTAAGTAAAGAGAGTGTCTCTCTTAAGACTTTTGGTGAGGGCGGTATCTTTTCTATAAATGAGTCTATTTGCTTTATTGTGATCAAAGTGTTCCACTTTATGTTGAATATTGTATTTATTTTAGCTGGAAAAAGATAAAATACATATAAAAGGAAGTCGTTTAAACGAAAATATATTCGGCTTAAGTTGCAGTTTTGCTTTGATTTGATACAATTCGCAACTTTAAAATATCATTCAAGGATACTCAAATGGCAAGAAGATGTGCTATTAGCGGCAAAGGCCCTATGAGTGGGAACAACGTTTCTCATGCAAAAAACAGAACAAAGCGTCGTTTTTTATTAAACCTAAGAACAGTGCGTATCACATTAGAAGATGGTACAACGAAAAAGATTAAGATTTCTGCAAGAGAATTACGCACACTTAAGAAAAATTCGTAAATTTAGGAATTAGCTTTGAATCTTTTACCAAGGATTCGCAAGTTCCTCAATTGGGAGAGTCCTCCCAAACCTGACCCTAAACTTCTTCCTGAAGTTTACCCCCATCTAAAAGCTTTTCGCTTACCTCTAATTTTAACTGTACTCGTAATGTTAATCGGAACATCCGGATATGTTCTTATAGATAATTTTACAATCATGGATGCAATCTATCAGACAGCTGTAACTTTTACAACCGTCGGTTTTGGTGAAATTGCTCCTATTTCCAACGCAGGTAGAATTTTTACTATTAACTTGATTATTGCAGGTTTTGCGGTATTTTCAAGTGCAATCGGTATTTTGGTAAATGAACTAAATAAGGGTCATATTGTTGCCATAATAAAGGAGAGAAGAATGCTGTATAAAATAGCAAGACTCAAAAAGCACTTTGTTGTATGTTACCACAATGATTATACAATAGAAGTAACAAAACAGTTACGAAAAAATCACATCCCTTTTATTGTGATTGACCCAAGACCTGAAATTCATGAATGGGCTGTAGAGTATAAATATCCGCATTATTTACAGGCACAGCCTCATGCTGAACTTTCAATGCTTAAAGCGCACCTCTCATCTGCAAAAGGTTTGATTACTTTGTCTGATTCTATTGCTGATAATATTGCTTTGATTGCTTCGGTACGACTTTTTGAAAAAGAACATTTTCTGCCTCGCCCTTATTATATTATATCTTCAGCTGAAACGATGAGTGATGTAGAAAAACTCAAAAAACTCGGAGCAGATACAGTAGTTTCACCTACAAAGCTTACAGCACAAAGAGTCTCAGCAATGGCAGCACGTCCTGATATGGAAAATCTGCTTGAAGAGTTTTTATATAAAAGCGATAATCCTTTGGATATGCAGGAAATTACTGTACCGCGTTACAGCTGGGCGGTACTAAAGAAACTTAAAGAGACACACATCCGTGAGATTGCAAACACATCAGTAGTAGGAATCACCAGAAAAGACGGCAAGCTTATAGGCATGCCAAAGGGTGATACTTTGGTAACGAGTGAATCTAAACTTTTGGTTATAGGTACACAAGAAGGAATTAAAATAACAAAAGATTTGATTTCTAAAAGAGTCAAACCTAAGGAGCTTAAATTTGTATAATTTAACAAAAATAGAGGGTGGCGTTTGTGCTGCAGAAGGTTTTTATGCGGATGGCATAAGTGCAGGATTAAAAGCAAAAATGGCTAAAGATATGGCATTTGTTTACAGTGATACTTTGTGTGAAATAGCCTCTACATTTACAACAAATAAGATGACGGCAGCACCTATAAGGCACTTTAAGGCAAAAGGTGAATTTCAAACAAATTTTGTACTTATAAATTCCAAAAATGCCAATGCTATGACAGGCAAAGCCGGCATAATAGACATCGACGAAATTTTAGCTACTTTGCCTAAGGAAATCACCAATCCTGTCATGAGTTCAACAGGTGTTATCGGTGTCAGACTTCCAAAAGAGAAAATTATAGCCGGTGCCAAACTTTTTGATTTGAAAAAACGAGACGGTGATGCTGCAGCTGCAGCTATTATGACAACAGATACCTTTTCAAAACAGATTGCTTATAGAATAGAACTGGATGACGGAAGCAGTTTTCACATAGGCGCGATGGCAAAGGGAGCGGGTATGATTAACCCGGCTATGGCTACGATGCTGTGCTTTATAACAACAGATGCAAAAGTCGATAAAGATGAGATGCAAAATATTTTAAGTGAAAATGTAAAAACGACTTTTAATGCAGCAAGTGTAGATGGCGATACTTCAACAAATGACACGGTAATGCTTCTGAGTAATGCAAAAAGCGGAGCATATCATAAAGAAGCATTCAGTGAAGCTCTTTATGAAATAATGCGCTTTCTTGCACGCGAAATGGTAAGAGACGGTGAGGGCGCTACAAAACTTGTAACCTACGAAGTGAGCGGTGCAAAAAACAATAAAGAAGCAGAAATTGTGGCAAAAGCCCTTACAAATTCTTTGCTTGTAAAAACAGCCTTATATGGTGAAGACCCAAACTGGGGAAGAATCGCTTCAACAGTTGGTGCAAGCGGTGCTATGGCTGATGAAGAACTTTTAAGCATCTCTTTTGAAGATGTATGTGTTTATGATAGAGGTGAGCTTCATTTTGATGAAGCTATGGAAAAACAAGCGAGTGAAATTATGAAACTTGATGCTTTTACTATTTATTGTGATTTAGGCATAGCCGATGGAAAATTCACAGCCTTTGGCTGTGATTTGGGTTATGAGTATGTAAAAATAAATGCGGATTACAGAACATAAAGCTTTATCTAAAAGAATAAATGTTATCCAACAGTAAGGAATTATGATATCAAGCTACACCCCAGTGAATAAATTTCCACTTTTATGATGTATTAACAAAAAAAGATAAGTCTAGCTTTAAAAAAATTTAAACGCATTGTATTTATATTCTTATTATGTTAAAATGCACTTTAACAAAAGGATACTAAAATGTTAGATGCACTTAAAGATAGACAACGAAGACTTCTTGCAAATGTTGAAAAAGTAACTTATAGGCGCAAAGAGTTTAGCTTTATAAACAGTAATGAGAGACTTATAGCACTTATTGGTTCTCGTGGGGTGGGAAAAACAACACTTCTGTTGCAATATTTACAACAATTTAGTCTTGATGAAGCGCTCTATTTTAGTGCAGATGATATCACTATTGCTAACTTTGGAATAGTATCCATTGTAGAAGAGTTTTATGCGCTTGGTGGCAGGGTGGTTGTTATTGATGAAGTACATATGTTTAAAGAGTGGGCGGCTCACATAAAAAATCTATATGATTTTATGCCGGATCTGACAATACGCGTCAGTGGCTCATCAATGCTAAATATCCTGATGCAGAGTTATGATCTAAGCAGACGAATGGTTGTCAAAGAGCTTAAAAAACTTACATTTCAAGAGTATTTGGAGATTAAAAACAACATTACACTGCAATCCTATTTGTTTGATGAGGTACTTGCCAACGCCTCAGATATTTCATTTGAACTCACACAAAAATATCCGACACTCTTTAAGCAGTTTAAGGAGTATTTGCAGACGGGCTGTTATCCATATTTTAGTGAATCTGCAGATATTGAGAGTTATCAAAGTAAACTCTTGAATTCTTTAGAAAAAATCATCTATGAAGATATACCATCAACCAATAAGATGAAATTTGAAAACCTTGCTCTTTTTAAGCAGCTTATGTATAAAATAGTCGAATCAAAACTGCCTTATCAGGTAAAGATTGATACTTTGGCGCGTGAACTAAAAATCAGTGAGCCAACGCTTTACACCTACCTTGAGATACTTGATAAGACAGGGATATTTAAACCTATTCATAAATTTTTTGCAAAGCAGACCAAAAAACCTGCAAAGCTCTTTTTTAAAAATACAAATATACTCTATACTCTCAGCAGTTATCTGCATATTCCAAGTGAAATTGGCACGGTAAGAGAAACTTACTTTGTTAATTGTTTTGACGAGATATACTACAGTGATGTAGGAGATTTTAAAGTGGGTGATATGATATTTGAAGTTGGTGGAAAAAACAAAAGTTTTTCTCAAATAAAAGATATGGAAAATGGGTTTTTGGCATCAGATATTGATTTTACATCAAATAATAAAAAAATACCTCTTTGGCTTTTTTCCTTCATTAGATAAAGAACCATACCTCTGTGAATGAATCTCCACCTTTTAAAATCTTATTCCAATAGTCACTTTTTGCTTCATATACATCAGATAACCACCATTTTTTTGCAGCATTTGGTGCGTTATTTATCGCGCTGTCTGTGAGGTCTTCATAATTGAATTTCGCCATAATCACTTCACTATAGCCGGTTTTAATAGGATATGCTGAAAAGCCGTCATAACTCTCTTGTTGTCGCTGTTGTGTTATGTCGGAGAGAAGATTTATATGAACAACTTTAGCTTGATGTGCAGCTGATGAAACAGTTTTTCCAAGTGGCGTACCGCAAATATCTCCTATACCGAAAACATTTTTAAAAACATTATGCTGCATAGTTTCTCTGTTGACATCGAGCCATCCTTTGTAGTGACCTCTGCTTTTGGTCAGTTTAGAGTCTGCAACAGCCTTGATTGGATACATCGGAGGTACTACATGTAAAAAATCATACTTTATTTAAACAATCTCTCTTTTTTTCTCTATATTTTCCCACTCTTCAAACTCTTCATCCCAACCGCTATTTTATTCTTTGTATCTAGTATTATTTTTCTGTCTGTTTTGAATTTTTTTGTGGGTTTGACATCTGCTAAAAACTGTGAAGCCACAAGAGAGAGTAGTCCAAGTGTTTTAAGGGCATATCTTCGTTGGGGGTTTTTCTAAATCTTTAGACTTCATTGGTAGTCATTTTTAAATTCTACATAACGTGATGCCGAGGCATAGAGTTCTTTTATTTCATCATCACTGAGTTCTCTAACAACTTTGGCAGGTGTTCCCATAATGAGTGAACGCGGCGGAAATACCTTATTTTTTGTAACCAGTGAACCTGCGCCGACAATGCTCTCTTTACCGATGAGGGCACCGTCAAGAATGGTCGCACTCATACCGATAAGGCAGGCTTTTTCTATTGTACACCCGTGTAGCATTACACGATGTCCTATTGTGACATCATCCTCAATAATTGTTGGATTTCCGTCACTTTTGTCCTCTTTTTTATAATGCGTTACATGTATCATACTCAGGTCTTGAATATTGACTCTGTTGCCGATTTTGATGTAATGCACATCGCCGCGAACGACACAGCCAAACCAGATAGAGCACTCCTCTCCACAGGTAACATCCCCGATAACATCCGCAGACGGTGCTATCCAGCTTTTTTGCCCGATAGTCGGGGTGGTATTTTTATATACATGTAACATAAGTTTGCTCCTTAACTTTCAATAAAAAGACGATTGACAAGCTGCTGCACATAAGTAGAAGTCTCTTTTCTTGTCGCCTTTGCAATACGGTTCACATAATCTTCAAGCAGTTTATGGTTATTTATAACTTTTTCTCCCTCTTTGGGCTTGACTTTTATGTAGGTCCCGTCACTTTGAAGTTCATGTGAAAGAGCATTATCCGAACACTGCAGTTTTAATATTTGTATAATTTTCTTTTTGGCATCTTCATCTTTTATGGCCGTTAAAAGTTCTATACGGCGTACAAGATTTCGAGGCATCCAGTCAGCACTTGAAATATAAATTTCTGAAGCATCATTTTTAAAATAAAATGCTCTGGCATGTTCTAAATATTTTCCTAAAATTGAGATAACTCGAATGTTTTCACTGACACCTTTAATTCCCGGTTTCAAACAGCATATTCCACGAACGATTAAGTCGATTTTAACCCCTGCCATTGAGGCTTTATAAAGCGCTCTTATAACATCTTCATCAACAAGTGAATTTATTTTTGCAATAATCTGTCCATTTTCTCCCTGTCTTGTTTCATTGTGAATAAGCGAAAGGAGTTTTGGCTTAATTTGTGAAGGGGCCATATAAAGCTCATTAAGTTTCCCTTTCTTGCTAAAACCTGTTAAAAAGTGAAAAAAGCGTGTCAAGTCATTGGTAACATTGTCTTTACTGGTCATATAGCTCATATCGGTATATATTTTTGCAGTAGAAGGGTTGTAATTTCCTGTGCCTAAGTGTGCATACTGTTTGAGTTTGCCGTTTTTACGTCTTGTGACCAAAGCTGCTTTTGCGTGAACTTTAAAGCCTTGAATGCCGTAAATTACATGTGCTCCTGATTTTTCCAGTGCCTTTGCCCAGATAAGATTGTTCTCTTCATCAAATCGAGCTTTAAGCTCAACCATAACTGTTACCTGCTTGCCTGATTCACTTGCATCCATCAGTGCTTTTACTATAGGTGACTTTGTACCTGAACGGTAAAGTGTCATTTTTATAGAAACAACATCCGGGTCTTTTGCAGCATGTTGAATCAGATTTATAACAGGCTCAAAACTTTCATACGGATGGTACATTAAGACATCCTGCTTTTCTAAAATAGCAAAAATATCTTCATTACTTTCAAAAGGCGGCAGATTCTTTGGTTGAAATACAGGAGCCAAAAGATGTGCAAAATCTTTATTTGATACTATTTGCCAAAGGCTGGAAAGGTTGAGAAATGTATGATATTTGTATATGTCATCTTTATATATATGGGCATGACGGTTAAAGAAGTTAATAATCTCATCATCGGCATTAGAACCGACTTCCAGCCGAACCATTTCACCTTTACGGCGAAGTTTAAGACCTTCTTCAAGAATTTCCATAAAATCATCTGCTTCTTCTTCTTCTATGGCAATATCCGCATTTCTTGTGACACGAAAAGGTGCATATTTCATAAGTTCATAGCCTGGAAAAAGTTCTTCGACATGTTTTTGTACAACACTCTCTATAGGCACATACGTGCCGTTTCCAAGTTCTACAAATCTGTTTAAAACACGGGGAACACGTATGATTCCAAAACGTTCTATATTCTCATTATCCATATCACGCAGTTTTACGATAAGTCCAAAACTAAGATTGTTTAGGTGCGGAAATGGGTGTGTTGCATCTACGGCAATAGGAATAATTACAGGGTAGATATTTTCATTAAAATACTGGTTGAGTTTGTGTTTGTCCTGATTATTGACTTCATCATAGGTCTTTACACTGATGCCGTGAGGCTCTAATTTTTTAAATATTTCGCTTCTGCAGTGTTCTACGACCTGCTGTTCTTGATGCAGATAGTTTCTGATTTCACGAAGCTGTTGCAGTGGGGTAAGTCTGTCAGCACCTGAAACAATTATGCCGGCTGCAAACAGTTTTTTAAGCCCTGCAACACGAATCATATAAAATTCATCCAGATTTGTGCCGTAGATGGCGAGAAATTTTAAACGCTCTAATAACGGTAGAGATTCATCTTGAGCCTGTTTGAGGACTCTTGTATTGAACTGTAACCATGAAAGTTCACGGTTTAAATAAAGATTTGGATTTTTAAGATTTAACATTGTATTTTAACCCTGGTAAATGATTTTTTCTTATTATATCCTATAAGTCCTTGTTATTTGATTATGCCGGTTCCTCTGATATTTGCAGCATGGTAAATTGTAACGCCGTTTTTTCTGCCGTAGTACTCTATAAGTAGCTTTTGCAGTGTCGGTTCAATAGAAGGTGTAAACCAGGCATTATTGCTGATGGCAATCATATATTTGACATCTCCTGTGTAGAGCTCTTTGCATGTAGCTTCATAACAGATGGCATTTCTAAATTTTATACCTTTTATTTCAAAGTCTGTCGGCTTTTTTGCGGTAACAAAATCACTCCCGCCTTGGAAAAATGTATCATTTATGATTTTTTGCGCAAATTTTGGCAGGGGAATGTATTCGCCAAAGGGAACAAGTATGAGTTTTTTTGCTACTTTGTATTTGCCGTTGTAAAACATATAGGTTACATTGTAGTTTAAATTATTTTCACTTAAAAGCGCACCGGCAATGATGGTGATTTTTTTAGAAGCTTTCTTGAGTTCTTGCATCAGTTTTGGTGTTTTATTCATAAACAGAGGAAATACGGATTCAGGAAAGACGACAACATCATATCCCTTGTTCTGTGCTTTTTGAATCTCTTGATAAACCATTCTGATTGTAGGATAGAGAGCTTCTCTTGTCCATTTTATTTCTTGGGGAATGTTTGTTTGTATGAGTTTTATTTTTAAGGGTGCATCATATTGTTTTGGGTATCCGTAATTAAAAGCAAATACAAGAAGCAGCAGAGGCAGAAACTTATATGTTTTGTGCTTTATCAGTGCAGGCAGGGACAAAGCAAGTAAAACTGCAACAAGCTGGTACTTATAAACACCTATATAGCTGTTGACAAATAAAAGCTCGATTTTCATCCAGTTCCAGCCGAGCGGTTCAATGAAACTCAGCCCAAAAAGCAGAACTGCCCTTATGTAAGGTTTGTCGGTAAAGCTAAGCGGTGCAAAAAAGATGAGATAAATAATACCGAAACTAAACGTAATGATTGGCTCCATATAGCCGACACCCTGATACTTAAAACTGTAGCCGATCCAGTAAAACCAAAATAAGCCTATAAAAAAGCCCGCAACAAGTACCGCTTTTTTAGGAATATATAATAACAGAGCAATTGCGCCAAGACCAAAAAAGGTATTAATCAGTTTATTTGAAATTCCAAAATATTCAAAATATATAAAAGCACTAAAAAGTGCAGCCGTAACAATTCCGAGTAAAAAAATTTTTGTGAATCTATTCATTTTGAAATTATACGCAATTTTAAGAGCTTATTAGCATAATTTTTGTATAATCGCTGAAATTTTATAAATAGACTTTGTCTAAAAGGAAGCAAAAGATATGGAAATTATCTCCCAACTATTACCGTTTGTATTTTTAATTGCAATCATGTATTACGTAATTATTCGCCCGCAGCAAAAAGAGGCTAAGGCTAAAAAAGAGATGCTTGAATCTCTCAAAAAAAGTGACAAAGTAATTACTAACGGCGGTTTTATCGTTGTTGTTCATAAAGTTGAAGACAACTTTTTAACAGTAAAATTAAATGATGATACACTCGTAAAAATTACAAAAGATTCCATTGCAAAGAAGTACGAGGATGAAGCTTAATTATCGCATAGTTATCTTTGCATTGGCAATAGTTTTCGGTATAGTTTTCTCTTTACCGTCACTGTTGCAGACGCAAAGCGGAAAAAAAATAACACTTGGTCTTGACCTGCAAGGCGGTCTACATATGCTTCTTGGTGTAAAAACAGAAGAAGCGACAAAATCTCGTATCAAATCAATGGCGGCAAGTATCAAGCACTTTGCCGAGCGTAATGACATTCTCATAAATGGACTTACCTTTGATAATAAGAGTGTCACATTTGAAGTTTTAGATAGTGATGAAATTAAAACATTTGATGAATTTTTATCAAAACTTGAAGGTGTTACTGTTACACATAAAGGTTCGGTAATTAGTGTAAGTTTGACACCAAAAGAGATTGAAAAAACAAAAAAGCAGGCAGTTTCTCAGGCAATAGAAACAATCAGAAACCGACTTGACCAATTTGGACTCTCTGAGCCAATTGTTGCACGTCAGGGAAAAGACAAAATCCTTGTAGAACTTGCAGGCATTAAATCTCAAGAAGATGAACAGCGTGCAAGGGAATTAATCTCACGTGCGGCCAAACTTGAACTAATGGCTGTTGATGAAGACAGAAATGCACGCGTGTACAATATGAGCGATGCAGATGCAGCTTCATACGGAGATATAATTTTAGAAGATGTAAAATCACCGAAAATTAAGTATCTTGTGCATGAGATTCCTATTTTAGACGGAGGTATGCTTACAGGTGCGAATGTTGGTTTTGATCAGAATAACCGTCCTGTAATTAACTTTAAACTTAATGCCGAAGGCGCTGATATATTCGGTGATTTTACCGGTAAAAATGTAGGTAAACGCCTTGCTGTTGTGCTTGACGGCAAAGTTTACTCCGCACCGAATATCAATGAACGCATTGGTGGAGGAAGCGGACAGATTTCCGGAAACTATACAGTTTTAGAAGCAAAAGATTTGGCTATTGCTCTTCGTTCAGGTGCACTGCTGGCTCCAATATATTTGATGGAAAAACGCTCAGTCGGACCTAGCTTGGGTGCAGACAGCATTAAAGCATCTATGATAGCGCTTATAGGCGGATTTGTGCTTGTTATTGTATTTATGATGGTTTATTACCGTATGGCAGGTGTAATTGCAAATATTGCACTGATTGCAAACTTGCTGCTTCTTTTGGCCGTAATGAGTCTTTTTGGTGCAACATTGACACTGCCGGGTATGGCAGGTATCGTTCTTACGGTCGGTATGGCAGTTGATGCCAATGTAATTATTACAGAGAGAATACGTGAACTTATTTATGAAGGCAAATCTATGCATAAAGCCATAGAAGAGGGCTACTCAAATGCAATGCGTGCAATTCTTGATGCAAACATTACAACCTTGATTGCTTCGGTTGTTTTATATGTATACGGAACCGGAGCCATTAAAGGTTTTGCAGTAACGATGAGTATCGGTATTTTAGCTTCAATGCTCACAGCAATTCTCGGAACACATGGAATTTACCAGATGCTAGAATCTAAAATGGGTAAAAGTAAAAACTACCGTTTCTGGTTTGGGATTAAAGGATAATTATGGAATTTTTTAAATATAGTCGTACCTTTGATTTTATGAGTAAATCAAAACTGGCAATGCTTTTTTCTACTATTTTGGTTTTGGCTTCATATGCGATTTTAGCGACAAAAGGGCTTAATTACGGCATTGATTTTGCCGGAGGAACTGTTGTACAAGTAAAATATGATACAAAAGCACCGATAAAAGCAATGCGCGAGAAACTAAAAGCAAACAAGCTTTTTGACGGAGCTTCTATCAGTGAATTCGGTTCGCCTGATGAGGTTGTTATTCGTATGAAAACAACAACAGGAAATGTAACACAGGATATTGGTGATGTTACACGCGAAGTACTTAAAGGCACCGGTGCTTTTGAGGTGCGTCGTGTAGATATTGTCGGACCAAAAGTCGGTTCAGAACTTAAAGAAAAAGGCATTATGTCTTTAGTGCTGGCGATTCTGTCTATTTTAATTTACGTTGCCTTTCGATTTGAGTGGCGCTTTGCTGTAGCTTCGATTGTAGCTTTAGTGCATGATGTATCCATAGCAATGGGCGCGGTCGCACTTTTTGCCATAGATGTTAATCTTGATGTATTGGCTGCGATTTTAACACTTTTAGGGTATTCGCTTAATGATACAATTATTGTCTTTGACCGTATTCGCGAGGGAATAACAAAATCCAAAAAAGCGAATCTGACAGAGATTATTAATGAGTCTATCACAAGAACACTTGCCCGTACGACATTAACATCGCTCACAACATTTTTTGTGGTATTTACGTTGTTTATGTTCGGCGGCGAGATTATCCATGCCTTTGCATTTACACTTTTAGTGGGTATAATCGTAGGTACATATTCATCAATTTTTGTGGCTTCACCAATACTTATTTTCTTTGGTTTTGATGTAAAAGGCTACCATACAAAATTAGCAGAAAAAGCAAAAAGAGAAGCAGAAAAAAACAGAATGCGAGAACAGTTTGAATCGGGCGTAATGTAGATTTTGCTATAATAAAGTAAAGCAACAAGTTGCGATGGGCTTCCTGCCGAAGGAATCCAAGCGATAGCGTAGGTAAGGGAATTACTTTCCTTACCGTAATCAATCAAATGGAGGAGGTTTCCTTCATTTTGCAAGCAAAATTAAGGAGTAGCAATGGATTGGGGTAAGGTTGTTTATGTTTTCTTTTCACTAATGAGTCTAACATCAATAGCAGGATTTTTATATGAAAATACTGCTATTTCATTGTTTATAGCAGCAAGTGTCAATCTGGTTTCAACAATTTTAAAAATAGGCGTGCGAAATTTACTTTCAGCCGAACTGTTAGCATCCTCTTTAGTCGCTGATTTACACCTTATTCCGGCATTCGTATTTTTGGTTATTGTACAAGATGATTCTTGGGCAATGGCTTTGGCTATCGGTGCATTGATTGCAAATCTATTTTCAATGGGACTTGTCTACATTGAGAGTAGTAAAACACATGAAGAGTATTAATATTTACAGGAAGAATAAAATTGGAATATAGTGCGAAAAATATAGAAAAAAAATGGCAGGATTATTGGAAGCAAAACGAAAGTTTTGAGCCGAGTGAAGATTTTACAAAAGAGAAAAAATATATACTTTCAATGTTTCCATTTCCAAGCGGACGCCTGCATATGGGACATGTGAGAAACTACTCTATTAGTGATGCTTTTGCGCGTTATCACAGACAGCAGGGGAAAAATGTGCTCCATCCAATCGGCTTTGACAGCTTTGGAATGCCTGCTGAAAATGCTGCTATAAAAAATGGCTCACATCCTAAAAGCTGGACATATGACAACATAGATTATATGAAAAACGAGTTTTATTCTCTGGGTTTCTCTTTTTCACGCAAACGGGAATTTGCCACAAGTGATGAGCTTTATACCAAGTTTGAACAAGGTTTTATTATTGACATGTACAATAAAGGTTTACTGTATCGTGAAAAAGGGATGCTCAACTGGTGTCCACATGACCAAACTGTACTTGCAAATGAACAGGTAGTGGATGGTTGCTGTTGGAGATGTGATACTCCGATAGTTAAAAAAGATATGAATCAGTATTATTTTAAAATTACTGCTTATGCAGATGAACTTTTAGAAGACTTGAAAAAGCTTGAAAATGGCTGGCCGAAACAGGTTTTAACTATGCAGGAAAACTGGATAGGAAAATCAAACGGGCTTGCATTTGATTTGTATTTTGACCAAGAGAGTCAAGAAAAACTTGGACATAAGTTCGAGCGTTTTGATGTTTTTACAACCAGACCTGACACTATTTACGGTGTAAGTTATACTGCTTTGGCACCTGAGTATGAAATCGTTACATATATGATAGAAAATAAATTGCTTGATGATGCGGTAATTAAAGAGATTGGTGCAATGAAAAGTGCTTCATCGATTGATAGACAAAAAGAAAAGTCAGGCGTTGCGCTTGGTTTACATGTAAAGCATCCATTAAGCGGAGAAGAGATTCCTGTCTGGGTAGCGAATTTTGTACTTATGGACTATGGAAGCGGTGCTGTTATGGCTGTTCCTGCACATGATGAGAGAGATTATGATTTTGCCAAAAAGTATGATTTGCCTATAAAAGCGGTAATAAAACCTTTTAACGGTGAACACGATTTTTCAAGAGCTGCATTTACTGAAGTAGGTGAACTTATTAATTCCGGTGATTTTAGCGGTATGAATGCACAAAAAGCCCAAGAGCATATTATTGAAATGTTTGAAGAAAAAGATCTTGGAAAAAAGACAACTAATTATAAATTAAAAGATTGGGGTGTAAGCCGTCAGCGATACTGGGGTGCACCGATTCCTTTTATTCATTGTGATTCATGTGGTCTTGTTATGGAGAAAAAAGAAAACTTGCCTGTTGCTTTGCCTGAAGATGTAGAAATTACGGGTGAGGGAAATCCTTTAGAAAATCATCCGACTTGGAAACACTGTAAATGTCCTCAGTGCGGCGGTGATGCAGTTCGTGAAACAGATACTATGGATACTTTTGTTGAATCTTCCTGGTATTTTTTACGCTTTTGTGCTTCTCCTGCAAACTGGGAAAAAGAGGCTTTTTCTCCTGAACAGATTAAGTACTGGATGCACCCTAAAGGGCATGAAGGTGTTGATCATTACATTGGTGGTATTGAGCATGCAATTTTACACCTTTTATATGCAAGATTTTTTACAAAAGTTTTTCGTGATTTAGGTTATGTTGACTTTGATGAACCTTTTGAGAGACTGTTGACACAGGGAATGGTACTCAAAGACGGTGCAAAAATGAGTAAATCAAAAGGCAATACGGTTGACCCTGATGCCATTATAGAAAAATACGGTGCAGATACGGCGCGTCTTTTTATTCTTTTTGCTGCACCGCCGACACAGGAACTTGAATGGAATGACAGTGCTGTTGAAGGTGCATATAAATTCATCAAAAGATTTTTTGAGAGAAGCACAAATGTGCTTACATGTAATGAAAAACCGCAGATAAATCATGCAGATTTGAGCAAAGAAGAAAAGTTTGCCCGCAAAAAAGTCTATGAAGCGCTCAAACGTGCCGAAGATGTCTATAATGAGCGATATACGTTCAATACCATGATCGCGGGTGTGATGGAAGCGATGAATGCACTTAATGCACAAAGCAATGCAGATGTATGGAGTGAGGGCTACTGGATACTCAGCTCTATAATGGAACCGGTTATTCCACATACATGTTATGAGATAAGTGAAAAATACTTTAATCTGAATAACCTGGCACCTCAAGAAATATTAGAAGAGGTCTTTGTTGAAGAGAGTATCTCTTTGGGTGTTTCAGTCAATGGTAAAAAAAGAGGCGAAATTGAAGTCGCGGCAGATACAGATAAAGATGCAATTATTGCTGCGGCAAAAGAGAATATTGCTAAATGGCTTGAGGGAAAAGAAATAGTCAAAGAAATCTTTGTTCCTAAAAAACTTGTCAATATTGTAGTAAAGGGTTGAAAAAATGAAAACATATCCACACTTTTTGAAGTTATTCTCTTTGTTAATGCTTATAATCTCTATAAGTGCGTGTGGATATAAACCGAGTTCAAAATATGCCCGCAGTGTTGTCGGTGAGAAGATAAACACGCATGTAACTATTTCAGCAGTAGACCCGCAAAATACCGTTTTGATTAAAGATGCTGTAGACAGTGCTATTGTTGAAGTATTTCATGCTTCTTTAACTGACAGGGCTCATGCTGATAGTCATTTGAGTTTTTCTTTAAATCCTCCAAGTTATTCGGCAATTCAGTATAATACAGACGGGTATATTATTGCATACAGAGCGACTATTATTTTAAAAATTATAAGAGAATCTAAAAATATCAAAAAAGACTACACAGCAAAAGGGACGTATGACTTTTCAGTTGTGCCTAATGCCGTTATAACAGATCAAGAACGATTTGATGCCATAAAATTCAGTGCTATCAAGGCTATATCATCATTTGTAGCGCAGATATCTGCAGAGGGATCGAGACTATAAACTAGGAAAAAAAATGACTATACAGACAATTATTGCCAAGGCTGTAAAAAGACTTAAGGCTGAGGGGAAGTTATTAACTCCGGATTTTTATGCCGAAGCTTTTTGCATGGAAGCAAAAAAGGCGAATATGCAGATTGAAGACTGCCAGCATTTGGCAAAATTCAATGAAATGCTCAATAAAGATTTGCAAAAAGATTTGAAAAACTACAACATCAAAACGATGCATGAATTTATCCGTTTTTTAATCTCCAAACTCAATAGAACCAATCCTACACAATGTTCTGACACTTTAGAATCTGAGACATTACTTACAAAAAGAATCCTGCAGGTTATTACTGTACTGCATAACAAAGAAGCGAGTGAACTTGCACAAAAGACACTTGATCTTTTAGAACACGGGGCACAGCCGGAGCAGTTAGACCAGTTTCGTCAGCGATGGGTCAATTTTTTAACAACTTACGATGATACCTTCTTACAAAAATTAAAAGAGTACGGCAATGTAGATACAAAAGATTTACAAAAAACTATTGAAAATTTACAATTGGCATGTGTTAGTCCAGAAGATGTTCAAAGTGTTAATTTACAAAAAATATCAAAACTTTTGATAGCCTCTTTTGTGCCTTCTATTGCTTCAAGTGTAAATGATACTATTGCTTCTTTAAGCGAAAAAATTCAGCAAAACCCTGCTTTACTTGAGAGTGTGAGTGTAGCACATGAAATAAGATCAGCAATATCTTTACGAATAGCTCTTGATAAAGAGACTGTCAAAGAGATGGTGGAATCTATTGACGGCGTGTTGGACAAACTTTCACTGCGACTCATAGATATGATTGAGCGCTCAGACACTTCAAATACAGAAATACAGAAGATTAAAAAAGAGCTGGAATCATATAGTGAAGAATCAACAGTAAATTTTAAACTCGCACATAAAAAGCTCTTTACTATCGCCGTTGCCTTGGAAGAAAATACGCAGCTTTTAAGTAAAGACTTAAAAGGGCACAGTGATGAAGTTCAGGCTTTGAGTAGAAAAGTACATACGCTTGAAAAAGAGCTTGAAGCGGTTAAGCAGGAGTCAAAAGAAGACTTTTTGACAAAACTTTATAATAAACGTGCACTTGATGAATTCATGAATATGAAAGAGGGTGAGTACAAACGGTATGGACGTAATTTTGCTATTGTAATGTTTGATATAGATCACTTTAAAAAGGTAAATGATACGTATGGCCACGAAGCAGGGGATGCAGTACTTTCAGCCTTTGCAAAAATACTCAAAAAAGAGAGCAGAACAGTAGATATTATAGGTCGTTTTGGTGGAGAAGAGTTTTTATCATTGCTGAGTGAAACAGACCTTCAAGGCGGGGTGATTTTTGCCGAAAAAGTTAGAAAGCATGTAGAAAAGACACGTTTCGTATATAAAGGAAAACGTATAAAGGTTACTGTGAGTGCCGGTATTTCTCAGCGTTCTGACCATATTTCGCTCGAAGCGGCTGTAAACTCTGCAGATGAGTATTTGTACAAAGCGAAAAAAGAGGGAAGAAATAAAGCGGAGTACAAAAAATAACAATGCTGCAAACTTTTTTAGACAATAAACCACTTTATTATGACAAAATTGACTATGCTCGTATGCCTAGGATATATGAACGTATCAAAAGTGCATTGAAAATTCCAAAAATTATACATCTTGTCGGTACAAACGGCAAGGGAACGACAGGACGTTTTTTGGCATCTGCTTTGTATTCTTTGGGCTTTTCTGTCGGACATTACACTTCTCCGCATATTTTAGAGTTTAACGAGCGTATTTGGCTTGATGGAAAAAGTGTAAACGATACAGTTCTTAATGAGGCACATACAAAACTTTTATCACTTTTAACACCGCAAAAAGCAGAGACTTTGAGCTATTTTGAATATACAACACTGTTGGCAATATTTTTGTATCAGGAGTGTGATTATGTGGTACTAGAAGCCGGGCTTGGCGGTGAATATGATGCAACAGCCGTATTTGAAAATATTTTAACGCTTGTAACACCGATTGACTTTGACCATGAAGCTTTTTTGGGTTCAGAGATAGAATCTATTGCAACGACAAAACTCAATGCTGTAAGAACAAGAGCAATTTTAGCAAACCAGCCTCACGAAGAAGTAATTACAGTGGCCAAAAGAATTGCACAACAAAAAGACGTATTGATTGAAGAGTATGACAGTTTACTTAATGAACAAGATAGTATAAAAATTACAAAAATTGCACAAAACAACAATCTGCCTCATTATCTAAAAGAGAATTTGATGTTGAGTATTGCCGCTTTGAAGATTTTAGGCATTGATTATGACGTAGAGAATTTTGAGAACGCAAAATTATTTGGCAGGCTTTCACAACTAGGTACAAATATTCTTGTAGATGTTGGACACAATACTCTTGCTGCGAAGTCAATTTATGAAACTTTAAAAGAGAATAAATATATATTAGTTTATAATAGTTATAAAGATAAAAATTATAGCGAAATTATTCATATTTTAAAACCAATTATTTACCATGTAGAGATTATAGATGTAAAAGATGATAGAATAGAAGAGAGAAATAAATTAGTTCAGGCAATAGAAAATTTAAATATTACACATAAAAAGTTTGAAGGTATAGAGACGCATGAGAATTATCTTGTTTTCGGTTCTTTTAGTGTTGTAGAGACATTCTTAAAGGAGTATCGTGAATAATCATTTTACAGTAACTATTCATGATGACAACGGTGTGAAGCAGTTTAATGTTCATAAGTTTATAAAAAAAGCTTTTTTATATGCCGGACTGTTTTTATTAAGCATTGTTCTGATTGCTTCGGGAACGATTTTATATTTAAATGCCAGTGTTGATAAACTGCAGAGCAAAAAAAATGAAGTAGCACAAGCCTATGAGAAGATGCTGCGTCAAAACCAAGAATTACAAACCGATATGAATAATACGACGCATTCACTTTTGGCAAAAGAAAAAGAGCTCGATGAACTCTCCGACTCTTTATCTCAAATTGAGACACTTATAGGGCTTAAACCTATTGCGGACGAATCTTTAGCGGATAGAGTTAATATGACAATGCTCAACTCATCGCACAGAGCAACATTGCTTGAACTTATACCGAGTGGTTCCCCTGTGGAATATCGCGGCATAACCAGTAAGTTTGGTAACAGAATACATCCGACACTGCATAAAAAAGAGTTTCACCGGGGTACCGATATGAAAGCAAAACTCAATACTCCCGTATATGCAACGGCTGACGGCATTGTTGAGTGGGCAGGCATGCATAAGCGCAGTGGGTTTGGTAAACTTATCATACTTGAACATGTGTATGGTTTTAAGTCTTATTTTGGGCATTTAAACAAAATTGTGATAAAATCGGGTCAATTTGTAAAAAAAGGTGACTTGATTGCTTATACGGGCAATTCAGGGCTCAGTAATGGACCGCATCTGCATTATGAAATACGATTTATTCATCGTGCATTAAACCCATATTATTTTATAAAATGGACGCAGCAAAATTATGATGAAATATTTAAAAAGGAGAAAAAAGTACCATGGCAATCTTTAATAATGGCGACATCACTGCTAAAGGTGACAAAACGGACTCAAACACGGCAATTATCACAGCTGGAGCTAAAATCAAAGGCGAAGTAGAACTTTCTTGTAATTTATATATCGATGGAGAATTAGAGGGGTTTATTAAGTCTTCCAAAGAGGTAAATGTCGGTAAGAACGGGCATGTAAAAGGCGATATTACCACAAAACGACTGGTTGTGCAGGGTTTAGTAGAAGGCAGTGTACATGCGGACAGAGTTGAGATAAAAGCTGCCGGACATGTAAATGGCGAAATAACTTCTGTTGAACTTGTAATAGAGTCTAAAGGTATTTTTGAAGGTAACTCAATTATTAAAGATACTACTGCGTCTATGTCAAAAATTGAAACAGGAAATTAATGTCTCAGGCAATTTTATTTAATCATTTTAGTAAGAATGAAACAAAAGAAGAAGTTGAACTTTTACTATGTGAAGATGCAAAAGAAGCATATGAACTTGAAAATGTAGCGAAATTTTTTCAGCATGATGTTATTGTCTTTCCCGATTTTAGACCAAGTTACGGTGATGATTTGCGTTCATACAAAGAGGAGTTGCATGAACTTTTTTTTGCACTGAGAACATATCACTCTGCTCAGAAAAAACCGCTTATTATCTCTCCTTTAAAAACACTGCTCTTTCATCTGCCCAAAAAAGAGCTTTTAGGCACAACAACTCTAGAATTCGGTGCCGAGATCAATTTAAAAGAGTTTAAGCAACTGATGATTCACTGGGGTTATACTTTTGTGGATATGGTGCAGGTTGAGGGGGAAATATCTCATCGTGGAGATATCATAGATATTTTTGTCCCTTCATCAAATAATCCAATAAGAATTTCACTTTTTGATAATGAAGTAGAACAGATTAAAGAATTTGAACTCGAATCACAAAGAACACTCGGGGATGATTTAGAAGCGCTAGAAATCCGTAGTGCTTTTTACTCTTTGAATGAAAGTGCCTATAATGAACTTAATCAAAAAATACAAAATAGTGAATTTGACGCATTGAACAAAGATGTGGCTTCTTTAGGCTTTTGGCATCTTGATGATATGGCAGAGAATTTTTTAGAGAATAAAAATGTCAAGCTTGTCAGAAATCTGGACAACCTGCTTAAAGATGCTTACGGCATTAATAATCCCCGTCTTCCAAGAGATGCCTTTGACTTGGATGTTTTAGAAGAAAATGATGAGGTAAAAGAGCTTGTCGTAGCCAATGTCGCACAGCTTTTAAAAGTGCATCAAGACAAAAAAGTGACGCTTATCGCGGCGAATAATGCTACTGTCAAACAAGCCGGTATTTATGATACGACTAATATGACAATTATACAAGCTCCGTATATATTAAATATTCTTACGCCTGACGAACTTGTGGTATCGCTCAATAAAGCAGATAAAAAACGACGTCGAAGAAAAACTTCGATTCTTTTGGATGATTTAAAAGCCGGTGATTATGTTGTGCATGAAGATTACGGTGTGGGAATCTTTGAAAAGATAGAGCAGACTGAAATTTTAGGCGGCATAAAAGATTTCATCGTCATTAAATATGTAGGTGATGACAAAATACTGTTGCCTGTGGAAAATTTGGACTTTATTGACCGTTATATTGCCGGAGGCGGTGCAACACCTGTCCTTGACAGACTCGGAAAAGGCAGCTTCGGTAAGCTCAAAGCGAAAGTGCGAAAAAGACTGCTTGAAATTGCAGGTCAGATAGTAAATACCGCAGCAGCAAGGGCTCTCATTAAAGCACCAAAAATTTCTTTGGGTAAAAAAGAGTTGCAGGAGTTTCAAGCACTTTCGGGTTTTGAATATACAGAAGACCAAACGCAGGCGGTCAATGAAATTTTGAACCAAATGAGTTCAGGTCATATTATGGACAGACTCCTCAGCGGAGATGTCGGTTTTGGAAAGACAGAAATTGCACTCAACACAATTTATGCAGCATGTCAGTCAGGCTATCAGTCGGCATTTATTGTTCCTACAACACTACTTTCAGCGCAGCACTGGCGCTCTTTGGATGAGCGGTTTAAAGACTTGGGCATACGTTATGCAAAAATGGACAGATTTGTAAGTACCAAAGATAAAAATGCGATTATAAAAGGTTTGGCAAGCGGTGAAATAGACTGTGTTGTAGGAACACACACACTCTTTGGACTTGAATTTAAAAAGCTCGGCGTGGTAATTATAGATGAAGAACATAAGTTTGGGGTCAAACAAAAAGAGAAAATAAAAGAGCTGTATCATAATGTGCATCTGCTCTCTATGAGTGCAACGCCGATTCCGCGTTCACTTAATCAGGCACTGAGCTCCATAAAAACTATGAGTCAGCTTTTAACACCTCCAAGCGAACGTCAAGGTGTGAGAACTTTTGTAAAAGAGTATGATGAAAAGCTGATAAAAGAGGTCATACTGCGAGAACTACGCCGCGGCGGGCAGGTTTTTTATGTGCATAATTCGATTGATCATATGCCTATAAAACTGGATGAGCTTCAAGCACTCTTGCCGGATTTAAGAATGCTTATGTTGCATTCAAAAATATCAGCTGTAGAGACTGAAAAAGAACTGTTAAAATTTGAAGCGGGCGAGTATGATTTAATGATAGCCACTTCCATTATTGAGAGCGGGATTCATATGCCTCGCGTCAATACCATCATTGTAGACGGTGCGGACAGATTCGGTATAGCTGATCTGCATCAGCTTCGAGGGCGTGTCGGTCGTGGACACAGTGAAGGTTTTGCTTATTTCATCGTACAAAACAAAGAAAACCTCACAGATGAGGCAAAAAAACGACTTTTGGCATTGGAATCAAACTCATTTTTGGGCTCAGGGTCTGTGCTTGCACATCATGATTTGGAAATTCGTGGCGGAGGGAATCTTGTCGGCGATGCACAAAGCGGACATATTAAAAATATAGGCTACTCTTTGTATCTGCGAATGCTTGAAGATGCCATAAAAGAGCTGAGCAATACGGTAGAGGGAGAGCGGGCAAAAGTAGATGTTAAACTTACTATCTCTGCTTTTATCAGTGATGAAATTGTCAAAGAAGACAGACTGCGTTTAGATATTTATAGAAGACTCTCACAGTGTGAAAATGCTGTAGAAATTTATGAAATTGAAGAAGAAGTAATTGACCGTTTCGGCGAGCTGGATGTTCCTACAAAACAGTTTTTTGAACTTATGGTTATTAAGCTTTTGTCACTAGAGAAAAAAATCAAAACCATAGCAAACTATGGACAAAATATTACATTCACCTATTTAAATGATTCTAAAGAGACTATAAAGTCAGATTCAAGAGATGATGATGATATTATTAAAGCAACGCTTTATTATTTAAGAAATAACAAACCAAAAGTTCTCTAGTTGGTCTATCTCACTCTTTTTTTAAGTTCTTTTGCTGCTGCAACTTTTTTGCCGGTGGTGAGTGAAGCAGTCCTGGCCTATGATATCACAGCCGGTTACAACATTTACGCTCTGCTAGGCGCTGCAACAATCGGAAATACGCTTGGTTCATGCGTAAACTACTTTTTGGGTAGAAAAGGGCTTGATTATTTAGAGCGTAAAAAGTATGTAAAAATGACATCTTTTAAAAAAGCCGAAACAATGTTTGATCGTTATGGGGCTGTTGTCCTTTTGCTTTCATGGGCTCCGGTGATTGGAGACCCTATTACTTTTGTAGCAGGTGTCTTACATTATGATTTTAAAAGATTTTTTCTGCTTGTTCTTTTTGCTAAAGGCATTCGTTATATTGCTTTTGCACTCTTTTTTATCTAAAACAGAGCCTGTTTTTTAACTTCTTTAGCAAAAGCTTTAAAGATACGATGCGTACTCCAATGATAAGGCATGAACTCTGGATGCCACTGCAACCCTAAAGTGAAATTTTCTTCTGTTGATTCTATTGCCTGAATCAAAGCGTTTGTATCTCTGGCAGAGACTCTAAGTCCTTTGCCTATTTTTTTAAGTGTTTGGTGATGCAGAGCATTGGCTTTGAGTCTGTCGGTTTTGAGAATTTTATGCAGACGACTTTTTGGCTCGATGGTTAGTATGTTTGAAGGAAATACTGAATGGGGATGTTGAAAATTCAAATCCATTTCAGGAATATGTGGATGCAGTGTTCCTCCCATAAAGAGATTGATAAGCTGCATGCCTCTGCATATTCCCATAACGGGGATGGCTTCTTGTTGTGCACGTTCAAGTAAAAACAATTCCATAGCATCACGTTGTGTATCGGTTTTTATAGTGCTGAAATGTTTGTGTGTATGAAAGGTTCGAGGATCTATGTCGATGCCTCCTGTAATGAGGAGTCCGTCCATTTGGATTTTTTTGTCCCATTGACTAGGCTGAAAAAACTGTGCATGAACACCGTAAAGACGCAGTAGTCCTTGGCTCATTATCCATGCACTGTGACTTCCCCTTGCAGAACCGGTTATGATCACATTTGTTTTTCTAGCCATTGCTTTACCCTTTGGATCCACGCATCTTTTTCTAAAAAAGCAAGCGGTTCTGCTAGATATTGTGTGTACTCTTTGCTCAGCTTTTTGAGTGTTTCTTTATTATGTGCGAGCTTTTCAACCATTACCCAACTATTCCAGGCATGATATGTATGCCACTGCTTTTCATCAACTTTTGAGTTTGGAAGTCTATAATGGTAAGTTGGACGAGCCGATATTTTTTCTTGGGGCAGTGCACTGTACACTTGATTAGGATTTATCCATGCAAGTAGAGGAAGCAGGTCAAGCGCACGGTTCCGCGTAGGATTATAGATGAGATAATCTTTGATGAAAGTATTCATATCGGGTGTATAAGAAGCATCCAATATTTTTTCTATATACTTATTTTCAAAAGGCTTGATATAGGGACTGATACGGCGTAAAATATCAGGTTGAAGCCACAAAAGAAGATAATCATAGAGTATAAAAAATGCTCTGAGAGTGTCAATAATTTCTTCCACTTCAAGAGAGTACACTTGTGGATTTATATGAAAACCAAAGGCATAAAAGGGATTGGCAGCAGTTCCCATTGCTCCATGCACACGAAAATGCTCTTTTAGATTTTCTATCAATTCCAATGTGTCTAGTGGCAGCGGTGGTGTTGATATCTCATAAGGAACAATAGTTTGTGAAAGTGTGGCAACAAACTCTTCAAGAGCTAGTGCAATTTCTGTCTCTATTATTTGGTCAAGTCCAACATTATGAAGCCATTTTTGTAGACCTTGAGAGATGAGAAATTGAAAATCAAGCACCAGATTAAAGTCTCCATAGGGTGTGTCTTTGATTTTGTAGTGATAGGGATTTATCTGTTCAATCTTTGCTGGTCCCACAATTTCAACAATCAAATCAGCGCTTTTTTGCAATTCAATTCCGCTATATTCGAGCTCAAAGCCAACTTTTCGAAGTTCATTTGAGGAGTTTGTAAGTACAGGCGGCTGTATAAAATGATTCATAGCTGTATTATACTATTTTTTCACTGTTTTTTTTAAAGAAAACTAGGTGAAAGATTTAGCTATAATTCTAATACCAATCCCCACTTTATGGGGATTGGTATTAAAATAAACGAAAAGAATTATAAATTGAAAATAGCATTTATCGGCGATATACTAGGTCAACCCGGACGCATTATGTTGCGTGATTATCTCAAAAAAATAAAAGAAGAAGAAAAAATAGATTTTGTAATTGCAAATTATGAAAATGCTTCGCATGGCTTTGGACTTACACTGAAAAATGCGAATGAACTCTTCTCTTATGGCATTGATGTTATGAGTGGAGGCAATCACACTTGGGATAAAAAAGACATTATTCCTCTTTTAGATACGCATGAACTTTTGCGTCCGCATAACTACCCTGATGATGTACCCGGAAATGGCTTGCGTGTATATGATATTAAAGGTGAACAACTTGCAGTACTTAACTTAATGGGCCACTATGCAATGCCCTATACAGATAATGCATTTCGTTGTGCAAAAAATACGGTGCAGGAGTTACATGGTAAGGGTATAAAAAATATTTTTATTGATTTTCATGCAGAAGCAACAAGTGAAAAGCGTGCATTGATGATGATGCTCCAAGGTGAGGTGAGTGGTATTGTCGGCACACATACACATGTAGGAACTGATGATTTTCAAATTGTAAACGGCACGGCCTATATGAGTGATATCGGACTTACAGGATGTCGTGACAATGTAATAGGAATGGATAAAGAAGTACCAATAAAACAATTTTTGACAGGTTTAAAAGGGCATTTTGACATTCCTAAAAAATGTAAAAAAATTCTGCAGATGGCTGTAATGCAAATAAATGACGGCAGATGCAACGAGGCTTATAAGTTAAAAATATTTGATGATAACAGAGTGATTAAAACTGAGGCGTGGCTCGATTAGATTTAAGCAGCGGTTACTTTGTAGTAATTGTCGTTTGCTATATAAGTATTGATAAATTTTTGCTTTAAAACACTGTTTTGCTGTATATTTTTAGGCTGTTTTACTTCTTGTGCTAAAGCTATTTTAGGCTTTTGCAATAAAGGAAAAAGTTTGGAGTTTTCACTATAGGCATTTTGTGCACTGGTGATTTTATTTATTTTTTCAAATTTTATTTTTGAGTAGTCTTTATTGAGTTCGTTTTGTTGTTGCAATAACTGTTGATTATTTAATGATTTATAGCTTGAAATATAATTTAGCGGTATTTTTGCAGAAGAAGAAACAACTTTTTCAAGTTCTGTTGAAAATAATTTTTTCTCAGATGAAGAACTTTTCTCATTCTCTCTTTGCGTACTTTCTTCTATCTTCGTTGAAGGTTTGTGTGCTATGTATGTATTGTACGATGAAACAAACATTTTATTCTCCAGCTTTTATTAATGTATTATAGCACATCATCTTTTAACTCTGTTATAATTATAAAAAATATTTAAGGCATAGTAATGAGTGCAAATATAGTTGTAGTAGAAGATGAAGAAGATTTACTCGAACTTTTAGAGTACACCTTGCAAAAAGAGGGCTTTGAAACAATAGGGTTTTTAAATACAAAAACAGTTGTTCAGATTTTAGATGAAGAAGAGATAGATTTGCTCATAATGGACAGAAACCTTCCAGGTGTTGAAGGGAGTGAATTTGTCGCTAAACTGCGTGATGACGGGCTTGATATACCTGTTATATTTTTAAGTGCTAGAGACAGTGATGAAGATATTCAAAGTGGATTTTTACGAGGCGGTGATGACTATATTACAAAGCCTTTTAACATGAAAGAGTTAGTGCTTCGCATTCGTTCTGTGCTTAAGAGAACCTCCAAAAAACATCACGATGGAAAGTTGCTTTTTAGAGATTTACTACTTGACAAAAGTAGCAGAACATTAAGTGTTGATAGTAAGACTGTTGAGGTTACAAAACTTGAATTTGACCTTTTAAGTGAGTTTATTTTGAATAAAAACAGTGTATTAGATAGAGATTATTTGCTTGAAAACGTGTGGGGAGACAGTGAAAACTACCAGTATAGGACAGTTAATGTGGCAATAAACAGACTAAAAGAGAAGATAGATCCGGATAAATCAAAAGATTATATACAAACAGTTCGCGGTGTAGGCTATAAAATATGTTAAAACTGAAAAAAGATATTTTTTTAACTTTTTTAGGTACATTTGTTGGCAGTTTTTTTGTACTCTATTTAGTTGCTTATGTTTTATTAAAACGTTTTTTTATAGAGAATGTCGATGGTGCACTTATGGATAGATTCAATGCATTGTGGCTTGATATCGGGTCTGCGTTTATTATTGTCTTTACAATAAGTTATTTTTTTATAAGAAGATTACAAAAAAGAATTTCTCAAGATACATCTAAAATTCAAGATTACCTTGAAGCAATAGATGCAAAAAATTATGATGCAGTGCTGAAAATAAACTATTATACAGAATATTTACATATAGCAGTACTTTTGAAAAATCTTGTTAAAAGACTGAAAAACAAGGATAAAAAAAGAGATTAAGATTGTTTAAATAATTTTTTATTATAATTTGTGTCATATGATAAATAAGAAATGGAAAAGATGATGCTGAAAAAACTTTTTAACAAACAGGTGAAAAAACTGCAAGACTGTAAGCAGGAAAAAGAGATTTTAACAAAAGTAGCGAAGATGGATATCTATGATATGCACAACTATCTCAAAGATGGTAATACATGCGAGATAGGGATTGATGCAATTATTAAAAAAATACTTCAAAAAGATACGAAAGAAAATAGAAGATTTGTAGAGATTTATGATGCAAAATATAAAGTAGGTAAATGTTTTGATCTTATACTCAATATATTAGAATACAATAATATAACAAAAAAAACTCTTTCATTAATAGATGATTTTTTATTTTTATATTCTGATCTTATCAGAGAATATGATGAAAAATATGAAGACAAATATCAGGAAAAATTAAAAAATGCACTCTTTTTTAGACGTAAAGATTTTGAATAGGATCTAGTATTATAGCAAATTGACATATTTTTTAGCTTCTTAATTTATCTTAGTTATATTTTTACTTTCAGGAGTAAGAATGAGAGATTTTCGAACGATTATAGAAGTTTTAAAAGAACATATTGCCGATGGTACAAAAGCCAAAGTGTATGATAAAGACGTGGCAAATTTACTGCATATCTCACAATCAAAATTCGCAACTATTAAAAAAAGAAATTCTACGCCTTTTGTTGAGATATTAGAGTATTGTCATCAAAAAGGTTTGTGCTGCAGTGAAATATTTTTTGATTAGATTTTTGACTGTACGGTTACCTTTTTTGCTTCAAACATCTCTATAGCTTTTTGTATCATAGGCTCTTTTGTTATATCTGTACCATCTGTTTCATCTTGTATAGATGACTCGTTGCAGTTTGTGACACAACTTGCAGTCCCTCCGGCTTCAATGTCACCTACAGTAGAACCACTTTGTATCTCGGGTTGTTGTTTTTTCTCAACTGGCTCGTTTTTTTGCTCTTGTGTACAGGCTATGCCTTTTATCTTTGTTTGGAAACTAAATGTTTCACGTACAAGTTGCTTAATGACTGAATATCCGTGTTTGAGCACTTTTTTACACTCTTCATTCGCACAACTCTCCCATGTAAGCGTGTTGTTTTCATAGGAAACAAAGCGAATATTTTTTGTAAAACACTCACCAAGTTCATAATTTCTATCTTTTATTTTGGCTATAAGTTCGTTGAAAGTTACAAGATACTGGTTGGGAGGAGTAATTTCTTCTTGAACTTTTTCTTGCAGAGGTGTTTCATTTGCAATTTTACCATTCATCTCCGGCGTAGTTTCTTGAACTTTTATTTTTATAGGAGAAGGTTTCTCTTCTTTTTTTTCTTCTTGAGGTACAATTATGTCCGGACGTTTGACATCTTTTTCAAAAGATTCTATCATTTGGTTGATTTCACGTATTTTAAGCGCTTCTATCATCTTGAAAAATATCATTGAAAGCACAAATGAGCCGTCAGCGTTAATGCTAAAAAGATATTTGGATTCACTGAGAATTCTAAAAAATCTTTCAAGTACTAGGGTAGAAAAAAGAGCATCTTGATTATACATTTTATCTTTGAGATAGGCAATGAGTTCATCTACAACCATTTCACTTTCATAATCTTCCAGAGTTTTTGTATATTCCACAAGCCGTGCATAGTCTTTTGCAAAAACAGCATCAAAAAGTTCACTGATAAATTTAGGATCAACCAATCCAAGCATATCTGTAACTGTTGCAACATTTACATAATTTTTGGAGTAAATGATAGCCTGGTCAAGCAGGGTAAGTGTATCGCGTAGACTGCCGCTTCCGCTTCTTGCAAGAATTTCAAGCGCATCATTTTCATATTCTATGCCTTCTAGCTGAAGTATATGTGCAAGATGGTCTACTATTTTATTTGTCGCAATACTTTTAAATCGAAAGTGCTGTGTTCGGCTTAAAATAGTTGCAGGAAGTTTGAGAGGATCAGTCGTTGCAAGTACAAACTTGACATATTCAGGCGGTTCTTCAAGCGTTTTAAGCAGAGCATTAAAAGCCTCTTTTGTGAGCATATGCACTTCATCTATAATGAAGATTTTATATCTTGCTATGGCAGGTTTGTACTTTGTCTGCTCGATAAGGTCACGTATATCATCAATTTTACGGCTGCTTGCTCCATCCATCTCTATGATGTCCATATGACGGTTTTCTTTTGCCATTACACAGTTTGAACATTTGTCACAAGGCTGGTGACTCATTCCCTCTTCACAAATAAGCGCTTTTGCAAAGATACGAGCTGTTGAAGTCTTTCCGCTTCCTCGAAGCCCTGAAAAAAGGTATGCATGAGAGAGTCTGTTTGAATCAAGCGCAAGTGAGAGAGTTTGGGCAATCGTCTCTTGACCAATGAGTTCATCAAAGTTTGACGGACGATACTTTCTTGCTAAAACTTCATGCGCTTCTTTCAAATTCATACTCCATAATTAATTACATATATTTTAGCAAATATAGGGTTAAAAGATGATTTAATGAAACCATTTCTCTTAGTAAATCAGCGGCACAAATACAAATCCTGCATATTCTTCTTTTTGCACTTTCGTATCTGAAAGTTTTTTAAACTTAAAAATAGAGTTCACTACAGGTATAACCAGTGTTGCACCGATTTTAAGTTGTTCAAAAAGCTCAACAGGGATCTCGGGTGCACTGGCAGAGACTAGAATTTTATCAAATTGCTCCCCCGGCTTTCCGAGTTTATCACCTGCTTTTTCGATATGACAATGTTTAAATTCAAACTGTGAAAGCTTCTTTTTTCCTGCTTCTACAAGTGTATCGACCCGGTCCATTCCTATTACGTTGCCGGTTTCTGTGACGATTGCACATAATAAGGCTGTAGTCCAAGCTGAACCTGAACCGATATCGAGTATAGAGTCGCCTTCTTGGGGTGCAAGCAGCTCAAGCATAAAGGCTACTGTTGATGGCTGTGAGATAGTTTGACCCTTTCCAATCGGTAAGGGGGCATCTACATAGATTTCCTCTTCAAAACCTTCAGGCACAAAATATTTTCTGTCAATTTTTTCAAAAGCTTCCATGATGTGTGGTGTTTTTAATACCCCTGAATTTTGCATACTTTGAATAAGTTCTTTATTTGTTTTCATGTTTTTTCCTTTTATACTAATGGTTTTACGGCTATGTCTAAAAACCCCTGAGGTTCCAGACTTGTTGCAAGCATAACACTGTTAATATCAATATGCTCAGTCCAAGTAGAAACCTTTTGATGTTCTTCAAGCAGCCAAAAATTCTCAATCTCTTTTGCCAAAGGCAGATATTTATAGAGTTGTGCGAGAATTTCTTTGAGTGCTTCTTTTTGTTTGAATGTATCAGGATGATTACTTAGAAGAGATACTGTTTGCTCTATGGCGTGTATTCCGATAGACAAGCCGAGCTCTCTAAAGGCAAGACGATACTGCGGGGGATAATTGAGTGTTTGTGTGTGAAGAAAATCTTGTAATCCGCTTTGCGCAGCATCCAGCAGCGACAAAAGAAGCCCTTCAAGCGGCAGTTTGTAAAAAATTATGAGTTGTGAGACTTTTCCTGCATCACTCATAATCCCGCCTATGCCTAAAGAGTCGGCTGTCTCTAGCGGCATCATTGTATACATTTTAGAGGCTTCTTCAATCTCTGTGAATAGATCTGCATCCTCTCCGAGTGCAGATGCCGTCGCCGTAAGTTGGAGATATGTTAGATATGCATCAAGAGCATCATGCTGTCCCATGGAAGTGACCAAAGGACGGGAAAGATCCGTGCTCATTTTCCAATACATTCGCTTGGATCCGTCGGACATCTTGTATGTAAAAGCTTTGTGTGCAGTTTTGGCAAGTTCAACTGCCCAACGGATGTACTTGACATCTTTTGTTACATTGGCAGTCTGACTTAATGCATGCATCCATTTCGTCAGATAATGAAAATATTGTCCGTCTCTATCCCACTCTTGTTTTTCATCATAAGCTTCATTTGGAGCACGTTCTCTCAGCGGTTTGCCGATACGCAAACCTCCAATGGTCGGATGTTCTTTGCTTCTTCTATCATCCATGCCACTGATGTAACCTTTGCGAGAATCTTGAGGATGGTATCTGCCAAGAACTGAATGAACCATATCTATAAGTAATAGCGCCATCTTTTTGTAGTGTTGATTATTTGTTTGACGGTATAATTGCAGAAAATTACAAACTGCAAAAGCATCCGTCCATAAATAACGCTTGGAGGGTTTATTGAGATCTGTTAAGCCCGTTTGATGAGCAAATTCATTCATAAGAGATTCTGAAGTTATATTATTGTTTTTCATGGTTTTTAGTAATTATACCAATTTTTGTCAAATAATCAAATGCTTAATTTATCTATAATAAAGTATTCTTTACATATGATAATAAAAAGCATTTAAAAAGGAAAAATTATGAAATTAGACAATACGGTTATAATCGTAGCAGACGTAGGGGAATTAAAAGCGTATGAGGTAAAAAAACATGAAGATATTTTCAATAATGAACTAAAAATTAATTATTCTTTGGAATTGATTGATGATGAAAATTTTATTGAGGGCAGAAAAAAACTACAAGAGCTTAAAAGTGATGCTAACGGAAGAATTAACCACGGGAGTATAGAGGAACATAATGTTGAAGAAGAAATTGAAAAAAGAACACTTAAAGAGGTGGCGCAAGATATCAATACAATCGTGCAACAGACAAATCCAAAATCTCTTTTCTTGGCATTTCCAAAAGAGTCAAATAAAGAATTGGTAGAGAAACTAAGCCAAGAAACAAAGGCTGTTTTGAAAAAGAATTTGGAACTGGACTTGGTAAAAGCAGACAAAGAAAAGATACTCACACATTTTCTTTAATGACACCCAAGCGCAGCAAGAAAGAAACTTTTAGCATATATAGAGTTAAATAAGTATATAATCTGATAAAAATATAAAATGGTTCCAATGAAAAAGTTTCAAGAGTTGCGCAAAAAATCAAATACATTTATATATAAAAGCTATGAAATTATAGACAATGAAGAGAAAGTTATTCTGAAATTTCATTATCAGCTGGATGAAGAGGGTGAAATTACCGACTTTTTTCATCAGCTTTCACTCGATAAAAATGAAAAAATTTCTACTGATTTTGCCATGGAAAATATTGTTTTTCATATCGGTATGGCAGAAGCGATAAGCTATTATAAAATTGCCGTGCCAAAAGAGTTTGTCATAGAATGCGGCACTTTGAATGAAGCACAAAAATTGTGGTTTGCAAAGCTTTATTTTAACGGTTTGGGAGAGTTTATTTATCTGAACTCTATTGATGTAAAACAAGATGAACTGGTACATTTTACCTCTACATGTAACGATAAAACATTTGATAAAATATCTTTAAAAACGCAGGAAAATATCATCATCCCGATTGGCGGAGGAAAAGATTCACTTGTAAGTTATGAGCTTTTAAAAGATGAATTTCCTGATGCTTTTATGTTCTCAATGAACCCGATAGTTGCTTCAGAGGATATACTCAAAAAACACCCAGAGCACGCTATAGAGTTAAAAAGAGAACTTGATTTGAAAAAGATTTTAGACTTTAATGAACGCGGCTATTTAAACGGGCATATTCCTTTCTCTTCTATTGTCGGGTTTATTTCTATATGGTTGGGGTTGTTGTATAAAACAAAGTATATTGTTCTTTCAAACGAATCAAGTGCTAATGAAGAAAACATTATTTATAACGGACAAAGAATCAATCATCAATACTCAAAATCCATAGAGTTTGAAAATGATTTTCGAGAGTACATCAGCAGTTTTATAACAGATGATGTGGAGTATTTCAGTTTTTTACGTCCTTTGGATGAAATACATATTGCCCAGCTTTTTGCAACATTTGCAAAAGAGTACTTTTTTACATTTCGAAGTTGTAATGTCGGGAGCAAACGTAATGAATGGTGCGGTAAATGCCCAAAATGCCTTTTTACCTACATTATGCTGTGTAACTATATCGACGATGCAATACTGCAAAAAATATTTGGCAAAGATATACTCGATGATGCCCAACTACAAGAACTTTTTGACGGACTCTCACAAAGTGATGCTCTGAAACCTTTTGAATGCGTCGGCACGTATGATGAGGTTAATTATGCCCTGAGTAAAAAATATCATTCTTATTCTCAACGAGAATTGCCATATCTTTTGAAAAATTACAAGCCAAAAGATACGCCATATGACTTACATGTAAACTATAACGGACAAAATAACCTGCCGAAAAAATTCAAAAAGATACTTAAAAGTAATGTTGAAAAACTTAATTTCTGACTTAGAACAGTATGCCAGCATAGGTATTTTCGGTTTTGGCATGGAGGGCAAATCATTTTATAATTTTGCACAAAAGTACCTGCCAAATACAGAGCTTGTCATTATAGATAAAAATCATCCTTCTTGTGATGAAAATTATTTGGACAAGCTGGATGAAGTAGAGTTGATTGTAAAATCACCCGGTATCTCTTTATATAATCTCGGCATTGATTACAAATCCTACAAATTTTCTTCTACAACAGAACTATTGCTCAAACATTTTAAAAATCAGATTATAGGAGTGACGGGAACAAAAGGGAAAAGCACCCTTGTCACACTCATTGACAGCTTGTTGAAAAATGCAGGTAAAAAGAGTGTTTTGTGCGGAAACATTGGTACGCCGGCTTTTGATATACTTGAGAATCTTGATGATGAGACAACAATTGTTATGGAACTGTCATCGCACCAGCTCTACCATGTAAACTACTCTGTGCATATTGCAATTTTGACAAACCTCTTTGAAGAGCATCTGGATTATTATAAAGATGTAGATGAATATTATAGTGCAAAATTTAATATCTTTTTGCACCAAAAGAAGAATGACATTTTTATTTACAATCTGCCGCAGAAATTGACACGAGGTTATAATGTACATGAAAATGAACTCAAGTACAATGTGGATTTTAACCTGCAAAACGGTTTTATACATAAATCTACTTTACAAATACTTGAAAAACTAAAAGAGATTTTAGCTCTTGATGATGCAGTTTATCTGCGAACAATACAAGAGTTCAAGACACTGCCACACAGGCTGGAATTTGTAAAAAATATCAAAGGTGTTTCTTATATAAATGATTCCATTTCTACTATTCCTCAAGCTACCATTGAGGCTGTGAAAATTTTAAAAAATGTAGACACACTTATACTTGGTGGTAATGACAGAGGAGTGCATTATGACGTGCTGATAGATTTCTTGCAAAAAAGTGATATTGACAATATTATACTGTTTTCAGACACAGGGAAAAAAATTTATGATGCATTACATGTAAAAGAGAAACAAAAAGGGCTGTTTATACAAAATAACTTGCAAGAGAGTGTAAAAAAAGCTTATAATATATCAAGAAGTATTGTGTTGTTCTCTCCGGCAGCATCTAGTTTTAATGAATATAAAAACTTTATAGAGCGTGGAGATGAATTTAAAAGTCTGGTGAACCAACTAAAAGGATAGATTATGCCGTTTATAGATGTAGATGAAGATAATTTTGATGCTGTTTTAGCAAGAGAATTTGAAAAAGAAAAGTTTGTTATTTTAAAGTTTGGGTCCCATTATTGTGATGCATGCCAGGTTATGGAGATGGAGCTAGAAGAACTTTGTGACAGACTAACAAATGTTTCGGTATTAAGCATAGACAGCGGGGTTTGTGAATATTTGTCACAACGTTTCTTTATTGAAGAAGTGCCGACAACTGTGATTTTTAAAGAGGCTGAGAAACAACTGTTTTACAGAACAGGTGTAACCCTTGCTGATGACATGATAGATGTTATTTTAAAAGAGTGTTAAGAGCAGCTAGTGAAATTCTAGCTGTTTGTGTTCATGCTCTCTAAAAATTCTGCATTCGTAGGTTTTTTCCCCATAGTGTTATAAATGAATTTAAGTGCTTCAACTTCATTGTCTTGTTTATGCAACATCTGGCGAAGAATAAATACTTTTTGAAGTACTTCAGGACCAATAAGAAGTTCATCTTTACGAGTTCCTGATTTTAAAATGTCAATAGCAGGGTATATACGTCTATCTGCAATTTTTCTATCAAGAACAACTTCCATATTACCAGTACCTTTGAACTCTTCAAAAATAACTTCATCCATACGGCTTCCAGTGTCAACCAAAGCAGTCGCAATAATTGTTAAACTGCCGCCGTTTTCAATGTTTCTTGCCGCCCCAAAGAAACGTTTTGGCTTATGCAGTGCATTGGCATCCACACCACCTGAGAGAACTTTTCCGCTTGAAGGTGTTACCGTATTGTAGGCACGCGCAAGACGAGTGATAGAATCAAGTAAAATAACAACATCACGACCAAGCTCCACTCTACGTTTTGCTTTTTCTATAACCATTTCGGCAACTTTTACATGGTTTTTTGCAGGCATATCAAAAGTAGAGCTATAAACCTCGCCTTTAACACTTCTTTCCATGTCAGTTACCTCTTCGGGACGCTCATCTACAAGCAAAACCATTAAATCAACTTCTGCATGATTTGTCGTTATCCCGTGAGCGATCTCTTTTAAAAGCTCTGTTTTACCAGATCTTGGCGGTGCAACAATCAAACCGCGCTGACCTTTACCAATAGGACAAAAAAGATCCATCATTCGTCCGGTAAGACCTTTTTCACGATATTCTAATTTGAGTTGTTCTGTCGGATAGAGCGGTGTTAAGTTTTCAAATAGAGGTCGTTTTTTACTCTCTTCCGGCGGAAGGGAGTTTACCGCTTCTATTTTTATAAGTGCATAGTAGCGTTCCTGGTCTTTTGGAGGGCGAACCTGACCTGTGACAACATCTCCGTTTCTTAGAGCAAAACGCTTGATTTGTGTGTTTGAAACGTAGGCATCATTGATACTTTCGTTAAAACTTTGATCAATTGAACGGATAAATCCGTAGCCGTCTTGCATAATCTCCAAGATACCGCTAAAAAGAATGTAGCCGCCTTGTGCAGTCTGGGCTTTTAAAATTTCAAAAATAACATCTTGACGTTTCAGCTCATTTGGCTGTTCAACTCCAAGTTTAGTAGCAATGTCAACAAGTTCACCAATACTTTTTGTGCGTAGTTCTTCAACGCTTGAGCCTTTTACCGGTGTATGTGTTCTTGATTTTGAATTATTGTTTCTGTTATTATTGTTTTTTGTATTTTTACGAGGTTGTGTAGAAGATGCATTTTCACTCATATGTATGACTGCCTTAACTGATTAGGATTGGGATTGTAGGAAAGATTAAAAAATACCTTGCGTATCTATCTTGTTAATGGAATTTTACAATAACTCTAGAGCTATTGTCAAGTTTTTATGTTTTTAGATTTACTATAGCGTCTACAACAGCCGAAATTTCTACTTTTGCTTCACTTAATGTTTTTTGTGTCCGCTCTGCGAGTTTTCGTACTTCATCGGCAACAACTGCAAAACCGCGTCCATGCTCACCCGCACGTGCTGCTTCTATGGCAGCATTTAAAGCCAGCAGATTTGTCTGTTCTGCTATGTCTGCTATGGTGTCAAGAACAGAGGAAATATCCTGACTTTGTGCCTGCAGGCTAGAGAGTTTTTCATCAAATTCAAAATTATCTTCTTCATGGGTAGATATATTTGATTTATAATCTGCACAATCTTCTTCAAGCTTGTTTTTTTCTTTGTGTATGGATTGTATCTTTTCTTGAAAATCTGTAATATTTTGCTTACATGTAAACTCTAAATCCTGGAGCTTTTCTTCTAAATTTTGTTTTTGTGAAATCAGAGTATTGTGTTTATTTTGTAAAGAATTATATTGTTCTTTTATCTCATCTAATTGTGTTTCATATTCATTTTTTAGTGAATTCAGTTGGCTTTGCAGCTGTTCATTGTCATGATTGAGTTCGTTAAATACTTCAGCGGTATTTTTATTTGAACGCTTTTTTTGAAAAAGAATATAGCCTATGCCTAAACCTATCATAAGAGCGAAAAGAGCACTGAATATGCTCAGTAGGTAAGAAGTTTGTTTTATCGTTTTTGTTTTATTAATAATCTTGTTTTTATAAATTATTTTATCTTTGTAAACAACTTTTTGTTTTTTTGTTTTTTTGTTTTGAGCTATAAGATTTTTTGCTTCTTCATTCATCTTCAAATAAAGCTCTTTTATTTGCCCAATGCTTTGAGGGCTTATTTCTGACTTATCAAGTGTTGCAAGCGCTGCAAGTGTTTTTTCTCTTATAGCATCAAGCGAATTTGCCTTCTCTTCATCAGTGGAAAGTGCGGAGGTGATTTTGTCATGTGTTGAAAGTACAAGGTAATAAATTGCGACCTTTTGTTCAGGGGTCAAGTTTTTAGAAATGGCATCTATTCCATAGTTAAGTTTTTCATAACTTTTTTCAAGCTCTGAAGCAAAAAGAGTAAAGCAAATTAGTAGGAGGGATATAAGTATTTTCATACAAAGCATTAAGCATAATCTGTTCCTAGGCGTAAAGTTCTTTGTTAAACTCATCAAACTCTTTGAGTGTTTTTTCCAGAAGTTTTTGTGCCTCTTTAAAAATATCTTGAGGTTCCTGGATTGCTTGGAGGGATTTGTCAAACATTTTTACTATGTTTGTTTTTATGTTGTTATTTGCTGCTTCACTGCGGTGCTCATTTGGTTTAAATATGCCGGCAATCTGCTTTGCAATTTTTGTAACGGGTGATTTTGGTGCATCTTCATCGAGCTCTTTTAAAAACTTATTTATAAAGGGTTGCGCTTTTTTCATAAAAGCTTCTATCTCTTTTTGATCCTGTGCATCAATCCCGTTTGAATTTATGGAAAAAGCAAATGACTGCATAGAAGAAAAACTCATAGAAGCTGAGCTTGCCTTGCCGTCTGTTTCGTAGTTGAGAGATGCAGATTGTTCGTTTGAAAAGTCCATTGTAATGACATCTCCGCTGGATGTTTTCATCGCAATATTTAAATCATGGGAACGATAGCTGTCCATTGCATATGATGTATTCATGCTCTTCTCTCTTTTTTACTTTTAATCTATATCGGTAATAATGAAAAATTATCAAATGTAAATGATGTTTTATATACAATATCGTTATGAAAAATAAGTATAAAATTTTAGTAACAAATGATGACGGTTATGAGGCAAAAGGGCTGCGCTGTTTGGTAGAAGCTTTGCGTGAACTAAAAGATGTCGAGGTGACGGTTGTCGCTCCTGCAAATGAAAAATCAGCCTGCGGACACTCTTTGACATTGACAAGACCTTTGCGTTTTATCGGGACTGAAGAAAACTTTTTCAAACTCGAAGACGGAACACCTACAGACTGTGTTTATCTCTCTTTAAATGTAATTTTTCAAGGGCATAAACCTGACCTTGTCATCAGCGGTATAAACAGAGGTTCAAATATGGGTGAAGATATTACCTACAGTGGAACGGCTGCGGGTGCAATGGAGGGCGTATTGCACAAAATTCCCTCCATCGCGATTTCTCAGGTGATGGATTTTACAAACCCAAAGGGCGATTTTTCGCTTGCGCAAAAAACAATTCAAAAAATAGTGACAAAAATAAGAGAAAATGACTTTCCCCTGCCTGATAGAGAATTTTTAAACATCAACATTCCGCCTGATGTGCAGGACGCCGAGATGAAGATTACCTATGCAGGATATAGAATCTACTCCAATGAAGCAGATGTTCACAGTAACCCAAGAGGTGAAGAACATTATTGGCTTGGTTTGCATCCGCTTAATTTTACGGCAAGAAAGGGTGTCCCCGGTGTGAGTGATTACGAGGCGATACGTGACGGCTTTATATCTATTACACCTATAATGCTTGATTTGAGTGCACACAAAAGTATGAAAACACTAGAAAAGTGGCTGGATTAATGCAAAAATATGACCGTATAAAACTGGTAGTTAAAGATGATTTTAACAAACTTGAAGATGCTAAAATTATACTTTTGGGGGTCGGCGGTGTTGGCAGTTTTTGTCTGGATTGTTTATATAGAAGCGGTGTCAAAAATATTACTATAGTTGACTTTGATAGCTATGATATGTCAAATCAAAACCGTCAAATGTGGTCAGAGCTGCATGAGGGTGAGATAAAAGTAGAGGCACTCAAAGAGCATTATCCGGAGCTTGAAATCATCAACAAGCGTATAGATGAAGCCTGGGTGCAGGAGTTTGATTTTGATGCCTTTGATTTGGTGCTTGATGCCATAGATGACAGAAATGCAAAACTTGCAATCGCGCAAAAATGTCATAAAAAACTCATCTCTTCTTTTGGAAGTGCCAAAAGGCTTGACCCGACAAAGGTGCAGGTGGGCGACATTTGGAAAAGTTACGGTGATAAGTTCGGCTCAAAAATCCGGTATGAGCTGAAAAAACGCGGCTTTAACAAAAAATATAAAGTGATTTTTTCAAGCGAAGAAGCAACCATAAAAGAAAAAGGCAGTTTTATGGGTGTAACGGCAACATTTGGACTGACTATGTGTGCAGAGACAATTAAAAAAATAAGAGAAGGGAAATAAAATTTGTTTGATTTTTTAGACAGTGACTGGTTTAACATAGGCTTACAAATTGTTTTTGTATTGCTAATATATTATGATGTAAAAAAGTGGCGGGCAACGAAAAAAAGAGAACATGTATTGAATATTGTGCTTACTATAGGCTTTGGTATCTGGGCATTGTATCCCTATTATACTTCTTATATGGGTTGGAAAGAGGGACAGAAAAAAGAGATGCTTTCACACTGCAAGGGCGATGAAAACTCTACGAAGCTTTGCAAGTGTTTGGATGACGCAACATTTAAAGAATACATGTATGATGAGTATAAAAAACTTGATAAAAACAGCAGTGAATACAAAGAATTTATAAAAGATGCGAAAGAGGATTGTTTAGATGATTCATGGTTTTGATGTAGATGCACCTTTGGTGTGCGAAGGTATTATAGGTGACGGTTGCGGCGGTGGACGTTTTTTTCTTGTAGAAAATGAAACGCTTTTAGCCTATGATCCTCAGACTCAGAGTAAAATCTTTCTTCTTGACGGCATAAAAAATGCCAAATCACTCAGTAAAAAAACGTGTATGCTAACAATAGAGTGTGAAGATGAAGTTATAGAATTTGATCTCTCGGCATTGAAAAGAGTCTAAGATCTCTTTACATGTAAAGCTTGTAACTCTTTTCGGAACCCAGACTTTTAAACGCTAAAGCGTGGCTTAGAAAAAAACTAAATTTTTTTCTGTAATCTGGGCTATGCGTTTTGTTTATTTTCTGTTTTTTGGATAAACATAAACTTTTTAAAGGTGTAGGTAAATATACTTCCTTTTCCTAATTCAGACTTTATGTCAAGTTGTATGTCGGCTTCGTCTATGATGGATTTTACTATGCTCATACCTATGCCAAAACCGTTTTTGTACTCATTTTCTCTATAATATCTCTCAAGGATTTTTTGTGGATTTTCAATGCCCTTGCCATAGTCTTGAATACTCAGGCATATGTTTCCATATTCATCACTAAAGAGTTTTAACTCTATTTTAGTCTTTGTAAATGAAAACTTTATGGCATTTGAAAGGGTGTTGTCAACCACTCTTTGTAGCTTCGTTGTACTGAAAAACAATACAGGTTTGCCTACATTACATGTAAAGAGGATTTCTATCTCTTTTAGTTGGCAAATCAATTCAAAATAAGAGACCCGCTCTTGTAAAAACTCTTTTAAATTTATAGGTTCATTTTTATATTCAACTCTGTTTTGTTTTATAAGATAATCCATATCGTTATAAATTGTAGCAAGTGATTTTGTTGCTGATTTTATACGGTTGAAGTATTTGTTTTTTCCATAAGTTGTATTAAATAAATCAACATTTACATTAATAATGCTCAAAGGCGTATTGATTTCATGCATAGACTCCTTTATGAAATCATCAAGCTTTTCATTGACCCGCTTAAAGGGTCTTGAAAAACTGTTTAAAAAATAAAAAGAGAGCAATAAAATCAGTGTGATGATGCCAAAGGCTATTAAACTTGTTTCCAAAAAGACAGGAGCAAAGGAGATTTTTGTCTTGGTAACTAAATAATTTGCAAAAAAGTATTTTTTATTTGGAAGTTCTGTGATGAGGTATCTGTTGAAGCCTTTAGAATGATATCCCGGCATATAAGAGGGAAGCGTCTCTTTGATTTGTGTATAGACAGGGCTGAAGTCTTGTTTATAGAGTCCTGATTCAAAAGAGGAAAATTTGGGAAACTCAAATATTTCACCCGGATGATTTCCAAAGTTGTCCATCGCATTGATGATATGTGATTGAATTGATTTTAACTCAACTTCCGTTTGAACTTCTTGGAGATTTATTTTATGGTTGATATAGAGCGACAAAGGTGCCAACAATATAAAAGAGACAATCAGCGTGTAGATAAGGCTGTACTTTTTTACAAATTTTTCTTCATTGACAATCAAGTCTGTATCCTATGCCGTAAATATTTTGTATAACGTCTTTTGGCAGTTTTCTTCTGAGGTTATTTATTTGCACTCTTGCATTAGCAGCTTCGACATCGTTTTGCCAAATTTGCTCATAAAGCATGTCAAAACTGACAATCTGATTGCGGTGTTTTATAAATAAAGTAAGAATGTCATTTTCCGTTTTGCTCAACTGTATCTGCTCAGAGGCACTAATGAGTTTACGGTTAATGACATCATACTGATAATCACACGGCAGTTGCAGTAAGTCATTTTCTGTTTTAAAGCAGTTTGATTTTAAGGCATGCTGGACTCGTAACTGCAGTTCTATCAAATCAAAAGGTTTTTTGATGTAATCACAACAGCCGTTGGCATAACCTTGGAGCATTGCATCGGCACTCGACATGGACGTGACGAAAATTGTGGGAATATTCTTTCCTTCATCTGTAAGCTCTTTTCTTAAAGAAAATCCGTCAAACTCTCCCGGAACATTAACATCTAAAAGAAGCAAGTCATAATCTTTGCTAAAAATTGCATCAAAAGCATCAGTGCTGTTTTCATAACTGTCTACCGTGTAATCTTTTGCACTTAAAAACTCTTCAATGCTCTCTTTTAAAATCGTCTCATCTTCGAGTAAAAGTATATTCATTTTATCTTTCCTCTTGAAATTTTTTGAGAGTTAGCATCCAGCAGCAGGGATATTAACTCTTCTTTTGTATAACTGTGCAGTTTTTCTCGCAACTGTTTTTCTAAGCAGGCTCTGTCTTTTTGTGCTGCACACTGTTTTAATGAAAGCAGCCCTTTGGCAGTTAAGTCGCAGTAAGGGTTGGTAGATTTGTCTTTGTTGACAATGGTAGAGTATAAATCTTTTCTTGAATAGGTAAAAAAGCTCTCAAGTTCATTCTCAAAGCTGTTAAAAAGTTTCAGTTTTTCTTTGGAAAGTATGAGTATGAAGTACCCGATGCGCTGGGCTTTGGAATTTAAAATCACTTTAGATATATAAAGATAATCTTTTGTCTGCTGTGAACCGAGGTTTTCAAGTTTTGTCAAATCAAGCCTGCGCAGATTTTGAATGTGATTTATATTGGCACCGTTGTTGGCAACTATCATATTTTTAATACGCGAATTTTTTTGCAGCAGTACTGACTGCTTTTGATACTTATCATCAAGCAGAGCTATAATATCTATATCATACTGCGCAAAGTAGTGCTCTAAAGAATCAAATCGCTGAATGACCTCTACAAATCCGATACACTGTTTGTTATCTACTATGGGAATAGATGCTATGAGCACAAGCCGCCTTGCCGCTTCATAAGAGAGATGCGGTATAAGTGTTTTTTTCATCTCCTGCAAATCAGGACGGTATGCTTTGACATTAACACCTGCATCACTGTTATCCCAGCTGCGTGCAAATATTGTTAAATCTTTTGAGAGAATCTGAATACGAATTTTTGAACCGCTGAATGTTTCAAGGGCATTCATATGTGTCTGTAGTATTTCGTAGGCTTTTTTCGCGTCATTGTTTTTAAGCGATGATTGGAGTGTTTCATTTTGAGATAAGGCAAAAGCAAAGTTAAAGGCGCGGGCTTTTTCATTCTCTACCTGCTTGTTTAAAATATTAAGCAAAACAGTATGCACTCTATTCGTAAACTCTTGTTTATTTTGTAAATAGAAGTAGCCGATAAAGACTACTAAGAGTAACAATAATATAGCGAGATACTTTTGATAGAGTTTCATACTGTTCCTTATTTTATATCTGACATTCTATCACTTTATTTTGATATATGCATAGCCATCTCTTTGCAGATCTACCGTTTTGATGATTCCGGCAGGTGTTATTTCAACATAGTCTGAAATTTGTTCGGGTTTTACATTTTTCTTTTTCATTGTGTTGTTGCAGGCAAACATCTTGATATTATCACCGCCAAGTTGCTTTAGTCCTTGAATTCTTGAAGCTGTACCCGCTCCTGTTGGTCCGCCATGATTAATGTAAGGCTTTCTTACAAAACCGGTACCTTTAAAGTCTTTCATAACATACTGAAGACACGGTCCTAGAGCAACTATATCTATTTCAAAATCAATCATTTTTTTATTGTAGTATTTGACTGCATTATTGAGAGTATTTAACATTAGGTGTACACGTTTTGGATCTGCAAAGTCACATTGGTATACAATTTTTACAGTCTCATCCTCATCTTCATTATCATTTGCAAATGATGGTGTAACCATCAGAGCAAGAAATACAATTGTGGAAATTAGTTTTATATATTTCATATTTTATCCTTTAAAATGCTGCTGTTATTTGGACTTCAAGACGATTGCCCATATTATCTAAAACTTTTTGTGCATTTGCATTGCCTGGAGCTTTTGCATCTCTAAATGCGTAGTTGAAGTCAATGCGAGTTGCGCCTTTAAATCTGTATGAAGCACCAAGGGTTAAAGTTTTGAAATCGCGTTCACCTTTTACATCATTTGTTAAACGATTTTGATAGTCATATCTTCCAAATACTTCAACTTTTTTCGGCATAAGTTCATATTGAAGGTTGACATATCCACCATCTGCTACATTTTCCTCGCCAAATGCATATTGAAACTGCCAATCATTAATTAATGGATTTGAATCAGTATCTTTAGGTCCTGTGAAAATCATACCTTTTGCTTTCATATATTCAGCTTCAAAACGAATACCGTGATTGTAGTAAGTCATACCTAAACCATAACGTTTACGTGTTGTTTCTATGCTGCTCGTGTTATTTGAAAGAAGTACACGTTTACCTGTTTGTCCCCAAACATAAAACTTCATACATCGGGTAAAGTAGCCTCTACCACCATATGTATCTTCAAGTGCAAGGTATCCATAGTGTGTTCTGTTGTCATTTGAATTGCTGTTTGCTATTCCTGTTCCGTTTCCATACATGTAAGCATATGTGACAGCCCAATTATCTTTAACTTTTACAGTATCGAAAATTTGGACACCTGTATCTCTAAATGCACCTATAGGTTGGTCGATACTTGTACTTGTATAATGCACAGTAGAGGCACCACCCGCTGCCGCACCGGTTTGAGCAGTTCCGACATTTTTAATTTGACGCTCAAGAAGCTGTTGATTTGTCATCGTTGTAAATGATACATAAGGTGAAACAAAAACAGCCTGTAGACCTTCTTCACTTCCTGGGTATTTAAATTTACCGACACGTACTTTTGCATAAGGAATATATTTGAGTGTTACAGAAGCATCGCTAAAGTAGGTAGCAACATTGCTGTGTCCTGCAAGGTTATTGATACCATTATTTCCAAATTCTGTCATAACAAAGTAATTAACTTTGTTTTCATTGTCAGCCATGCCTCTAAGGGCTAAACGGGCTCTAAAAACATTTAACCCGGAATTATCTTTTAAATCAGGATTAAGCAGAGAAAATGGTGTTTTGTTACTACCATTCTTAATTAAGCTCTTTCCATAATCTTCTCTATAATTTGCCTGAACAAATCCCCAAACTTTTGGTTTATGACTGCGGTAAGGAACTATTACCCCTTTTGGTGCAACAAACTCCGGCTGTGAACCCTGTAACATTAGCCAGTCAGCTGCATCCATCTGTGTTGATAGTGCAAGTAATGCTAAGTTTGCCAATTTTACTTTATAAAACTGTTTTCATATATTTTCCTCCTATGAAAGATTTTGGTAGTGTAAAATAAGAGTGAAAAGAAAGTGTAAAAATATTTTTTCAGTTAAGTTAGAGAAGTTTTGATATAATCATAAAACTAAAAAATTTAATACAAAGAATATGATATGCAAAAAATTGAACCTATGACATTGTTTGGGTATGAAAAATTACAAGCCGAAGTAAAAGATTTAAAAGAAGTAAAGCGCCCCGGTGTGGTGAAAGCTATTGAAGAAGCGCTAGAACATGGGGACTTAAAAGAAAATGCAGAATATCATGCAGCAAAAGAACAGCAAAAAAATATAGATAATCGTTTGGCAGAGCTTCAAGAGATTCTTGGAAACTCTCAAATTGTCGATCCTACTGAACTCGAACATGCAAAAGTAAGTTTTGGCTCAACGGTAGTAATGACTAATCTCGATACAGATGAAGAGGTGAGCTATACTATAGTAGGCGGATGTGAAAGCAATCCTGATATCGGACTTATTTCATTTAACTCTCCTTTGGCAAAACAGCTTTTAGGAAAAGAAGAGGGCGATGAGGTAAAGGTTCGTCTGCCCGGCGGTGAAAAAGAGTTCGAGATAGATGAAGTAAAATACCAAGATATTGTTTTTGAGTGTAAATAAAGATGGAACAAAACAGTAAAATAAATGTCGGTGTAGTCGGAGCAACAGGTTATACAGGGCTTGAACTTGTAAAAATGCTTGTAAAACATCCTTATTTTCATTTGGCATATATTGCAAATTCTGAAGGTGGTACAACTATAAATAAGCTGCATCCTTCATTGAACGGTGTGTGCGAAGATGAAGTACAAAAAGCAGACATTGATGCAATGGCTGCTACATGTAAGCTTGTTTTTTTGGCACTGCCGCATAAAACGGCAATGGCCTATGTCAAACCTTTGTTGGAAAAGGACGTCAAAGTCGTTGATCTTTCCGCTGATTACAGACTGCCACAGGATATTTATGAAGAATTTTACTGTCCGCATACTGACAGGGCAAACCTTGAACATGTTGTATATGGATTGCCTGAACTCAATCGTGAGGCTATAAAGTCTGCAAAACTTGTTGCAAATCCCGGATGTTTTCCGACTTCTGCTATTTTAGGGTTGCTTCCTTTCATGGACAAACGCATACCCAATACACCTATTATTATTGATGCAAAAACAGGCGTGAGCGGAGCAGGAAAAAAACTGAGTGAAGTGACGCACTTTGTGAATGTAAATGACAATCTTTTTGCCTATAACCCTCTGCTGCACCGTCATGCTCCTGAAATTGCAAACAAACTGGACGTCTCTTTTGATGAAGTAAATTTTGTGCCTCACTTGGTGCCTGTCACCCGTGGTATGATAAGCTCGATCTACATACAGGTAGATGAAGAGTTTAATGCAATGAAAGTATTGCAAGAGTTTTATAAACATGATATACATGTAAGAGTAAGTGACATGCCTGTTAATATGAAAAATGTCGCAGGGACAAATTTTTGCGACATTTATGTAAAAAGAAAAGGCAATATGCTTTTTATTTCTTCAAGCATAGACAACCTTATGAGAGGTGCATCCGCGCAGGCTGTTGTAAATGCCAACTTGATGATGGGTTTTGATGAAACGATGGCAATTCCAGATATAGCCTATGTCCCATAATCCAATTGTAATTAAAGAAGGTGCGTTCATTGTCTCCGATGCGCACTACTCACATTTACGTCCTGAACTTTTTTATCTTATTCAAGATATTCATTCTCAAAAAATAATTCCGACACAACTCATTTTCATGGGCGATATATTTGATGCTCTTTTTGGCTCTATTGCGTTTACATGTAAACAAAACAGTGAAATAATTGCACTTATCAATGATATTTCGACAACTTTAGAAGTGATATATTTAGAAGGCAACCATGACTTTAATCTAAAAAACATCTTCCCAAAAGCAAAAGTCTTTTCCATTAAAGACCAGCCTGTAGAAGCGGTATATAAAGACAAAAAAGTCTATCTTGCACATGGCGACTTTGGTGGTGAGTTTATGTATAAAGTCTATACATCTCTTATCAGAAACGCTTTTGTTCTGTTTTTGCTTAAATATATAGATATATTTTCAAACCATGCAATCTTAAAGAAATTAGATGCTTATTTGAGTCAAAAGAATGATTGTAAAGAGTTTAAAAATTTCAAAGAATTTATAGAAGAACGCTTGGCCAAAAAGTATGACTGTGATTACTTTATAGAAGGGCATTTTCATCAAAACACCCAATTTGATACAGCACATTTTCATTACATTAATCTAGGTGCTTTTGCTTGCAATCAAAGATATTTTATTGTAAAATCAGCTCAAGATATAGAGTTATTAGAAGAAAAAAATTCCCCTAGGGAGATATAAAAAATGGACAACAAATCTCTAAAAGTCGGTTCCAATGAAATGGAACTTGTTGACTTTCGTATATTTAAACAAGAAAAAGACAAAGTATATGAAGGTATATATGGAATTAATGTTTCAAAAGTACGTGAAATTATCCGTATTCCCCATTTAACAGAACTTCCAAGTACACCAGAATTTATAGAAGGTATTTTTGATTTAAGAGAAGTTGTTATTCCTGTTGTAAATCTGGCAAAGTGGATGGGTGTTGCCGAACCTGAAAATGCAATAAAAAACGCCCGTGTAATTATTACAGAGTTTAATAATGTCCTTATAGGTTTTATAGTGCATGAGGCGAAACGTATTAGAAGGATCAGCTGGAGCGATATTGAACCGACATCTTTTATGAGTAGTTCATCAGGATTGGAAAGTAATAAAATTACCGGTGTAACAAAAATAGAGGGTGATAATGTTTTACTGATACTGGACTTAGAAAGTGTTGTGCAAGATTTAGGACTTTATGAGCCTGAAACAGATGCAGCGCCGGAAACAATAGAAAAATTTTCAGGACTTGCTCTTGTTTTGGATGACAGTGCAACTGCGAGGAAAATTGTAAAAGATGCACTTGTGAAAATGGGCTTTCATGTTATTGAAGCGATGGATGGGGAAGAAGGTCTTAGCAAACTCGATGATTTATATACAACATACGGCGATTCAATAGCCAATAATTTAAAAATAATTATTTCAGATGTTGAAATGCCTAAAATGGATGGTTTTCATTTTGCAGCAAAAGTCAAAGAAGATGAAAGATTCAATAATATTCCTATTGTATTTAACTCTTCAATAAGTGATCATTTTAGTGAAGCAAGAGGCGAAGAAGCTGGTGGAGAAGCTTATTTAGTTAAGTTTCAAGCGAGTTCATTTTTTGATGAAGTGTCACGTATCGTTCGTGCACATATGAAGAAATAGGGAGTGTAAATATGGATGAATTTCAAGAAATACTACAAGATTTTTTAGTTGAATCGTTTGAGCTTGTTGAAAAATTAGATGAAGATTTGGTTGAGCTGGAGTCTCATCCTGATGATTTGGAACTGCTAAACGGAATATTTCGTGTTGCACATACCGTAAAAGGGGCTTCATCATTTTTAAATTTTGATATATTGACGCATTTAACACACCACATGGAGGATGTGCTGAATAAAGCACGTCATGGGGAACTTACTATTACTCCTGATATTATGGATGTGATTTTAGAGTCAATTGACCTTATGAAAGCGCTTTTGGAAAAAATCCGCGATACAAGCAGTGATGATGGCATAGATGTATCAGCATGTGTTGCAAGACTAGACAAAGTCAGTGGCGGTACAGGCGAAGTTGAATCACCTGTTGCAGCGGCTCCTGTTGAAGTAGTAGAAGAGGCCCCTGAAGAGGAAGAACCCGATTATGAGAACATGGATCCTGATGATGTAGAAGCAGAAATAGAAAGACTTTTAGCGCAGCGTCAAGCTGAAGACAAAGCAAAAAGAGAAGCAAAAATAGCTGCCGGTGAGGAAGTTCCATCGATGCCGCCCGAACCGAGCGAAGAAGAACCTCAAGAAGAACCAAAAGAAGAAAAGAAAGAAGAAAAAGCCGAAGCACCAAAAGCACCGGCACCAACGCCTGCTCCATCGGCTGAAAATTCATCACAAAAACCCTCATCCGAAGAGGCAAAAGCAGCAGCACCGGCAAAACGTGCTCCTGCTACGGTTGAGCAGACAATTCGTGTGGATGTAAAAAGACTAGACCACCTAATGAATCTTATCGGTGAGCTTGTACTTGCTAAAAACAGACTTATTAAAATAAATGATGATGTAGAAGAGCGCTATGAAGGTGAGGAATTTTTAGAAGAGTTGAATCAAGTTGTCTCAATAGTTTCGCTTGTAACAACTGACCTGCAAATTGCAGTTATGAAAACACGTATGCTCCCAATAGGAAAAGTGTTTAACAAATTCCCTAGAATGATTAGAGACCTTTCGCGCGAACTTAATAAAAAAATAGAACTTGTCATTTCAGGTGAAGATACGGAGCTTGATAAATCAATCGTTGAAGAGATCGGCGATCCTTTAGTTCATATTATACGTAATTCATGTGATCATGGAATCGAGACACCCGAGGAGCGTATTGCAAAAGGAAAACCGGAAGAGGGTACAATAGCGTTAAAAGCATATAACGAAGGAAATCAGATCGTCATTCAAATAGATGATGACGGGAAGGGACTTGACCCTCAAATGCTCAAAGAGAAATCGCTTCAAAAAGGTATTATTACCGAAAAAGAAGCGGAGACTATGAGTGATAAAGAGGCATATACCCTTATTTTTAGACCGGGCTTTTCAACTGCGGCATCAGTAACGAGTGTTTCCGGACGCGGTGTAGGTATGGATGTTGTCAAAACTAACATTGAAAAACTCAACGGTATTATTGATATTGACAGTGAAGTAAATGTCGGCACTTCTATAAAGTTAAAAATTCCATTAACCTTGGCAATTATTCAGGCACTGCTTGTTGGTGTGCAAGAAGAACATTATGCAATTCCTTTGGCGTCTGTACTTGAAACAGTAAGAATTTCAAAAGATGAAATTTATACGGTTGAAGGCCGTTCTGTTATGAGGCTGCGTGACGATGTTCTCTCTTTGGTACATATTGGGGATATTTTTGAAGTTGAGAGAATTTTGGATGCGAGTGAGCATGCTTATGTTGTTGTTCTAGGTTTAGGAACAAGCAAACTGGGCCTCATTGTAGATATTTTGGTTGGACAGGAAGAGATTGTTATTAAATCTCTAGGTGATTATCTCAAAGGTATTGAAGGCATTGCCGGAGCTACAATCAGAGGCGATGGAGGTGTGACACTCATCGTTGATGTTGTCGCACTGATGAGTATGGCAAAAGATGTAAAAGCAACAGCCCTTACAAATGGTGACGGTGGTGAAGCTGTAAGCAATGAAAAGACGAAGGCAAGTGATTATACTATAATGGTAGTTGATGATTCTAAAACAGATAGAACGATTATGAAAAAATCATTAGAGCCGTTAGGTGTTACTATTGTTGAAGCGGGTGATGGTCAAGAGGCTCTCAATATTTTAAAATCCGGTGAATATAATATCGACGCAATGCTTATTGATATAGAAATGCCGAGAATGGATGGATATACACTTGCAAGTGAAATTAAAAAATATAACAGATATAAAAATCTGCCATTGATTGCTGTAACATCGCGCACAGGCAAATCAGACCGTATGCGTGGTGTTGAATCAGGAATGGTAGAGTATATTACTAAACCTTATTCGGCAGATTATTTAGCCAGTGTAGTTCAAAGAAATGTTAATTTTAAAGCGGAGTTTTTATAATGAGTGATAAATTAAAAGATATTATTAATAAACAAGGACAACAGCAGGAGAGTGTCGTAGGTCAATTAGATGATGTTGTTCAACTTGTCGGCTTTATAATAGGTGATGAAGAATATGCAGTGCCTATTCTGTCTATTCAGGAGATTATCAAACCTTTTACCTGGACAAGAGTTCCTCAGGTTCCAAAATATGTTTTGGGTGTGTTTAATCTTCGTGGTTCCGTTATTCCGCTTATAGATTTACGTACAAAATTTGGACTGCCGACAAAAAAACAGAGTGATGAAACACGTTTTATCGTTATGCGTCACGGTGATGAAGTTGCAGGTTTTGTAATCGACAGACTGACAATGGCAATACGCATCAAAAAAGAAAATGTTGGACCGCCGCCTGATACGGTTAACGGAGATGATACAATCATAGACGGTGTCGGAAAACAAGAAGACAAAATTATTACGATTTTAAAAGTTAATAAACTTTTAGAAAGAGATTTTTAGCATTTTCATATTATGAATAAAAAATCGTTTCATATTGATGTTCAAAAAGATGGTCTCTCCCTTGATTTTTCAGGGGAATTGACATTGTATAATCTTACTCAAGCGCAAAACCTCATTGAAACAAATAAACTTTCCAATTCTCAAAAAATAATTATCAACCTGGCAAATGCTCAGTACCTTGATACTGCATTTGCTCTGTTTTTAACTGATATACAAGAAGAGTATAATGCAGAGATAGAGTGCAATAATAAAAACTTTTTGCATACACTTGAGTTGACACGAGAGCATAAAAAAAGACTTGATAGCAATGATGATATACATAAAAAAAGTATATTTGAATATTTTGGCAAAATTTTTTATGAATCTTATCTTTCATTTATCTCTTTTATGGAATTCATAGGCAAAATTTTTATATCTTTTTTACTCTATTTTAAAAGTATAAAAAATATTCGCATAAAAGAGATAGCATTTGAAATTAATGAAAGTGCAGTACGCGCACTTGGTATTGTTGCCCTTACAAGTTTTTTAATCGGTTTGGTTACGGCATATCAGGCCGCGTATCAGCTCCAGCGTTATGGAGGCAATATTTTTATAGTAGATATGATGGGTATTTCTGTATTTAGGGAATTGGCACCGCTTATTACGGCAATAGTTATAGCGGGTAGAAGTGGTTCTGCTTATACGGCACAAATAGGGGCTATGAAAATAACACAAGAGATTGACGCGATGCGGACTATGGGCTTTGACCCTTATACTTTTTTGGTACTGCCTAGAATTATTGCTCTTATCATTATGCTGCCAATATTGATTTTTGTATCAGATATGATGGCAATGCTTGGTGGAATTATAGTAGCAGATTTAAGTTTGGATTTGATACCTTCGCTCTTTATCAATAGACTGAGTGAAGTAGTGGCAATCAAGCATTTTTATGTTGGACTGGTAAAAGGGCCGTTTTTTGCATTTTTGATTGCATCTATCGGTATTTACCGAGGTTTAATGGTTAAAGATGATACTCAAAGCATAGGATTTAATACGACCAAAAGTGTCGTCGAGTCACTTTTTGCAGTCATCGTCTGTGATGCAATTTTTTCAATAGCTTTTACAAATTTGGGGATATAATGGAGCTTATTAAAGTAAAAAATGTCAAAACTGATTTTGGTGACAAAGTGGTACATGACGGACTGAACTTACATGTAAATGAAGGTGAAATTTATGGCTTGTTAGGCCCGAGTGGCTGCGGAAAAACGACACTGCTACGTGAAATGGTTTTACTGCAGGAGTTTAACGCTGGGAGTATTGAAATTTTAGGTCAAAAAATTGAAAATATAAGTGAAGAACAGGCACAGCAACTCAGACGTAAATGGGGTGTTTTATTTCAATTTGGTGCTCTTTTTTCTTCTTTGACTTTAGCAGAAAATATAGCTTTGGCCTTGCGAGAGTACTCAACACTCTCAGATGCAATGATACAAGAGATAGTTGCATTTAAACTTGATCTTGTCGGTTTAAAACCAAGTGATGCATTTTTATATCCTTCAGAAATAAGCGGAGGTATGCGCAAAAAAGCGGGTATTGCAAGAGCCTTGGCGATGGACCCGAAGCTGTTGTTTTTGGATGAGCCTACAAGCGGGCTTGATCCTATATCAGCGAGAGAGTTTGATGAACTTATCCTCCAATTACGTACAATGCTTGGTCTTACTATGGTGATTGTAACCCATGATTTACATTCAATATATAATACTTTAGATAGAATGGCTATAATTGACAATAAAAAAATTGCCTACGAAGGCTCTTTAGAAGAGGTCACTTCTGTGAAGAATGATTTTATACAAACTTTTTTTGGAGGGCATACCAAATGAATAATAAAGTAAATTATACTTTTATCGGATTGATAGTTTTACTTGGCATCGTGAGTATGCTCGGTTTTACATACTGGATGCTTAAACCCGCAAAGGCGGAAGAAACACAAAAATATATTATATATTTTAATGAGTCTGTACTTGGTCTTAATCTAAATGCACCGGTAAAATACAGAGGTATCAAAGTGGGTAAAGTAACGCGACTGCGTATCAATCCAAACAACAGTGAGCAAGTAGAAGTAACGGTACAGATTTTAAAAACTACACCAATAAAAGAAGACACCGTTGCAAAACTCACAGCACAGGGCATTACGGGATTGAGTTATATAAATTTAACGGAGGGCAGTAATCATGCGCCGCCGCTCAAAATAAAAGAGGGACAAAGCTGTCCTGTTATTAAATCAGCTCCTTCATTCTTTGCGAATGTTGAGCAATCTTTGGATTCGGTGTCTGAATTACTACTTTTAACGTTGGGCAGAACAAATCAGCTGCTTAATGATGGTAATCAAAAGCAATTTTCTAAACTTTTAGCCAAAAGTGCTTTAGTAATGGCGAAAGTTGATAGTATACTTGATGAAAAAACGATGGCACATATCCAAAAAAGTGCCGAAAATTTAGACCGTTTGACGCTAAAAATAGATGAAAGTGTTCCAAATATTAATAAATTTGTAAATAAGAGTATTGAATGGGAAAATAAAATCAATAAATCATTCACGAGTATTAAAGAGACATATCTTCACATGGGAATCATTATGAATAATATGGCAAAGTCTTTCTTACATGTAGAAGAAAATGTAGAAGATGCAACAGTGCAAACGCTGCCGTTGATGAACAGTACTATGCTGGAGATGCAGCAAACGCTTATAAATTTAGATGAGTTAATCAATCATTATGAACGTAGTCCGAGCGATATATTGTTTAAAAAAGAACAAATGAAAAGGGGACCAGGTGAAAAATAGACTAATAACCTTATGGATTACATGTATGGGATTATTTTTGGTGACTGGATGTACTTCACCGACACCGGCACAGAATGAGTATAGATTAAACATGAATTTAGAAGTCCTAAAGGCAGGTAAAACCAAATGCAGTCAAAAAACTCTTAAAGTGGAGCAGGCTTTTAGCGACAAACTTTTTATGTCTTTAAAAATGTACTATGTTAAAGGAAAATACGCACAGTATGCATATACACGCGCAAGATGGGTACAGAGCCCAAATGATAAAGTCACAGAAGAAATAACAAGATTTTTGCGAGCAATGCAACTTTTTAAAAGTGTGCAAACTGCAGACTCAAAAACAAAAAATGACTTTAAGCTGGAAATAAATATAGAAGACTTTATGCAGTATTTTGACGAAAATGAAAAAAATTCCTATGTAAATATTGCCTTTACATGTAGCCTAATCAATACTGCAACACATAAAATAGTTGCTACAAAAACTTTTCATGCAAAAGAAAAGACCAGCTCAAATAATGCACTGGGCGGTGTGAAAGCACTTGAGAGTGCTTTAAACAAAATCTTAAAAGAGTGCGGCTTATGGCTGCAGGGAGTCTGTCTTGATAAGTGAGAAAGAGTATAGAAAAAGAAGAACACGTTTAGGGCGTAAACTGAAGCCTTTTAGTGTGGCAGTACTCTTTAGTGCATCGCCAAAAATACGTTCAAACGATACGGAGTTCCCATACAGACAAAATAGTAATTTTTACTATATGAGCGGTTTTAAAGAAGACAATGCAGCTTTAGTGTTTGTCAAAGGGGCTAAAAATTTTCATACCTATTTATTTGTGGCAAAAAAAGACAAAACACAAGAGTTATGGCATGGAAAAAGGTTGGGAAAAGACAAGGCTAAAGCACTTTTTATGGTGGATGATGTTTTTGAATTTGATGAGTTTAATACTAAACTTAAAGAGTTTGTGCAAAATAAGCATCATATATATTATGATTTTAAGCTGGATTACTCAAAAGTAAAAATTTTAAAACGTCACGGTAAAAGTATACAAAGCTATGAAAATGTGGCAAGCTATATTGAAAGTATGCGTTTAATTAAATCCAAAAGTGAAATTAAGCTTATTAATAAAGCATTGAGCATTACAAAAAAAGCACATAATAAAGCGATGAAAATAAGTAAAAAACTACAGTATGAGTATCAGCTTCAGGCAAATATTGAGTATATTTTTAAAAAGAACGGCGCATACAGTGATGCTTATACCTCCATAGTTGCCTGCGGGAACTCTGCAAACACGCTGCATTACATAAACAATGATAAAAAACTTATTCAGGGGGAACTCATCCTCATAGATGCCGGCTGCGAATATGAATATTATGCCAGTGATATTACAAGAACCATACCTGTTAACGTAAAATTCACTCAAGCTCAAGCAGAGGTATATGAAATGGTCTTAAATGTTCAAAAAGAGATTATTAAAATGATTAAGCCGGGCATTTTAAGAAGTTCATTGCAAAAAAAATCTGAAGAACTGCTCTGCAAAGGCATGATTGATTTGAAAATTCTTCAAGGAGAATTAAAAGCTCTTATAAAAGAAAAAGCACATAAAAAATATTATCCGCATGGTATTGGACATTGGATAGGACTTGATGTTCATGATGAGTGCCCGTATAAAAAGCTAAACGGCAAAGAAATTCCACTGCAGCCGGGAATGGTAATGACAATAGAACCCGGTATTTATCTTGATGAAGAAGACGACAATATTCCTAAGAAGTACAGAGGTATAGGCATAAGAATTGAAGATGATATTTTAGTAACGAAAAACGGGTGTGAAAATCTCTCCTGTAAAATTGCAAAAGAGATCAAAGATATTACTCGTAAGAGTAACTCCAACCGGTAAGATTGTCTTTTTTAGCTTCATTAAATGCATCCGAATCTGCTAAAAAGTCCATGACATGCATCACAGCATGTGGTATACTCCTCTGGTCTTCGGGCTTTACTAAAAGCATAGGCATTGGCGTGTCTTGGGCTTTAGTGAGCGCAAAACCTACCGGCATAAGCTGACTCATCAGTTCTGCCGGTTTTTCTATTTTATGTTCTTGTAAAAACTTCTCAAGTATGGCATCTTGTATCTCTTTTGGAAGTTTTTCATCGGTATTTAAAAAGATTGTGAAATGAACAGGGGTTTGTTTAAAATGTTCGGGTGCCGGTGCTGCCATAATGATATACTCTACATTTTTTAAATGTTCTTTTATCTCTTTTGGGTTTAAATATTGTTCTGTTTTTATTGCCTGGGCTTTCATGTTTCTCTCTTTATCTATTTTATTTTCGGAACCTAGGTTTTAACCTAGGCCTATTTGCTTAAATGTCTAAAAGGCAAGGTTAAAACCTTGCTTCCGAAAAAAAACATATCAGTTTTTTAAATCTGTTTAGAATTTTATCATAAATTATAGATATTTTCTCTCTTAAAAGATGGTACAAAATATGCTATATACTTTGTACAAAGTAAGGACATTTATGCAGTTTATTGAAGCGCTTAAACTTAAAAGTAAGCTTTTTTTTCTTTTTCTATTGATAACTATGGGCTTGTTCGCTTTTGGTTTTATAGGAGCGACCTATGTCAATGCAATGAAAAAAAATATGGATTCTTTGTATTTTGGTTCTTTAATACCTGTTACTGAATTAAATGAAATAGTCCAAACATATAACTATGGCTTAGCCGACACTGTTTACAAGGCAAGTCGAGCTGAAATAAGTCCAAGTGAAGCAGCATCTAAAATAGAATCATCACTAGAGTACATCAATAAAAAATGGAAAAGCTACTCGTCTCATTTTAAAACAGAAGACGAACTTCATTATTTGGAGTATGCTGATTTAGAACTTAACCGCACAAACGATTATTTTTATAAAGTTTTAAATGCCGTGAAATCTTCAAAAGATTTAAGCCGTATATCAATCAAGACACTTGAAAAAAAAGTTGAATCGATTCATAATATTTTACAAAAATTGATTAATTATGAAGTTAATATGGCAAATTATGAAAGAAAAAAATTTCTATACGCATACCATTCAATACTGATGAAGATAGGTATTTCACTAGGTGTTATTATATTGGGTGTACTGGTGATGCTATTTTATGTATTTGAGAGTATTCAAAAAGACCAGACACGACTTGAAGTAGCGTCTAAAAAGCTAAAACTTGCTAACAAAAAACTAGAAAATGCTTCTTACACAGATTCGTTGACCAATCTTCATAACCGAAGATATTTTAACTTTATATATGACAGAGAAATCAAACGTGCAAAGCGTAATAAGGCTTACGTAACCTTTATGATGTTAGATATTGATTACTTTAAACAATACAATGACACCTACGGTCATGTCGAGGGAGATTATGCACTTAAAAGCGTTGCAAAAGTTTTAAAAGGGACGCTTAAACGTCCGGGTGATTATGTATTTAGACTCGGCGGAGAAGAATTTGGCGTGCTGCTCAGCGATACAGATGAAACCAATAGTGCAAACCTTGCTAGAGAAATTGGTGATGCCGTTAGAGATCTTGAAATTATACATGAATCTTCAACAGTGAATCAGTTTCTTACAATTTCAGTGGGTGTTGTCTGCTGCATAGCAGATGACGCTTTGGATGAAGAGGTGTTAATTTCACGTGCTGATGAAATGTTGTATGAAGCAAAAGAGGGCGGAAGAGACAGGTATGTTATAACATCTAACGCCTCAAAGGCGAAAATTGCTTAGTGCCCGTGTTTAAAACGAAATTCCTGCTCAACTAAAAGAGGACGAAGCTTCTCTTTTAGTTCTCCTTGAAATTCCATCCAGCCATCTTTGACACTGCCTCCGCAACCTAGTTTTTTCTTGAGCAATTTGAGCAGTGCAGTTTGTTCCTCTTTTGGTCTGTGAAATTCACCGACAAGTGTAACTGTTTTTCCTCTGCGTTTCTCTTTTTGAAATACTAAAAAATGTTTGCCACTCTCTTGAATTTCACTTGAAAGTTTTGTTTTGCGCGAATTTTGCACTTGTGCCCAGCCATCATCAATATCAGCACCTATGAATAAATCGAGTTTTTTGCCTCTACTCATCTAGTGTACTTCTTGAACCAAAATACTCATATTTTCTTTGTTATATTCTTTGTCTTGAAGTGTTTTTAACACATCATCCAAAGAATAAGATTTATGATTATATACAACCACTAAAACTTCATCACCTGTTTGTAAAAAAGTCGTCTCTCCATATGGAGTATAGCGTGTTGCTCCTATACTGATAATAGCATCTGTCGGATTGTTACATGCAGTAATATAAGTTTTTATATCTTCTAGTGGTCCAAAATCTTCTTGCGTATTTATTTGATTTTGAATCCACTCAGTGAGTTTGTCATAAAAGTAGCTGTATCCGCTGAGTTCTACATTCTCGCCATAAGCATGCAGTTCATTATCACGGCGCAAAAAGCTGCAGATACTAAAGTCATCCATCACACCGCCCTGTGCAAACTTATCAATTTTTAGAAGCTTTGAGGCAATTCCTTTGGAATCTTCTCCCCAGTTCTTTTTATCACTGATTTTCTCAGCTGTGCCGATTCGGATAGAACAGTCATTATATGCAGCGAAATATTTTGGAGCAATGCCGCTAATTTTGCCATCTTTATAGCTGAGTTCACAAATGAGTCCGACTTCCGGTTCAGCCTGAACATTGACATCTTCTTCTGGAAGTTTGATGCCGGTAGAAGAAAGAGGGTAGGTAAAGAGCATCTCTTTTGGACGAGGAGTACCTGTAGTTTTTTTGCAAGGAAGATAAAATGGAAACATACCCTTTGGTGCCGCTTCATCTTCTGTGATAATATTTTTAAAATCTTCGAGTTCTCCGGCTTGAGCAAGGTGCAGTGCAAAATTACCTGCAATGCCCAAACCTAAGTAGTTTTTATACTTTTGCATAATTAGAGTGTTCCGGCTTCTTTTGCAGCAGCAAACTCTTCATAACTTCCCTGGAAGTCAGTGTATGTATGGTCTGCATGCAGTTCTATAATACGTGTAGCAAAAGCATCAAGTAATTCACGGTCATGTGAAACACAAACCACATTGCCGTTAAACTCATGAAGTGCTTCACCAAGAGCAACAATCGCTTCAAGGTCAAGGTGGTTGGTCGGTTCATCAAGTACTAAAAAGTTTCCGCCCTCAAGCATCATTTTTGAAAGCATCATACGGTGTTTTTCTCCACCGGAGATTGATTCTACATTTTTCTCCTGCTGCTCACCGTTAAAAAGCATACGACCAAGACAGTTTCTTATTTCTGCTATTTCACGCTTAGGATCAAATGCGCGTAACCAGTCGTAAAGTGTACCGTCACCTTTAATAATGTCTGCTGTATCTTGTGGAAAGTATGAGGGCTCAATAGTCGCACCCCAAGTAACAGCTCCGCCGCAGCTTGGTTGCATCTCTTCCATAATGATTTTTATAAGTGTTGTTTTACCTACACCGTTTCCACCGATAATGGCGATTTTTTCACCAGGATTTACTTTAAAAGTGATATCTTTAAGAACTTCATTATCACCATAAGAATGGCAAATATGCTCTACATTGAGCGCTTCATCACCCATAACTCTTTTTGCTTTAAAAACAATAGACGGATCACGACGGGATGATGGTTTAATATCATCTATTTGGAGTTTATCGAGTTGTTTTTGTCTTGAAGTAGCCTGTTTTGCTTTTGATGCATTTGCGCTAAAACGACGCACAAAGGCCTCAAGCTGATCTTTTTCTTTGAGTTTTTTTGCATTATCAAGTTCCATCTGTTTTGCCATAACATTTGCGGCAATATACCAGTCATCATAATTTCCTGTAAATTCACGAATTTTTTGATAGTCAACATCAAGAATATTTGTAACAACAGCATTTAAAAAGTGTCTGTCATGAGAAATAACGACCATTGTACCTTCGTGACGCTGTAGTTCATGCTCTAACCAGCTGATTGTTTCAATATCAAGGTTATTGGTAGGTTCATCAAGAAAGAGTACATCAGGTTTTGGGTATAAAACCTGTGCAAGAAGTACTTTGAATTTGTCGGCAGAATCAAGAGTACTCATAAGATCATTGTGTTTCTCAGCAGGAATTCCCACATTCTCAAGAATTTTTGCAATATTTACATCATACTCATAGGTTGGATCTTCTTCTACACAAATAGTCTCAAGCTCTGCAAGACGATTGTTCACCGCATCATCTTCAAAGTCACCCGTCATATAGATTTCTTCTTTTTCTTTGATGGCATCATATAAGCGCTTGTTTCCATACAAAACAGCGTCCATAATAGTAAAGTCTTCATAAGCATATTGATTTTGCCCTAAAACGCCGACTTTATTTTGTTTTGGGATGATTACTTCACCATCATATTCATTAATTTGTCCGGAAAGAATTTTTAAAAATGTTGTTTTACCGGCACCGTTTGCACCGATAAGACCGTATCTTTTGTGACGGTCAAGTTTTAAGTTTATATCTTGAAAGAGTACTCTGTTTCCAAAGCGCATAGTTAAATTTTGTACTGTTACCATAATGTTTAGCCTATATAATATTTTTCGCGATTATATCTAAAATATGGTTAAAGAAAGGCTACTTGGTTGCGTCCATTTGCTTTTGCTTCATAGAGTGCGTTGTCTACACGTTTTATAAGTGTTGTACTCTCTTCATTTGTTGTATATTGTGTGACTCCAATACTGACAGTAATTTGTTTCACATACTCAAAAAGGTGTTTTTCTATATTTTTACGTATTTTTTGAGCAAGTTCTAGTGCTTCATCTTTGTTTGTATGGGGTGCCACAAGTATAAACTCTTCTCCACCCCATCTTCCAAAACTGTCTGTTTTCCTAATAGTACCCAAAACAACACGGCTAATCTCCTGAAGAACATAATCTCCTGTATCATGTCCATATGTGTCATTAACTTTTTTAAAGTTATCTATATCAAGCATTATCAGACTAAATATTTCACCATAGCGCTTTGCTCTTTTTATTTCATCTTCAATTATTGTATTGATTTTATAGCGGTTATAAATACCTGTGAGTGTATCTTTTGTCGCAAGCTTTTTGAGCTGTTTTTCCAATGCTATGCGTTCAGTAATATCACGGCCTGTAGAGACAAAGTAATTGATATTTCCATTTTCGTCTTTTAATGGAGAGATGATTTTTTCATCATAGTAAAGAGAACCGTCTTTTTTCTTATTAATTAATATATTTTGATATGTATTGCCGCCTAAAATGCTTTTCCATAGGTTATCATAAAACTCTTTTTGATGTACTCCGGACTTGAATATACGGTTATTTTGCCCAAGACTCTCATCTTGTGAAAATTGGGTATGTTTGACTGATGCCGGGTT